>JBAZZE010000008.1:0-48930 GCA_041658955.1 Candidatus Shapirobacteria bacterium
GTCTTCGACGATAACATCGACACGGGTGTATTCCATAAATATTTGTTGCCAGGCTTTTTTATCTTTTTTAGAACCAAAGTCAGAAATATCAAAAACCTCAACGCCAACTGTGGGTATATTTAAGGTGTCTAAAATTAATTTTGAAGTTTTGACTAAGGAGGTCGAAATAATTATTAGTTTGGATATTTTTTGATTTTCTAGCAAATTGTCGATACCTGATTTTATGGGATATATTTTTAAATCCCCTTTTAAAATCGAATTCCACTCAAATTCGAGGATTGTTTTAAGTGAAGCTTTGTCCAAATTGTTTTTTTGCAATAATTCATTAAAAATCGACTGATGTTTGAGAGGATCGAGAGTTGAGTCAAAGCTATAAACTACACCACCTAAGTCACTAAATAAATTGGTCACGAAAATATTTTAACAAAGTTAGGGTAAAATAACCTATGGACATAAAGCTACCAGCTAAAGTTTTAAGGGTAATGAAGGTGTTTTGCGACTCCGGTGCGCAGATTTTTGTGGTGGGTGGAGCAGTCCGAGATTTGTTACTCAACCGTGAGGTAAAAGATTGGGATTTTGCCACCAACATAACTCCAGATGAAATGAAAAAACTATTTCCCAAAAATAGTTTTTGTGAAAATGTTTATGGGACTTTTAGTATCGTACTTAGGGGTGGGGAAATTTTTGAAGTAACCACTTACCGAACTGAAAGAGAGTATACCGATAGCAGACATCCGGATAAAGTTGAGTGGGGTAAAACTATTAACGAAGACTTAAAACGACGTGATTTTACAATTAATGCGATGGCTGTTGATATTAATGGCCAGTTGATAGACATCTATGGTGGAAAGGATGATATACAACAGAAATTAATTAGGGCGGTGGGGATTGCCGATGAAAGATTTAAAGAGGATGCTCTACGAATGATGAGAGCAGTGAGGATTGCCTGTCAAATCGAGTTTGTAATCGAAGAGAAAACTTTTGAAGCGATGCAAATTAACGCTGAGTCGATAAATAAAATTGCTGGTGAAAGAGTGAGAGAAGAACTGTTTAAAATATTGGGTAGCAGTCATGCAGTCGACGGAGTTAAACTTTTAAAATCGGCGGGTTTGTTGGTGCAGCTCATGCCAGAAATTTTGGCTGCTGAAGGTATGAAACAACGGGGTCATCACATTTATGACGTATATACACATAGTTTAGAAGCTTTGAAGAATTGTGAAAGTACTGATCCACTCACCCGCTTGGCCACTCTAATACACGATATTGGTAAACCAGAAGTAATGAAAGTAATTAACGGCACAAATACATTTCATAATCACGATATTGTGGGGTCAAGAATTGCTAATCGGATAGGCAAGCGACTCCGATTATCAAATAAAGAATCAGACAAATTATTTCGATTGGTCCGGTGGCATATGTTTACAGCATCTGAAATGCAGACAGACAGCGCAGTGCGACGATTAATTCGAAACGTAACTCCGGAGTACTTACAAGATATGATCGATCTACGAAGAGCTGATAGAGTTGGAAGTGGTGCTAAAGAAACATCGTGGCGCTGGGAACTTCTTAAAAAACGTTTTATAGAAGTTCAAAAACAACCTTTCTCAGTCAAAGACCTTAAAGTAGATGGTAACGATGTGATGAAAATTTTAGGAATTAAACCAAGTCGAAAAGTCGGCGACATCCTAGATAGTTTGTTTGCCGAAGTTGAGATTGACCCAAAATTAAACGAAAGAGAACTCCTAATAGAAAAGGTCAAAAAGTTTATTGAAAACTAGTTTGTTTTAGTAACTGTCTTTGTTTTCTTGAAGAGAAGTACTAAGGGAATAGCGACTCCAGTACTGGAATATGTACCACAGACAACTCCAATTAACAGAGCTAGGGAAAACCACTTGGTGATAGCTCCACCTAATAAGACTAGGGACAACAACATGAAAATAATGGTCATGGAGTTATTAATAGAACGAACAATTACCTCGGACACTGCTGAGTTGGCTAGGCTTTCCCAATCAAGACGAAAATTCTTTTGACGAAGTTCACGGATACGGTCAAAAGTGACGACAGTATCGTGAACAGAAGCAGAGAGCGTAGTCAAAAGAGCAGTTACAAAAAGTGAATCTAGTTCGGCCCCGAAAAAGTGACCTAACAATGAGAAGGCTCCTAATAAAATAAAAGCGTCGTGAAGCATGGCTAAAACAGCGGATATTCCAAACGAAAAGTCATTAAACTTGGAGCCAATAAAAATCAAAAGGGCGAGTGAAGAAAGAATGATAGCAACTAAAGTTTTTTGCATGAGTTCTTTACCCAGAATCGGACCGACAGTTTCATACTTTAGTTCTAAATACCCAGAATCTAAATTTTTGAATTTTTGATCGAGTGATGTTTTTTGGCTTTGATCGATATTGGCAAATTTCAAAGAGGCTTTTTTGGAGTCAAATTGGGCGTCACGGAGATCTAAATTGGTTTCTTTAAAGATTTTTTCTACATCAGCCTTGGCGATGTCTTTACTAAACTGAACTTCCCAAACAGAACCTCCGGTAAAATCGGAAGAAAGTCTGAATTGCCACTTAATTATGGAAAAAGCAGAAATGGCAAGAAGTGTTAGAGAGATAAATAAAAATAAAGGACGAAATTTCATGATGTTCATAGTTGGTTATTTTTTTTAGCTAAGACTCTTAATAAATTACGAGTTACAAAAACTCCGGTAAAGATACTGATAAAAATACCTAAGATTAGAGTGAGGGCAAATCCCCTAACCATACCTGAAGTATTAAGAAAGCTCCAACTGAAGGGATTAAATAAAATTAATCCAGTAATAATGGTACAGGTGTTGGCATCTTTAATTGAGTCCCAGGCTTTTCCAAAACCCAATTCCATTGCTACATTCCAAGGTTTACCATCACGAACTTCTTCTTTAAATCGTTCGAAAATAAGAATATTGCTATCAACAGCCATACCAATAGAGAGGATAAAACCAACAATTCCAGGGAAGGTAAGAGTGATGGGAATAAGTCGATATATTGTCAAGGTTATTAGGCCATAAATGAATAGACTAAGAACTGATATAAGACCTAAAAACCCATAGTTACCAATCATAAATAGTGAGAGAACAATTAGACCGATTAGTCCAGCCACCACACCTTTATGAATGGTATCTTTGCCCAAGGTAGCACCAATAGTTGTCTGAGATAGGATACTTATTGGTAGAGGAAGGGCACCAGCATTTAGTTGGGCGGAAAGTTCTTTTGCTGATTTGATGTCGAATTGGCCATTAATAACTGCCTTACCATCGGGAATAACATTCTGGACAGTTGGGTAGGTTACCGGAACATCATCTAAGAAGATAGCGATTCGTTTATTTAGATAATCTTTGGTAGCTTTTTCAAATAACTTGGTACCTTCAGCGTTGAACTCGAGTCCAACTTCAGGGCGTGAGTCATTGGGATTTATTTGAACAGTTGATTTGACTAGATGTCCGCCATTTATACCAGTGTCATTGGGAAAAGCTTGAGCAAATGTCGCCGAGGTGGTGGCATCAGTTACCTTGGTATCTTCTCCTCGAAAACTGAGTTGAGCTGTTCGTCCAATTAGGTTTATGGCTTGGTTGATGTCTTCGATTCCGGGAAGTTCAACCTCAAGTCGATTCTTACCCGAATTATTGGTTAGCTTAACATTGGCTTCGCTAATGCCAAAAAGGTTTACCCGACGCTCAATATTGCCCTTGAGTGACTCTAAGGCAGATGGTACATCTCCAGACGGAACTTTAGTCGTATCAATATCGTAAAGCAGGGATGCGCCACCGGCGAGGTCTAGTCCATAACGAAGATCGAGATTTTTTTTGAATTGATAGCTACCAATCTTAAAAGAGAAATCTGGTCGATAAAAAGTGTGATCAAAATTTAGCTTACCCCAATGAAGACTTACTTTCTGAGAGGCTGGTAAATTTATAATCAAACATAAAAAAGTCATTCCCAAAATAGTAAGGAAGACATTTCTTTGGCGGGAATTTGCTGAAGACATAGTTACTTAGATGATTTAGTTATAAGTGAAAGCTGGCGGGGATGTCCGCTAAAAAGATAGGTTATAGAAGAATGAGTTTTGTTGACAGTAACAGTACAAACATCACCTTCTTTGAGATTAAAATCACCAATTGTGGCTGAAGGAATGGTTAGCGCCAGACTGTTGCCTGTTTTAATAATCTTTCTAACTATCGGCATTTTATTTTGACAGATTGTCAGGTTGACCTATAATTAAAGCAGGATAATTTAGAAAGAAGTCTACCATAACTGGGTCACGCTTATTTAGTCGAAGACGAAGTTCATCAACCGACATAATCATATAATTTATTTCCCGACCAATAGTAGATTCTTCGGTTTTGATGTAATCACCGACTAATTTTAAAGAGACATCGCCCACCAATAAAAGATCGACACTATGACTCGAATCAGCAGGACGAGTAAGAAATTCTTGACTATAAAATAAGAATTTTATCTTGCCAAGTTTTAACTTATTTTCCTGAATTACTGAACCAAGACCGTAATGCTGATGAGCAAGAATTATCAAATCATAATACAAATAATGACTAGGATTTGACCAATAATAGAGGCGATTACCTCGTTGTTCTTTTTGGATTATTGAATGTTTCTCGAGGTTTTGGAGCTCTCTTCTTACTGAATTTATTTCCTCTTGAGTCAGGCGGACTAATTCCCGGACATAAAACAAACTACCAGGTGAATAGAAGAACAGATTGATGAGCTTTAACCTGGTCTGAGAAGTAAATAGATGAGCGAGACTATGACTGACCTTCATAGCTAATTTTGTTACCAATGGGTAAAATCTCGACCCAAACTCGTCCAGGAACGAAGTTTACTTCAGCACCCTTGCTGTCTTTAAATATGGTTCGGGATAGACGATTTGCTTTACTCCAAGTAATATCTTCTTTGGTGCCATTTTGTAGAAGAATTCCCTTTCCACTACCAACCATGTCATAAAGATTGTGGCCATGAATATCGATAGATCTGGATTCTTTAGTAAATTGAATGACTAAGTTTTTGGAGTTAATAACTTCTTTGGTATTAAAATCGATGTGTTGTTTACCACCGTTGCTTCGAAGATATTGGTTTGAAGCGGAGTCGTAATTCCAAGTGACGCTGTATTCACCATAACCTTCCCAGAAATTAAAAGAAACTTTGGGAGTTGTAATAGTCGAGGCGGCAGCATCCTTTTGTTTGAATGTCCAAGATCGATAATTTTTGTCCCAAGATTGTTTTTTGGCTACTGTTTGATTAGTTAAACCACGATCCTTGGCGACATTCCACATTTCAGTAGTCGAACAATACATGGTATGTTCTGTAGCTCGGACGTCACCAGTTCGCTCGGGTTCCCGACGGCAGGCTTTGTAAGAAAGGGCAAATTGAGAAAGATCGCTGGCAGTACCCTGACTGTTCCAACCATAGTCACTAATTTGCTCAATAGCTAAAGCTTTTTTGTTAGTAGTACATGGACCCGCTTGGCGTCCAGTAACAGGGTCTTTGGGGGCACTACAATTGGCGCCACCGACATGAGCATAAAGTGGATAATCGGCATATTCAGAGGCTAAATCTAAGAAATAAGTGCGGGCGGAACGAACCGGGCCAACGTCATATTTGGTGGCGGCATTACTAACAGCTCCACAATAAAAAACACCCATAAATCGGGTAATTCCACCTTCAGCGACAGCTTCATAGACAATATCAGCACCATTTAGACCTGATTGAGGACGAGCATCGGAATGATTTTCAATCATGACTGCCATCGGCCGACGCTCTTGCCATATTTTTTGCTCTTCTTGGGTGTATAGGGCACCGTTAAGAGGACAAGCAACATTTTTGGGGCCAGTGAAGGAGATGACACCAGTTTTTGCTGGTGTGGCGGTAGTATTGGCTACTGGGGTGTCAGTGCCGGTGTCAGTAGTGGTTTTTTTAACAGGTAATATATTGGCGAATAACAAATAAAAGGCACCGGAAAATACTAAAAATATTCCGAGATAGGTAATTGGTGGAATTAGTTTGCTATTCATTAAGATTCTTAACTGTTAATAGTTTTGATTAGGGCCTTCGTTTCCTCTTTTGAAAGTGATTGTGATTCACAGGAACCGTTTTTAATGGCCTTGGCGTACACTCGGGTAGAATCGCGAGTATGCAATGAAGTAATAATAACACCCGTATTTGTTTTGTCCAACAAACATAAAATAAAACTTTGATCCCCTCCGACATCGTTAAAAGGATTAAATCTGACAAGCTGAAGTTTTATTGACCCTGATACAAAAACCGGAGGTTGGTTTGAGGCTGGAGTTTTTAGAATTTTTTTATAAACAATATAGGTAAGATAGACAAGCCAGGCAGTGTTGAGAAATATGATAATAAAAAGGAAAGGTGTCATAACACTTTAATTGTAACAAAAGCGTGAGCTGAAGTAGGCTCGTTGTTGTTTTATTTTCGATCGTGCTATACTGGCTTTGAAGCCAAATGAATCAAGAAAATTTTTTAAAAAAGGATTTGATAAAGAGTGCCATTATTAGTCTGCTGTGCATTGGAATTGTGTTAGTGATATTTTTTTCCAAAATAACCGTTAATTATTAATTTTTTAGGAGGTGAAATTAGATGCCAGTAATTAAATTTTATTCTGTAAAATCTCGAAAATCAGTCGAGGTAGACGTCAGTAAGGTAAAGAAAGTTATGTTGAAGAATGGAAGACCAGCAGCCGAAGCAGTCGATCCAGAAACCGGAACAAAAATGTTCAAGATTTTGTCCGCTGCAGATGCAGCTTTACTATAGGTTTTCCTAATAAGATCCCCTCTTTGATGTGAAATCAGGGGGGATTTTTATTTGCCTAAAATTTGGTAAAATATTTTACTTCCAAGAGGCCGAGGGGTCTGTCCCGAGAATATCGGGAAGGAAAGTCCGAACCACTAAAAGCACGGAGATCGAATATTTAGATCCTGGCGTGAGCTAGGGGCAATGCTACAGAGACGAGTAAGGTGATTTGCGCAAGCAAATTACCTGAGGTGAAACGAGCATCCCTCCGGTGGAAATCTTAAGTCGAGACGTTAATATCTAGCTTTTGAGAGTCTCAGGTAAAGAGAATAGATAAATGACTCCTAAACAGAATTCGGCTTATCGGCCTACTTGGAAGGCTTTTTTTCCTGATCCATAATCACATTGACGATGGTTTCGACTGTTAGAAATATAGGGACTGCGAGAAGTGCTCCACCAACTCCACCAATTTTGGCACCGGCGGTTATAGTCAGGATGGTAACCACAGGATGAAGGCCAACTGCAGCGCTCATAATTTTGGGGACGATAAAGTTATTTTCTAACTGCTGAACAATGATTCCCCAGATAGTGGCAAAAACAGCTGTTATTGGGGTTGAGGTAAGCCCAACCAATGCAGCGAGAACAGTTGCGAGAATAGGTCCTGCAGTGGGGACAACTTCCAACATACCAGCTATAAGGGCAAGTGGCAGAGCATAATTTAGTCCCAAGGAAATGTAGCCAAGATAGGACAGAATACCGATACTGGTCATTAAAATTAGTTCTCCGTTTACCCAACTGGCCAGACGAACCTCTAATCGGGTAAAAATTTCTTTCACTAATTTTTGACCTTTTGGGCCAAAAACTTTAGCGGCATAGTGATCTAGATGGGGTCTTTCTAAAAGTAAATAAAAAGTCATCACAAAAACTAATAGACCATTTAAAAGATTTGAGAAAAAGGCAATGATTGTCCGAGCAACGTCCGAAGGGATTGATTCGAGAAATTTAAACTGCGAAGATAAATCGACGGCGGTAAAACCCATGAATTTTATATTGGTTAAAATCGAAGGAAGAGCACTAATTAATCCAGAAGTTTCATTGACCAAGATTGGGATTATCCAAGCTAGAGTAAAGCCAATAAAAGACAAGACAATCGAGTAGATCAAGATGATAGATACAAAACGGGGAATTTTATACTTCTGGAGCCCAGTTACTGAAGGGTTTAAAACCTCCATGAACATCAAACTAAGAAAAACCAATGTAAGGATGTCTCGAATATACCAGACAAACCAAAGTCCGAGAATAAAACCGACAGTAAAGATGATGGTCTTGTAGGTGATCTCAACTTTTTGGGGTTTCATAATGGTATTAATAAAGATAATTAATGATTAATTTCATTGTACCATTGACCAATTATTTTTGTGATTGACCGGATATTTTTAGCCTTGGTTATATCAACAACATGAGCTGAGTGGTATTGTTTAAACCAAGTTTTTTGATGTCGAGCATCAGCATGCTCGGCAAACTTCCACAACTCAATAGCTTTTTGAAGATTAATTTTGTGATGATAGTAATCTTGGAAAACATGGTAGCAAGAAACTTCGAGTCCTGGGTCAGTCCACTTATATTTCGCTAATAGAGTATCAAGCTCCTGAAGATGACCGATTTCGATTCTTTTATGAACTCGTTTATCAATTCGAGGAAATAGGAAAGCATTAGGAGCGGTAAGAGTAACATGGAAGATATCAAACTTTTCTTCTGGTGGAGGAAAATTTATTGTTTTATTTCTTAATAACTTGATTTCAATTTTTCTGACTAATCTTCGAGGATTGTTAATATCAGAGTTATTTAATTTCTGATAAGTAGTTTTATCTAAATAACTTAGTAAAAATTTTAAAACTGAAGTGGGAAGCTTTTCCAAAAAAAACCTGAGTAAACTGTTTTTATTGGTCCCAAAGTTTGAGTATTTTTGACTAATAATTGAATCAATATAAAGCCCACTACACCCCACAACAATTGGGAGAATATTTTGACGATGGAGATCTTTAATTTTTTGAAGTGCTAAAGCTTGATAAGTAGCGACAGAAAATCGAAAAGAGGGGTCAACTACATCTATTAAATGGATTGGGGTGCCAAGGGGGTGGTCTTTACCAACCCCAATATCTAAACCTTTATACACTTGACGAGAATCAGCAGAAATAATTTCACCACCAACTGTTGCGGCTATCTTGACAGCGAGATCAGTTTTTCCTGTAGCTGTTGGACCAGAAATTATGAGTATTTTATTCACTACTTGTTGGCTTCGTTTGGAAGCGGTTGGCGATAACTTATTGAGTAGATACCACCGTCTTCTTTGCGAATGACAACTTGGGCAATGGAAGTAGAGCAATCGCCTCGGACTAATGGACTAGATGCGTACATGACACCCAGATCTATAAAGTGTTGAGCGGGAAGAATGGTTACTTCGATAAGGTTAGGGGTTGCTGACATAGTGAGATATTATACATTAAACCTAAATTCAACAATATCATCGGGATGCATCACATAACTTCGACCTTCATGACGAAGGAGACCCTTAGTTTTGGCTACTTCCCAACCATTGTTGGCAACGAAGTCTGAGTAGGAAATAATTTCGGCCATAATAAATCCCCTTTCAAAGTCAGTATGGATGACTCCGGCGGCTTGAGGAGCAGTACTGCCAACTGGAATAGTCCAAGCACGAACTTCTTTGACGCCGGCGGTGTAATATGACTGGAGACCCAGAGTATTGTAGGCTTTTTGGATAACCCGCTCGAGTCCAGAGGACTCTACACCCAACTCTTTAAGATAATTAACTTGGTCTTCTTTGGGTAGTTCAGATAATTCAAATTCAACCTTGGCACAGACGGGAATGACGTTTTCGAGAGAGGTTTGAAAATTACTAATATTTTGATAAGTGTCCTCATCGACATTGGCGACAATAAAGTAAGGCTTGTTAGTGAGTAAAAAGAATTCCTTGGCAAATTGTTTTTCTTCGTCATCGAGAACCATGTTAATAGTCAATATCCCCTTTTCTAATTCGGCTTTAAGCTTGCCAGCAAAAGCAAATTTTTTGGTCTTACTTTCTTTGGGGTTATTTTTATAGGAGCTAAGGTATTTATCGACTGATTCTAAGTCTTTAATTATTAATTCGGTACAAATGACTTCAAAATCACCTTGGGGGTCGACAGAACCCTCTCGAATAATATTGGGGTCAGAAAAGTTACGGACAACATGACAGATAGCATCGCAATCACGGATGTTGGTTAAAAATTTGTTGCCAAGACCTTCACCAGTACTGGCACCTTTGACGAGACCAGCAATGTCGACAAACTCAACAATAGCCGGAACTATTTTGTTGGTTTTGACGATATCGCCCAAAACAGGGAGTTTGTGATCGGGAACTTCGACGACTCCGACATTGGGATCAATAGTACAGAAAGGATAATTGGAGGCATCGGCGACTTTTTTACCAAGGAGCGCATTAAATAGGGTTGATTTACCAACATTGGGAAGACCAACAATGGCGATACTAAGATTGGACATGAGATATTGTACTATAAGTCAAAATTAGTGCTTGGAGTTAGAGCTAGATCTTGAGGCAACAACAACCACCGAGCATGTTTTTTTACAATTCATTGAGATAAACCTGTCAGAAAACATTATATTTATAAATTATAATATGTTTTCATATTGGGATCGTGTTTAAGCCATATGTTCAATATTTTTTTAGCGACAGAGATTGATTTGACAGATTGATTTTGTAGTATCTGAGTGACTAAAAGGCTGGCGTCGTGGTTACAAAATGCAGTCACATGTCTTTCAATCTGGCTAAGATGTGGCATCAGGGCTTCGTCAACTATTTTCTTTGGGAAGAGGTATGGACCTTCAACTGAGATACCACTTTTATTTATTTTGGCTGGCAGCTCAACAATTAAATGATCAGGCAGTTGAGGAATGGCACCGTTGTTAGTTATATTTACTATCTGGGTTGAGGTGACGTTTGTCACCATTGACACTATGATGGGAATTACTTGCCACTCGCTGTATTGTTCAGGAAACAGATCACTAACAGGAATTTTTCCATTCGCTGCCAATTCGATACCATCTGAGTTTTGCTGTCTTTGATTCATCTTACCAATAAAACCTGGTCTGGAATCACGCCCACCCACTGGCCCATAAAGCTGTTGCTCTAGCTGAAAATTTTTGTGCCATCTGTGCATATGCGGTTGACTTGCACGCACGGTATCACCAACTGGGAATAGTCCAAAATGTTTGTACATTTTGAATGCAGCGGGTGATAATTGATAGTCTTGGCCCTCAAGGTATGCCAAGACGTATTTACAATATTTTGGAGCTACATCATCAGCCCACTTTTTTAGTCGAGGATACGCATCTTCGCCACGATGTTTAAAGTCTAAAAGCCTCAGATTATGATTAATTCCTGCGATAATTGATTCGGTTTCATCTGGTTTCATTCCTAGAAGCCCGAAGACTTGTTCCATTTTTTTTGAACCGTGACACACTCCAATGAAATTTACCTTTGTCAACCGACTAATAATGGTCCCTGCTTCGGCGACAGGGTTAGAACACTGAATGAGGGTTGCAGATGGGTTATGTTTTTCGATTTCCTTGGCCACTGTTAGTAGGAAGTTTAGCTGCTCAAATCGAGCATGAGCTTCAATTGGTCCCTCGATCCCAGTTTCTTTTTTTATTTCAGCAGCAATATCTGTGTTTGCAGACCAACCACCTTGAAGAGCAGAGTTTATGACAAAGTCAGCATCAGTGATGGCATCAACCAGAGAGGTTTTGGTCTCAACTGTGATATTGGCTCTAATTTGGTCAGAGTATTTCTGACATACTTTTGCAACTTGCGCCAACCTGGACTGATTTATGTCATAGAATATAACTCGCGATCCAAAAAGACACGAAGATCGGCAGATATCACCAAAAATATCTATAGTAAAAGTTGGACTCCCCGCACCAATAAATGAGATCGTAACCGACTTACTTGTATGCAGCTGTTTCATGTCATTGTTTTTTAACAATGGTGTATTTTACAACCTATTACTGATTTTTGATATATAACTAATATGTAATGATTTTTAAGTAATATTTACTACTTATACTGACCTATAGTGGGATTAGTATGGTTTGAAAAATACAGACAGAGAAGATGGTAATAATTAAATTAACTGAAAATACCAAGAGAATTCCAATGCCGTAAATTAGATATAATGACATAATGGACTACCCCAAACATTTAGGCGAAAAAATACGAACTAAAGTAGCAACATCATATTTGAAACATGAACTTCGAAAACTTTTTCCAAGTATTAGTGAACCGGAAATTGAAGGATTAATTGTCAATAAAAACCTAGCTATCCCGCGTGATTTTTGGAACGGAGTCCATGGAGTGGGAATGGGATTCAAACTACATATTGGCTTTATCTACTTAAATACTGCCGAAAACATCAGTTGGTCTTTTGAAACTATTGACATAAAGTCAATAAACTTTGGGGTAGATAGGGATTTGACCCGTATGGCTGGTTCTAGGTCAGTAGAAAAGATAGTTGAGTATCTTCGTGCTAATCCGAAAACGTATGATAAATATTTGGAAGAATTCAAAATGAATTGGGTAGAAGACAAACAAAGAGAAACCGATCCGATAATAATATGTGAAAAGAAAGACGGATTGGCGATATATGAGGGCAACGGTCGATTGGAAAAACTAATACTAGACAATAGAGAAAAAACAAAGGGGTACGTCGGAAGATATACAACTTCTGAAAAGAGACCTTTAAACTATTGGCTACCAACAAGTTTAATCATGGATTTATTGTTATTTGTGTATCAGGCAATAGAAGAAGATGATCAGGATTTATTTGAAAGTCAGATAAAAGTCATAAGAAATATGTTAAGAGATTCTGAGAGTGGTAAAAAAGAGTTCATTGAAAGAGCACTATCAAGTAAGAAAGAATATCGAGAACCAATATTGACGGCATTGGGGATATAAAAAAGATCGATGATATAGATAAAAAAACTCCCTCGCGAACGAGGGAGTTTTAGTTACAAATAAGAATTGCTTATTTGACCATTTTCTTGATCTTGGTACCAGGAATGTATCTTGGCATGCGGCGAGCAACAATCTTTTTGGATTCTTTGCTTCCGATAGCTTTGATGGTCTTGGCTTTGAACATTTTGGTTTTGAAGGTTCCGAAACCGGAGAGTTTAACAACTTCACCATTTCCAAGAGCTTTCATAATTTCATTAAGGAAAGTTTCAACAGCTACTTTAGCTGCCTTTTTGGAAAGCTTTGCTTTTTGGGAGACGACTTCGATTAGATCTTTTTTGGTCATAATTTGTTAATTTATAATTCATCTATCATTCTAGCCAATTATTCGGCAATTGCAAGCATTATTCATTATTTTTCACCGCACTTTTATTGATCTTACTTCCAACTATTACGGAACTGGTGCGGGTTTCGCGTATACAGGTCACTTTGATCTGACCAGCCCACTTTGCTTCTTCGTCGAGTTTTTCGGCAATATTTTGACTTAAGACTGTTGCTTCAGCATCAGAAACCTGGTTCGGTTCGACAATAACCATAACCTCTCTTCCAGCCTGATATGCAGCCACACTAATGACACCTGGGAAGCCTTTGGCGACTTCTTCGATGTTTTTCATACGTTTTAAGTATTCTTCATGGACTTCGTAACGAGCACCGGGACGAGCACCTGAGGCGGCGTCACCGACATAAACAATGGCTGATTCAACTGATGAGAAGGCTTTTTCTTCATGGTGTTCGGCGACAGCATTAATGACGGCTTGAGGAAGCTTGTGTTGACGTAGTAGGTCGACACCTAGTTCAACGTGAGTACCTTCTTGATCAGTAATAACTTTACCAATGTCATGAAGTAAAGTACCGAGACGAACAGTATTGACGTCAGCGTGGAGCTCATTGGCAATATTGACGGCAATCTTAGTTGCTTCAACGGTATGCTTAGCAAGATTTTGACCATAAGAAAAACGGAATTTAAATTTTCCAATAGTCTTAATGATTTCGACAGGAAGATTGAAGACACCGACTTCCTGACAAATTCTTTTACCTTCATTTAGGAGAATTTTATCCATTTCAGTCTTTGTTTGAGCAACAATTTGTTCAATTTTGACTGGTTGGATACGACCATCACGGATTAATTTTTCTAAACTTTGTTTGGCAATCTCTCGACGGGTCGAGTCAAAACTGGAAATTCGGATATCATTGGTCTCATCAAGTTCGAGCTCGACACCAGTAGCTTTTTCAAAGGCTCGGATATTACGACCTTCACGACCGATAATCTTACCTTTGATCTTGTCATCAGGAAGTGAGATGGTAGAGACGGTGTATTCGGCGACAGTATCGGTAATACCGTGTTGAATTGATTCGGCTAATATTTCTTTAGCTAACTCTTCTTCTCTTTGATGGAGATCTTCTTTGGTTTCTTCAATCTTCTTTGCAATCCAATCACTCATCTTTTTCTCAGTACTACTGATTATGAGTTGCTTGGCTTTGGCAACATCTAGTCCGGATATAGTTTCTAGTTTTTCTAGTTGTTTGCGATAGAGGTCATCGAGTTGATCGGTTTTGGTTTTTAGACCAGCAGTTTGAGTATCAACAGCCCGTTCTTTTTGGATAAGATATTGTTCTTTTTCATCAAGAGATTTGAGTCTTTGGAAAATTTCAGCTTCTTTAGTCTTAGCTTCGGACTCTAAGCGCTTGGCGTTTTGAAGAGTAGCCTGAGCATCAGCTAATGCTTGATTAATCTGAGCTGTGGGAACTGGCGCTGGAGCTGGTGCGGGGGTAGGTTGAACTACTGGAGCCTGAACTGGAGTCGCTGCTTTGGCACCTTTAGTGGCTTTGGTAGCTTTTTTGGGTGAAAAGACAACTCGATTGTTGTCACCGTTTGCTGCGGGCGCAATAGGAGTTGCTGAAGTAGAGGTGGAACTGGTAACTGTTGTGTCGGAATGCGACGAAAAAATATCCTTAAACTTGGATAAAAACGAATTGAACATGAAGTCCTCCTGTTACTTTTATTTGATCAAAGAATCCTATCCTTGCGGTGTAAAGAACGTGCGACGGGAATAATCTAGAGAAATTGTGATCAATTTAATAAAAGTAAAAATATATAAATAAAAATTGCTTGTAAGCTACCTATTCTACCTAACTTCACCTATTTCGTCAATTGCAGTTTTTATGAATTCTATGGGAAAACCTTTGCGAGCAAGATTGCTGACAAGCTTATTTTTAACATTATAATCCGCCAAATTGTAAGAACTATACTTTTTGATAATGATATTTTTTATCTTGGTGATCTCTACAGAGGAATCTAACTTGGGAGCGTAGGTGATACCTTGCTGTCGCAATAGATAAGAAATTTCAGCTGAAGACTTTCGAGGATACTTGCGTAAAAGATGGTCAACGTATCCTTGATTATCAATTAATCCATCATCAACTATCCTTTGCACAGTTGAGTCAATAAGTGGGTAAATCAGGTCCAAAGAAAAGTTGTATTTGAATTTTAGTTTTTGACAATAGATTTTTAATTTTTGTTGGAGCGATTTTTCAGTTTTTGGTGAGATGGCTATCTGACGCAATGAATACTCCAAAAGTAGGTAGGTAGCAGAGGCAACAAGAATAGTCTGAAAAAAATCAGACGAAATGTCGGTGAACTTGGAAAGTTTTAGACGGACAATATCATCAACCTTAAAGGGAAGCAGAGTACCATCGTCGAACTTTAACCAAACTTGTTGCTGACTTTTACGACTAGGACTTATCGTTATTATCTGCATCTTTGGTGACTGGGTTTTTGATGACTTCCCAGATCTTGGCTGTTAATTCGTCGGCAGTAGCTTGGTTTTCTTTAAGATACTTTTTAGCACCTTCACGACCTTGAATGTTTTGATCGTTAATCTTAAAGAAAGCACCGGCTTTGGTGATTAATCCGTGAGTAACGGCCAGATCAACCAAACTTCCATATACAGAAATACCTTCGGTATTCATGATATCGAATTCGGCCTCTTTGAATGGTGGGGCGACTTTGTTCTTAACAATACGAGCACGATGTTGGGATCCAACAGCTTCACCACCAGGAGTTTTGATATTGGCAATTTTACGGACATCAATACGGACAGATGAGTAGAATTTGAGAGCAAGACCACCAGGAGTAGTTTCAGGATTACCAAACATTATGCCTATCTTTTGGCGCATTTGATTGGTAAACAAAACTACTGATTTGGATTTGCTGATAGCACCGGTAAGCTTGCGAAGAGCTTGAGACATGAGACGCGCTTGAACACCCATCATGGAATCCCCCATTTCACCTTCGATTTCGGCTTTAGGTACTAAAGCAGCCACAGAATCGATGACAATAATATCAACAGCATTACTCCGGACTAAAGTATCAACAATTTCAAGGGCTTGTTCACCATTATCTGGTTGGGAAAGCAAAAGATTATCAAGATCGACACCAATAGTTTGGGCTCGAAGTGGGTCAAGAGCATGTTCAGCGTCAATAAAGGCAGCCGTCCCACCCAAGCGCTGAGCTTCTTTAATCAAGTGGAGGGCGATAGTCGTCTTACCTGAGGCTTCAGGCCCAAAGATCTCGGCAATACGACCGCGAGGTAGTCCACCGACTCCGAGGGCAACATCTAGAGGCAGACATCCAGTAGGAATGACTTCTAACTTCATGTCAGCTTGCTTATCGCCCATTTTCATAATGGCGCCCTCACCATAAGACTTAGTGATCTGGTCCATAGCTAATCTGACTGCTTCAAGCTTCTTACTATGAAGAGAATCATTGGTCTTGGTATTGATAGTGATCGGGGTTTTGGAGGACTTTGCTTTTTTGGCCATTTAAATCTAATCGAAATAATAATTACTAATAAATATAAAAAATTAGTAGTAGATAAGTAATATCAATTTGGACTATATCAAGTCAAGGAGTAAAACCGAAGAAAAGGCGAAGAGGCAAATAAATGGCCCTACCTAGAATATGTAGAGAAAAAATAATATAATAGAGGACTACAACCCGGGGATTGGCGCAATTGGCTAGCGCGCACGCATGGGGTGCGTGAGGTTGCTGGTTCGAATCCAGTATTCCCGACAAAGTTTACTTAATCTTGGCTTTTTCACTCGACTGATATCTTTTCTGAGAAGTTTTGATGAGCTTGTACGATTCAACTCTTTTAATCCAACCACTGAGCTTGACCGGTTTATTCTTCTTTTCTAAAAATTTGTAAGTGCACCAGAAATGCTCGATTTCGTCGAGTAAATGAGGAGCCAGATCTTTTAATTTTTTGACGTGTTTGAAATGAGGGTTGTGAAGAGGAACGGCAATTACTTTTTCGTCACCACCATGTTCGTCTTCCATTAATAGTGCGCCAATAGGTCGAACTTCAACCAAACATCCTGGAAAAGTTGGGGAATTAGTGATTACCATAACATCAAGATGGTCACCGTCTTCACAAAGAGTTTCCGGTATAAAGCCATAATCAAAGGGATAGTGGACTGGAGAATGAAGGACCCGGTCGAGTTTGATGATGCTCAACTCTTCGTCGTATTCATACTTGTTACGAGTTTCGCTAGTGATTTCGACAATAGCATTAACAATTTTGGGGCTGTCTGAGCCGATGGTGATATGCTTGAACATAAGTTAAATATTATATCAAATGGATATTTTGTTATATAATGTCATCTATGGATATAGATTTTTCATTTGACAACGAACTTCTAGTAGTTAGTGAAAAAGAAAGTCGCAAAGATAAACAGAAGATGCGAAAGAAATCGATGCAATTGGTACGACAAAATTTGAGAAAGTGCGCTGAAGACCGACTTTTCGGTAAGATGGGTGAATGCTAGATAAATAGCAAAATAATTCCTAGAGCTAGACAATAGAATCCAAATTTCCATAAATAGCGATTGGTGAGAACTTTTTGGAGGTAGGAAAGGGAAACGTAGCTAACCACTGCAGTGACTATAAATGCGGAAATGTTGGTCAGGGTAAATATATCCAATGAACTTATATCTTTGAGATCGAGAGCCAGAGCACCAAAAGAGGCGGGTATAAATAGACAAAAAGAAAAATTGAATGCTTCAATAGGACTTAGTCCCAACATCAAAGCCGCAAAAATGGTCGAGCCAGACCGAGAAATGGCGGGAATAATGGCTAATGCCTGGAATATACCGATAATAAGGGCACTTTTGTAAGTTAACTTAGCATCTTTACCGACGAATAGTTTGGTTAAAAACAAAGTGATGGCTGTAAAAATAAATTCATAAGGCAAGGTCTTGGTGGAGGAAAAAAGAGCTTCGATTTGGTCCTTAAACAAAACTCCGGCAATAACAGCGGGGATAGTGCCGACAATTATATATTTTAGGTTAGAAAAAAAATAAGGAATCTTTTTTCTAAAAAAGAAAAGAACAGCAACCAGACTGGCAGTATTTAAAAAAATATCAAAACTTAATGAAGGACTAAATCCAAAGAGTTTTTGAAGTAAATTTATATGGCCAGTGGAAGATATGGGGAGAAACTCAGTAATACCCTGGACAATAGAAAGAATTATGGCTTGAAAAAAGTTCATAATGTATTGTAATCAAAACCAAACAAAAAGGGCAGACACGAGGTCTGCCCTTTAATAAAAAACAAATTAAGTTAACGCTTTGGTGATTGCTTCTGACGGCGAGCTTTACCACCAGTACCAACCATACGACGCTCACGAACACGAGAGTCAACAGTTAGTAAACCTGCAGCACGAAGAGAAGTACTATGAGTAGCATCGATCTTCTTAAGGGCACGAGAGATAGCTAATACTAGAGCATCTAGTTGACCGTTTTTACCACCACCAACAATTTTGGCTTGATAGTAATACTTATCGACAGTAGATGTGACTAGAAATGGTTTACTGATGAGAATTTGATTGTGAGCACCAGAAAAATATAGACTGGATTTTTGACCATTTACTTGACTTTCACCTGTTTTACCAGCGAAAAGTTTGATGGTAGCTACGGCAGACTTACGACGACCGAGAGCATATGTGTAAGTGGTTTTACTATTTGATTTTGTCATTGTAGGTGTGTGCGCTATCAACAAATATTTTAAGTCTAGTCATACGGCGATCACGAAGTTTATTTTTTGGGAGCATGCCTTTTACGCCTCGAGCAATAACTAGTCGTGAATCCTTTTCCATCATTTGTCCCAAAGAAAGTTCCTTTAGATGCCCTGCGTAACCAGTGTGGTTGTAGTAGATTTTGTCAGTTAGTTTTTTACCAGTAACACGTATTTTGTCAGCGTTGATAGCAACGACATAGTCGCCGGCATCACGATTTGGTGAATAATCTGGCTTATCCTTACCTTGGAGAATTTTGGCTAACTCGACACAGACACGACCAAGAACTTGATCCTTTAGGTCGACTAGGTGCCACTCTCTTTTGATAATGTTACCTTTGGTAACTGTTGTTTTCGGTTTCATATTATTTTTTTACTCCTGCGGCTTTTTTGACTTTGGTAGCCGTACTAACTTTAGTTTCTTTGACAGCTTTGACAACTTCAGTTTTGACTTTAGCCTTTGGCTTTGAAGCTTTTTCTGAGACTTTCTTTTCTTCGAGTTTGTAAGGTTTTACAAAACCAAACTTGACGATAAGAGCATCATCACCTTGTCTAATCTTAACTCTACTAAAAGAAGTAAAGTTTGAAGTTTCGGTAGGGAAAGCTGTTTTAAAGGAAGCGTAAATTTGGCTAACCAAATTTTTATCCTGTATATAGGTAGAAAGCTCACGAAGAGTGACAATCTTGTCTTTGGTAGCAATATGATTTGCTAGTTTTTCGATAATTGAAACTACTGATCGGGCTTTTGCTTCAGTGGTCTCTATAGAGCCATGGGTGAAAACAGAACGGACTAGAGATTTGAAAAGAGCTTCTCTTTCGCGTCGGTTTCGACCTAGTTTTATACCAAATTTACGGTGATTCATGCTAGAAGTGGGTAATGCTTATTTCCAAGAGAAATTCTTCTCCTTGAGCCAGGCATCAATAATTTTTAAAGACTTTTCACCAACGTTTTTGGCTTTGCTGACATCAGCGCGACCAGCTTTAATTAGGTGATCAATGGTGGAGTAACCGGATTTTTTGAGAGCATTGGTAACCCGGAGAGGTAGTTCAATTTCTTCGATAGAAATATCAAGACCGGAGATTGAGGGATTAGAAGCTAAAGTGACGACTTCATCGTCAAATTCTTTTGGATCTACAATCTGAGAAAGAGTGCGAATCATATCCTTGGCGGCCATTTTGATGGCTGTTAGAGGATCAATAGAGCCATCGGTCCAAACTTCGAGAGTCAACATATCGTAGTTGGATTTTTTACCAAGACGAGTAGGTTCTACTTGATAGTTAGCACGAAGGACAGGTGTAAAAGTAGCATCAAGAATAATTTGACCAATAATATCGGTCTTTTGTTCTTTAGCTAAAGTGTAACCAACTCCCCTTTCGACGACAATTTCCATCTTGAAAGTGGTCTTGCTGTCGGTAATAGTACAAATGTGTTGTTCAGGATTGGAGACGGAAATAAGATCGTTGCCAATAATGTCACCAGCGGTGACAGGACCGACACCTTTTTTATTAATCTCGATAGTAATTGGCTCATCTTGATGATAAGCAAATTTTACTTTCTTAAGATTGAGAGAGACATCGACGAGATCTTCTTTGATACCAGGAAGAGTGGTAAAAAGATGATTGGCACCATCGATTTTGATTTTAGTAATGGCAGCACCTGGAATAGTGATTAAAAGAATGCGACGAAGACAGTTTCCAATAGTGTGACCGAATCCACCAATTAGTGGAGCCATTTCAAACTTTCCATAAGTTTCGTTGGCTTTGAGGGTTTTAATATGAAATTTGCTGGTATCTACCATAATGTATCTCCTTTTTATCTAGAATAATATTCAATTATTAAATTTAGGTCAATCTCCTTTGGATAACCATATTCAGGAGTTCCTGATGCCAACGAGACTGCATATTTTGCTTTATTGAGGTCAAGCCAAGAAGGAGCTTTGAAGTCTTTGTCAGCGAGACGGATGGTTTCAATTGTTTTGGCGGCTGCCTTGGTATCTAGAGAAACTGTATCGGTTCGTTTTACTGGATAAGAAGCAATAGACATGACTTTGTCATTTACTAAAATATGACCATGAGAGATCAATTGTTTAGCGTGGGAACGTGAGAGTGAAAGACCGGCTTCGTAAACGACATTGTCAAGACGACGAGCTAACATATCTAAGAAAACATCTCCAACCAAACCTTTTTTAGTTTTGGCGGTAAGAAAGTAGTTTTTGAATTGAGTTTCTTGGACTCCGAATATTCTCTTCGCTTTTTGTTTGGCGCGAAGTTGGATACCGTAATCGGTTGGTTTTTTGGCTCTTTTGGCACCATGCATACCTGGAGGAGTGGCACCTTTTTCAATAGGGCACTTAGCAGATAAACAACGACTACCTTTAAGATAAAGTTTGGTACCGGCTGCTCTACAGAGACGGCATTTTGTGTCTAATGTGATTCGTGACATAGTTTTATAAATTAAGCCCGACGTGCTTTTGGTGGACGTGGTCCATTGTGGGCAATTGGAGTCACATCGGAAATAAGATCGATATCAAAATCACGCTTACTACGAAGGAAACGAAGTGCAGCATCTCGGCCGACTCCAGGTCCATTGAGGTAAACTTCTAACTTTTTGATACCATACTTTTTGGCCTCTTCGAGAGTACGCTCGATTGCAGTAGTAGCGGCGTAAGGAGTTGATTTTCGGGCACCTTTAAAACCACAGTGTCCGGCGGAGGACCAGGCTAAAGTGTTACCTTTGGAATCTGAAACAGTAACGATAGTATTATTAAAAGAGGATTTGATATTGAGTCGTCCATCAGCAATATTGCGATAAATTTTCTTTTTGCTGGGAGTAGATGTAGACGCGGTGGTCTTTTGGGTTGATTCTGCCATATTGTTTATTTGTTACTACCAACGGTAGCTGCTTTTTGCTGGGTCTCGATTTTTGCCCATGCTTCTTTAGTAAGTGAACCGACTGTCTTCTTCTTACCCTTGCGAGTACGAGCATTTGACTTTGTTCTTTGTCCACGAGCGGGAAGTGAAACAATGTGTCGGATACCTCGGTAGCATTTGATAGCACGAAGACGATCGATACTTTCACGAACTTCTTTCTTAAGATCTCCCTCAACAGTAAAACTTTCCAAAGCTTTCATAAGGTTTCCAACATCGTCGCGGGACAAGTCCTTAATACGAGTATTGAGATCAATTTTAGCTTTTTTAGCTAATTCGATAACATTTACTGGACCGATACCGTAAAAACGAGTAAGACCAACTTGGGCTCTTTCGTGATCGGGGATTTCTACACCTGATATTCTCATAGTTTAATTTATCCCTGTTTTTGGGTGTGTTTCTTGGTAGAACAAATAATGCGTCTGACACCAGACCTGATAACTACCTTGCAATTTTTACAGCGACGACGAATGCTTGACTGAACTTTCATATTGTTTGGTATTTAAGACTTGGATATTGTAACCTAATTAGCTTCTAATATCAAAGAGTAAATTTGTTAACCACGGTAAACGATTCTCCCCTTCTCTCCCTCAGGTGACAGAACAAGTGATACGTTGTCGCCTGCTAAGCAGCGGATATGATTCATTCTTAATTTGCCGGCTAAATGGCAAATTATTTCCTTACCGTTTTCGAGTTTAGCTCGAAACAGCTGGTTTGGCAAGACCTCAGTGACTATTGCCCGGACAGTTGGTTCTTTCATTTATGTTTAATTGATAATAAATAGTTGTTTAGAGGAGAAATTATATCTTCGATCTTCTGATATTCTACAACAAGATCGGCAATTCCGTAAGCTCTAGGTTGGATTTTCATTTTAGATGATATCCAATTCCGAAATTTCAATAGTATGTGAATGGACGTCGGAGCGACGACCGTCATAGGCAATCCAGGCTAAACTTAAAGAATCTTCCGAGTCGGCCTCATTGACATAATCAGTAAACTGACACTCACCTTCAATATCAAGTGGGCCACCGACTAATTTTTGGAGGACAAACTGATAATCGTGCTTGTTCTCCAATTTATAGGTGTTGCCTTTATAGGAAACTGTTGGTTCACCAATCATTTCGTCGGTAATTGTCTTGATCTGTCCTAAATCACCTGCGGAATATTGGACTGATTGGAGTTCGGGGATGATAATTAAAAGGCTGTCGTCAGTAAAAACAATTTTGTAATAATTGCCGATAGATTTTTGGTAGTTTAGGGAAGTAAATAAAGAAATAGCTTTGACGGTCTTTTTTTCTCCAGAAACAGTGATAATCATCCCCTTCTTGGGAGTGTTAACGAATTTTTGAAAAAAGTTGGCAAAGTTATTGGTCATAGAGAGTCAATTTTGGAAACGATATCAGTGAAGATTGGATCAACGGGACGATTTCCATCGATTTCAACTAGAATTTTTTTGGATCGGAAGTATTCTTTGATGGGTTCAATGGTTTCTTCATATGATTTTTGACGACGGGCAATGTCTTCAGGAGTATTATCGGTTCGGGCTTTATCTTGAAATTCATCACCCATTTTGGCGCGACGATCCATAATTTCCTGAAAAGTAACATTCAAATGAATTAGCATAGAAACCGGTTGAGATTGTTTGCGAAGGTAATATTCGATTATTCGGCCTTGGTTTAGTACTCGAGGGAATCCATCAATTATAAAGTTTTGATAATTTAGGGCTTTTAGCTTGGTGATCAAAATATCAAAGACAAGATCATCGGGAACCCAGATGCCCTGATCGATATATGGTTTGGCTTCAAGTCCAAAGTTGGTGCCATTACTAATCTCATCGCGAAGAAGTTGACCCATGGAAAGATGCGCTAATTGATACTTTTTGGCAACTAGCTCAGCTTGAGTGGTTTTACCACATCCAGACGGACCAATTATAAAAAGATTTAGTGACATCAATAAGTTAATTTATCGTAATTATAGGTTTGAACTACGTTTTCAATTTTTCGGGTGAGTTCAATAACTACTGAAACGACAATCAGAACAGAGGTTCCTCCAATAGTGAGGGTGGTAATACCAGTCAGGTTTTGGACTATGGATGGTGAAACTGCAATAAAACCTAAGAAGACTGCACCGATAGCTATGACCCGATTAATTAGATATTGAAGACGCTTCTCAGTAGCTTGACCGGGACGAATACCGGGAATAAAACCACCGGATTTTCGAAGTTCTTCAGCAATATCTTTGGGTTTGAAAACCACACTAGTGTAGAAAAAGGTAAAACCAATTACGAGAATGAAGTAGAAAAGGATATAAACATAACCATCGGTTCTAAAGAACCGAGCGAGAGCTAACGCCGGATCGGCGATTGCTGGGTTGCTAAGTTTACCGAGTGACTGACCAATCAATGAAGGAACGGTAGCCAACGAGACAGCAAAGATTATTGGCATGACTCCGGCAGTATCAACCTTTATTGGGAGATAAGTAACCTGGGCTCTTTTAGCGTAATGGATAGGAATTCGTAGAACTGCTTCTTCGACAAAGACGATGGCTAAAATAAGACCGATGGCCATAGCAGCAAAGACTAAAAGATTAATCATAGTTTGAGGATTACTAAAGTCACTGACGGACAACGTTTGAAAAGCAGTGATGGGTAGACGGGAAATAATACCAGCAAAAATAATCATTGAGATACCGTTACCGACTCCAAACTGGTTAATGAGTTGACCCAAAAAGATCATGATCATAGTACCGGCTAACATGCTGGTGACTAAGGCTACTAGAGTAACTGGGCTTAGTGTTCCGATAATATTTTGGGATCGCAAAATGCCATACATACCTAGAGCCTGAAAAATAGCCAGTGGTATGGTGATAATTCGAGTGTATTGGTTGATCTTGGCTCGGCCATACTCACCTTCTTTACTCAACTCTTCAAGCTGAGGACTGACTAAAGATAAGAGCTGCATCATAACTGATGCATTAATGTAAGGATTTAGACCAAGAGCAGCTATAGAAAAGTTGGCTAAAGTTCCACCTGAAAAAATGTCCAAGAGAGATAAAAGCTGGTTCTGGGCAAAGAACTGACGAAGAAGAGCAAGGTTTACACCGGGGACGGGAATGTGAGCAATAAGTCTAAATAGAATAAGAATACCAATGGTAAAGCCTATTTTCTTTCGAAGTAATGGGGTTTTTAGTCCTTCGATGTATAAAGAGAGAGAGTGTAGAAATTGGTTCATTAATCTATCTTACCACCCGCAGCTAATATAGCATCCTTGGCAGCAGCTGAGTACATCAAACCTTTGAAATTCAAAGCTTTGGTAAGAGCTCCACCTGATAATATTTTGGCAGAAGTACAACCTAGTGATTTTAGATCAACAGTAGCACCGGCTTTGAACATGCCATCAATACGAGAAAGATTGAATACTGTGTAAGTACCTAGTTTTAGAGTGCGGTGTTTACCACGAAGGAAAGGTGTACGTTTGATCCAACCTTTTTTGATTTTGGTACCATCAAAAGTAATTCTGGTTGTACCACGGACCTTGTCTCCCTTGGAACCTCGACCGGTAGTATGACCACCGACACCGGAACCGTAACCACGGCCGACTCTTTTTTGGGATTTGGCAATTGTTTTTGGAAGATTAGATTGAATATTCATGAGAAGAGATTATTTTTTTAACATTTCGAGAGCCTTAAAGGTGGTCCAAACATTGATAGATTTAGTCTTAGATCCGATAACTTTAGAAGCGATATCTTTGATACCAGCTAACTCGACTACTGATCGAACTGGGCCTCCAGCGATAAGACCACTACCCTGTTTACCAGGACGCATGAGGATGATGGCACCTTTGAATTTTAATTTGATTGTCTTGGCAATAGTTCCATCAACAATGTTGATGCTTATCATGGACTTGCGGGCTTTTTGAATGGCTTTTTGGATAGCATCAGCAACACTCTTGGCACGGGAATGACCAACTCCAACTCGAGCTTTTTTGTCACCACTAACTACAAGAGCAGTGAAGGAAATTTGGTTACCACCCTTGGTCTTTTTACTGACTCTTTTGATCTCGACTACTTTGTCAGTAAATTCGGACTCTGGTCGGTCCATTTTTCTAAATTGTTGGTTTTCAAAAGTATTGGTCATATTTTAATTTAAAATTTAAGTCCTCCGTTACGAGCGGCATCAGCCAAAGCTTTGACACGACCATGGTATTTGTAGGCTCCACGATCAAAACGGATATTGAGGACTTTTTTCTCTAAGGCTTTTAAGGCGATATCTTCACCGACTTTGATGGCGGCTTCAGTTTTGGTACCTTTAGTCTTGAGAAGTTTGCTAGAGCTACTAACTAAAGTTTTGCCGTGTTTGTCGTCAATTATTTGAGCCCAAATATGAGCGTTGGTGCGGAAGATGGAGAGTCTAGGAATGCCAATGTTTTTAGCAATTTTGGCACGGACTCTATTTTGTCTTCTTTGGGTTCTATTTTTGGTAATCATATTAGATTAGGCTTTGGCCGTCTTACCGGCTTTGAGCTTGATAAATTCATTAAGATAACGGATACCTTTACCTTTGTATGGTTCTGGCTTTCTAATTTTGCGAATGTTTGAAGCAGTTTGACCGACAATTACTTTGTCGATTCCAGAAATGGTTAGTTTTGATTCGTCTGGGGAGACAAATGTAATTCCGTCTAGTGCAGTAATAATGACAGGTTTTATGTAACCAGCATGAACAGTAAGCTTGTTACCGGCAACTTGGAATTTGTAACCAGTTCCACGAATTTCCATATCTTTGGTCCATGGAGTAACAACTCCAGAGATCATGTTGGCCAAGTGGGCACGAGTGGTACCATGATTGGCTTTAGTTTTTTTATCTTCAGAAAGACGTTTGACAATGACTTGATTGTCAACAATGTCTACTTGGATTTTGAAAGCAACATTTAAGACTAAGGAGCCCTTAGGTCCGGTGACAGTAATAACTTGTCCATCTTGGACGAGAGTTACTCCTGCTGGAATAGTGATAGGTAGGTTACCAATTCGTGACATAGTTGTTTACCAAATTTCGGCGATAACTTCTCCACCAACGCCTTTTTTCTTTGCCTCTTTTTGAGACATGACGCCAGATGAAGTTGAAATAATGATTAATGATTGTTTTGATTGACCCCAAGGAAGAGTAAATGATTTCTCATAGACACGACGACCAGGGCGACTAAAAAGCTTAACATCTGAGATGGCAGGAACACCATCAGTATGAATAAGTTTGATAGTAATTAGACGATCTTCTTCGGAAACTGTGAAGTCTTCGATATAGCCATACTTTTTGATAAGAGCAGCCAAAGAAAGGCTGAACTTGGAAAGCGGGGCAGTAATAGTTTTTCGCTCTGCTCGAGAACCGTTTTTGATACGGATGAGAAAGTCGGTTGAAAGAGATGTAATCATAGGTTTACCAACTGGCCTTTTTGACTCCTGGCAACATTCCAGCGTTAGCTAGTTTGCGGAAGCAGAGTCGGCAAATGCCGAACAAACGAATAAATGCATGTGGACGTCCACACAAATGACAACGATTGTGATGTCTGACTGAATATTTTAGTTTTTTAGTTTCTCGAACTATTTTTGCAGTGGTAGCCATATATTATTGCTTTTCGAATGGAAAGCCTAGGGCGGATAATAACATTTTTGAGTCTTCTTTTGAAGAGGAAGATATACAAAGTGTGATCTGGATAGGTCTAATTTTATTGACTTTATCTAAGTTGATCTCTGGAAAGTAAGTTTGATCTTTGATAGTAAGGTTATAATTTCCAGCTTCATCGAAGGCAGCTAGAGGCATACCTTTGAAGTCGCGCAAACGAGGAAGAACGATATTGAAAAGTTTTTCGACGAATTGGTGCATACGCAGTCCTCGGAGAGTGACTTTGTAAGCTAAAGGCTCACCTTCACGGAGTTTGAATGAAGCAATTGATTTTTTGGATTTGCAAAGTTTTGGTTTTTGGCCACCGATAGCTACTAGCTCAGACTCGGCAACTGCCAATTGCTCTTGACTATCGCGACCTTCAGTTACACGGTAGTTTAGGACAACTTTCTTTAAAACTGGGAAAGAGTGGATATTCCTTTTGGGGAATTGGGCTCTCAGAGAGTCAAGAAGAGTTGTTGATAGTGATGAAGTTGAGGTAGTCATTTTATTTAGATAATTTGTTAGTAAGGATGGCTTTACACTTTTGGCAAACGCGATATTTGGAACCTGATTTGTCGAGCTGGTAGCTGACACGTGCAGCTTTTTTGCAAGAAGGACAAATTAACATGAGTTTTGAAGAGTGAAGAGGACGTTCCTTTTCAATAATTCCACCTTTGGAATTTTGTGATGGTTTGACGTGCTTTTTGAAAAGATTTAGACCTTTGACTACGATTCGTTCTTTCTTTGGAAAGACAGCTAATACCTCACCCTCACGGCCCTTGTCTTTACCAATCAATACTTTAACATTGTCGCCTTTTTGTATTTTCATATTAATAGACCTCCTTAGCCATGGAAGCAATTTTGTTAAAACCAAGATCTTTGATTTCACGAGCAATCGGCCCAAAGATACGAGTACCTCGGGGATTCTTCTGGGCATCAATAATAACTCCAGCGTTGTCTGAGAAGCGAATGTAAGAACCATCCTTGCGACCGATCTCTTTACGAGTCCGGACAATGACCATTTTAACCTTTTCTTTTTTCTTGACCATGCCATTGGGAATGGCATCTTTGACGACGGCTAAGACAATATCACCAATTCCTGCACTTTTGTGAACACTACCTTTGTAAATGTGCATCACCATAACTCGGCGTGCGCCGCAGTTGTCTGCCGGTTTGAGAATGCTTCTGAGTTGAACCATAATTTAGTTATAAAGTTTATTGTTTACTTACTTTTAATATTTCGACAGTGGTAAATCTTTTTAATTTACTTAATGGTCGAGTTTCACGAACGAGGACAGTATCACCGAGATGGGCAGTGAGATTGTTCTCAGAATAGATTTTTTTATTCTTCTTAACAATTTTTTTGTACATCGGGTGGCGGAAAGTGTAGCTTAGCTCGATGACAATGGTATTAGTCATTTTGTCGGAAACTACTACGCCAGTGAATGTTTTACCTTTTTTATTTTCCATTTTCAGTAATTAATGTTGAGACATAAGCTATCTCGTATTTAATTTTTCGAATCACCGATGTATCTTTTTGATTACCAGTTAGATGCTTTAGGCGAGTTTCTACTAGTTTCTTTTGAAGATCAGCTAGAGCCACAGAAAGCTCTTGGGATGATTTTTGCCTGTAGGACATTTTATCAGTTTTTTTCATAATAGCTAGGTATATTTTTAGATTCTTTTGACAACTTTAGTAACTACAGGTAATTTGGCAGAAGCGAGAGCGAGAGCTTTTTTGGCTTCTGGTTCGGTAACGCCGGCGATTTCAAACATAATTCGACCTGGACGGACAACACAAACATAACCCTTAACATCACCCTTTCCAGCACCAAGTGGAGCACCAGCGCCTTTTTCGGTAAATGGCTTGTCAGGAAAAACTCGGAGCCACATACGACCATTTCTTTTGGTTGAATGAGCAATAGCTTTTCTAGCAGCTTCTATTTGATTGGCGGTTAACCAACCACATTCCATGGCCTTTAGACCAAAATCGCCGAATTCGACTAGGTGACCTTGGGAAAGACCGCGCATACGTCCGCGGAATTGTTTACGGTATTTGGTACGTGAAGGTTGTAGCATGAGATTAGGTTAAACAAAGATAAACTTTAACACCGATATAACCCGATCTAGTCAAAGATGGACATTCGGCATAATCAATTTTTGATCTGATGGTTGAGAGAGGAACTTTACCTTGTGAAAATTTTTCGACGCGGCTAATTTCTGCTCCATTAATACGTCCACCAAGAATGATTTTGATTCCCTTGGCACCGGCAGCCATAGTCTTTTCAATAGATGAAAGGACGACTCGGCGATAAGGCATTCTCTTAGTGAGTTGGAAAGCAATTTTTTCAGCGATTAGTTTGGCTGAAAGATCGGCGTATTTAAATTCTTCGACTTGGATGTCAATGTTTTGTTTACCAGGAGTCTTGGCAATAATTTTGATAATATCTTTTTTAAGAGCTTCGAGTTCTTTACCGCCACGTCCGATAACAAGTCCAGGACGAGAAACAACTAAAATTAATTTGAGTTTCTTAACTGAACGCTCGATTCTGATTGTGACAATACCGGCGGAGCCTAGTTTTTTCTGAACGAAATCGCGAATCTTCTTGTCTTCAAGCAAAAGAATTGGGTATCTCTTTTTGTCTGCGTACCAGGAAGACTGCCATTCAGGACTGTTTTTGACAGTTTCTAGTCTAAAACCGATAGGATTGATTTTGTTACCCATAGATTAACTTTGTATTGTACCAGATAAAACGATAACTAATCGACTATGTCGTTTCTGAATGATTCCTCTGGCAAAACGGGAACCATGAGATTTGTCCATTCGTTTGATCTTCATGCCCTCATCAACACGCATTTCGGTGAAGCGGAGAGTGGAAGAATCGAGGTGATGGTTGTTTTTTGCAGAAGCAATAGCGTCTTGAATAGCTTTGGAAAGTATCCGAGCTGCATTGGAGTTAGTGAACTTGAGTCTGGTTTGAGCATCAAGTGGTTTGAGAGCTTTTACGGCAGTGACGACTAGACGAAGTTTTCGGGGAGATACTTTAAGGTTTTTATTGAGATACTTGGCAACTCCTAGAGTGGAGACTGCTTCAGTAACTTTTTTCTCAACTGGTTTACTGACAACTTTGGTGACAGGAGCTTTGACTGCTTTGACAGCGGTTTTCTTGACAGGAGTTGTTTTCTTAACAGTAGTAGTCTTTTTGGTAGTTGTAGCCATAGATTAGGTTTTTTCAATAACTCTCTTAACGATACGACCATGACCTTTGAAGGTTCGAGTGGCAGCGAATTCACCAAAATAATGTCCAACCATGTCTTCAGTGACAAAAACATTGATGAATTTTTTACCATTGTGGACTGCAAAATTGTGTCCGACAAATTCTGGAGCGATCTGGCTTTTGCGTGCCCAGGTTTTGATGGCCTCAGACGCAGGAATTTTAGCGGCTTTTACAAGCAGCTTGGCGTCGATATATGGTCCTTTTTTAGAGCTTCTTGACATATTATTTTTTGCGTCTTTGTAATATTAATTTGTTAGAGGCATTTTTGCGCTTACGAGTACGATAACCAAGTGCTGGCTTACCCCATGGAGTCTTGGGATTCATACCGATACTTGATTTACCCTCTCCTCCTCCGTGTGGATGAGCGTGAGGATTCATAGCCACACCACGAACAGATGGACGAATTCCACGATGTCGGGAGTCACCAGCTTTAGTTAGTTTTTGATTTGAGTGATCAGCATTGCTGAGTTGACCAATGGTTGCCCAAGTGTCGGCATTGAAAAGACGAAGTTCACCTGAGGGAAGTTTGATAGTAACTTTTTGACCATCGATACTTTGAATAAAAGCAGCAGAACCAGCGCTCTTGACGAGTTGGGCACCACTACCAGGTTGGAATTCGAGTCCATGAATAGCCACACCTACAGGAATGTTTTTGAGAGGAAGACGGTTACCATCTTTGATGGCGGCAGTCTCAGAAGCGACGACAATATCGCCGACATTTAGATTTGAAGAGGCAAGTATATAAGCCTTGGCACCATTTTGGTAGACAACAAGTGCTAGATTGGCAGTTCGATTGGGATCGTACTCAATAGCAGTTACTTTTCCAGTAATATCATGGTTGGCTCTCTTCCAATCAACTAAACGAAGATAACGTTTCTCTTCTCCACCACGGTGGCGAACAGAGACATGACCTTGTGAATCACGACCGGAAGTTTTTTTCTTGATTTTAAAAAGAGATTTGATTTTCATGTTATTTACTATTGAGATTTAATAGTTCGATCTTTTGTTTCTTGTCGATGGTGATCAAGGCTCTCTTACGATCGGAACGGTGAATCACTTTACGAGAACGGGGATCTGCTTTGACTTTACCAACTAAATTTTGAGTCCGGACTGAAAGTACTGGAATTGAAAATAATTTGGTAAATGCAGAAACGATTTGGGCTTTGTTGGAATTGACTCCGACCCAGAAAGAATAGACTCCACGAGCTTGAGCAGCTAATGATTTTTCAGTAATGATGGGAGCAAGAATAGTGTTTTGAAGTGTATTTTTGGCCATGTTATTTTAGTAGGGAAAGGGCTTCCTTTGAAAATATTAGAATGTTTTGGAGCGATAATTGATAGGCATTAAGCGAGCCACTGGTCAGTACTGAGAAGCCCGGAATATTGCGGAATGCTCGGGTAACTGAAGTTGAGCCTGAGGGAACGATAATACCAATTTTTTTGGATTTAGCCAAGGTAGGTAAAGCTTTTTCCATAAGGTCCATGAATTCAAACGCCGATTTGGTCTTAGCTGGCAGAGTGGAAAAATCATCGATAACGACGACTTTATCATTGGCAGCAAACTTGGAAAGTAATGATTTGACAACGTTTTGTTTGAACTTCTTGTTCAGGGCGACTGAAAAGTTTTGGTTACCTTGGGGACCATGAACACTACCACCTCCAACGAAGATACCAGCTTTGGCTGTACTATGACGAGCACGTCCAGTACCTTTTTGAGCATACATTTTTTTGGTAGTACCAGCAACATCACCACGCTCTTTTACAGTAGCCTTGGCTGATCGCTTGTTAGCAAGATAAGCACGGACAGCTAAAGCAATAGTGTTATCGTTAACTTCAGTACCAAAGATTGCCTTATCTAGGGTGATATCTTCGATTTTTTCAGCTTTAAGGTTGTAAACTGGAGCTTTCATAGTTATTTTTTAAGAATGGTTACCCAAGAATTAATATGACCTGGAATTGGTCCGTCAAGAATTATTTCATTTTTGGCGACATCAACAGAGACGATCTTAAGACCTTTAATCTGTTTGGTGACATTTCCATAGTGACCAGGCATTTTTTTACCTTTGATGACCTTACCAGGAGTCTGAGCACCAATAGCACCAGGAGCGCGGACACGGTCTGATTGTCCACCAGATACTGGCTGGCGTCGGAAACCATAGCGCTTGATGACGCCGGCAAATCCACGACCTTTGGTAACACCAAAGACAGAGACTTTGTCACCAGCGGCAAAAACAGAATCGATAGCGATATTTGAACCAACTTCTGGAATTGTTTCAGTGGTGAGATCAAATTCAGTAAAATGCTGAGGATTGATTTCGAGCTTGAGTTTAGTTAGTTTGGCAGAAACTGGTTTATCGAGATGTTTTTTGGTGCCGTAGGCAACTTGAACAGCTTGATAGCCATCTTTTTCCTTGGTCTTAACTTGAGTGACAGTTAGTGGGGAAACTACACATTTGGTGACACCAATTCTCTTACCCTCTGGGGTATAGATGTTGGTCATGGTTGATTTTTTGACGATGAATCCGGAGATCATAATTACATTTTAATTTCTATTTCCACACCTGAGGGAAGGTCCAAATGTTGGAGACTGTCAACAGTGCGTAAACTGGTATTGTAAATATCGATAAGTCTTTTGTGGGTGAGAACTTGAAAATGATCTCGACCGTTTTTGTCACCATGAGGACTGGTAAGCACAGTGATTATTTTTCTATTTGTAGGAAGTGGAATAGGTCCTTGGACAGTAGCACCGGCAGTAACGGCAGCTTCGACAATCTTGTTGGCTGCTTGATCAATAATGCGGTGATCAAAGGATTTGAGTTTGATCCTAATGCGGTTGCCTTTGGCCATAAATTTTATATTTTTATATTTTATTAACTAATTGTACTTATTGAGAGGGCGGATACTCGATCCGCCCTCCTGTAAAAAACAATTTTACTTGATGATCTCGGTGATAGCACCGGCACCAACAGTCAATCCACCTTCGCGGATTGCGAAGCGTTGACCCTTTTCCATAGCGACTGGTTTGATCAGCTTGATGATGACGTTTGCATTGTCACCTGGCATAACCATTTCCATACCTTCTGGAAGAGTAAGATCTCCGGTAACGTCAGTAGTCTTCAAGAAGACTTGTGGACGGTAACCATTGAAGATTGGAGTATGACGACCACCCTCTTCTTTCTTGAGAAGCAAGACTTCAGCCTTGAATTCAGTGTGAGGAGTGATTGAGCCAATCTTGGCAAGAACTTGTCCCCTTTCGATGTCATCTTTTTCTACACCGCGGAGTAAGATACCAACATTGTCACCAGCTTGACCTTGATCAAGTGATTTGTGAAACATTTCAACTCCGGTAACAACAGCTTTTTTGGTGTCACGAAGACCAACGATTTCGACTTCTTCGTTGACTTTGATTATACCTCTTTCAATTCTTCCGGTAGCAACGGTTCCACGACCCTTGATGGAGAAGACGTCCTCAATAGGCATGAGGAAAGGTTGATCGAGTTCGCGCTTAGGCTCAGGAATGTAGGAGTCAAGAGCTTCCATCAATTTCTTGATAGATTCGATACCATCAGCTTCGCCGTTGAGTGCTTTTAGAGCAGATCCACGAACAATTGGAGTGGTATCACCTGGGTAGCCGTATTTGGTAAGAAGATCACGGATTTCCATTTCGACGAGGTCGAGGAATTCTGGATCAGTAACCAAATCTACTTTGTTTAAGAAGACAACCAATGAAGGAACGTTAACTTGTTTGGCAAGAAGAACGTGCTCTCTGGTTTGAGGCATTGGACCATCTGGTGCAGAAACAACGAGAATAGCGCCGTCCATTTGTGCGGCACCAGTAATCATGTTCTTGACGTAATCAGCATGTCCTGGACAGTCGATATGAGCATAATGACGAGCATCTGTTTCGTATTCGATGTGAGAAATAGCGATAGTAACAATCTTGGAAGCATCGCGGACGGTACCACCCTTAGCAATATCTGCGTAAGATTTGGCACTTCCTTGAACTTTGGAAATTGCGGCGGTTAATGTAGTTTTACCATGATCGACGTGACCAATAGTACCGACATTGACATGGGGTTTAGTTCTTTTATATGCATCTGCCATATATTTTGATTTGATTTTATTATCCGACGACAAAGTCGGAAGAATTTATAACAATTAAGTATAGCGAAAAACGCTTTAAGATTGTAGCAGTAAGGTTTTGGGTTTGCAATAATGAAATATAATAAAATTCTTACTGATTAGATCGATATATTAATATCTACGAGGATATGCTAATTTTGGGTTAGTTTTCGGGTATTAACGGTTCTTCGCCTGCAAGCGCACGAGCAACGTTTACAGCTTTGATTTTTGTTAATCTATCCCTAACTTGAGTAATTTGTGAAGTATTGGTGTTAGTATCTTTTTCTGTAGAAACACCAGTATCAGATTCATTAATTTCACTGAGTTTATTAATTAATGTTTTTGGTTCTTGACGAATTGATTCAAAAAATTGTGGGGCGGGGACATCAATATTGACAACAAATAACCCGGCGTCATTCGCGATAAGTATATTTCCAGCTGTATCAGCATCACGGGAGCAGATAAATTCAGATCCATTGTTAGCTATGACTGGAATAAATTCCCTTTTGTACGCACTACCTAGACTTTCTCTTAAGAATATTTTACCAACTGCGGCATTCGAACCCCAATCTTGATATCGATCTGCCATTTTTTTATGAATTGTGCTTATTGTTGACTGATTACTGCTTTCACTAGTTTCAAGAAATCCCGATTCTGCGTGTTCACTAGACCTGATAATCTCTACCATATCTAAATATGGAATTGAGTCAGGTTTATCAAAGTCAATTCTGGTAATCGTCTCAATTGCGTGACTTCCCTGAAAAGACTTTTCTGGAATATAAGGTTCAGTTGAGTTGGTGGGAATATTTTGGAGTTCGTTAAGAACATGAGGAATATCAGCAGTAACGATACCAATCATACGATCAGGATTTTTTTGACCTTCTTGTGTTTGGTGACTTAGAATGAAAGCTCCGTGTTCGCAAAAAAGCAAACCACCTGACAAGCTAGTATGTCTGGCCATAACGATAGTGTGTCCATCCTCCTCTGCTACCCCAAATGCATTTGGATAATCTGCTGTCAGTTTTAGCAACTCAAGTGCGGGATTGTTTGGATTTGATTCTGCAGAGGGCGGTCTGAGTTTTGAAAAGGTCTCACTACTAACAGGAGATAAAGCTGTCATTTTGTACTTATTATTAAACTTTAATAAGTAGAATATATCACAAAAACCCCGGCCGGAGCCGGGGCTTAAGGAGGTGCAAAACAGTTTATTCTTTACCTGGTTTGATGGTCAGTTTTTCCTGAACATCACGAGGTACTGGATCGTATTGAGCCGGTTCCATATAGAAAGATCCTCGACCTTGAGTAAGGGAGCGGATAACAGTGGCGTAACCACGGACCATTTCTAATGGAATTAGAGCAATGATGGTGGTGAAGCCCATAGAATCAGTGGTTCCACTGACTTGTCCACGACGAGCAGCAAGGTCACCAATAACGGTTCCTTGGAATTCGGATGGGGTGGCAACCTCCATCTTCATGATTGGCTCGAGCACGAGTGGGCGAGCTTTCATGAAAGCATCTTTGATAGCGTAGTTTCCGGCGAGCTTGAAAGCTTGCTCAGAAGAGTCGACATCATGGTAAGAACCATCGTAGACAGTAACTTTGATGTCAGTACAAGGGTATCCAGCGACAATTCCCTTAGTTAGGGTTTCGCGAACACCTTTTTCGATGGCAGGTACAAAGTTGGCAGGAATAACTCCTCCCTTAATACCATTGACGAATTCGATACCTTCTCCACGATTCTTAGGTTCGACTTTGATCTTACAGTGACCGTATTGCCCATGACCTCCGGATTGGTGGATATATTTACCCTCACCTTCGGCATTTTCAGAGATAGTCTCTCGATAAGCTACTTGAGGAGCGCCGGTTTTGACACCGACATTAAACTCGCGTCGTAAACGATCGACAACAATATCGAGGTAAAGTTCTCCCATACCAGCAATAATGGTCTGACCAGTTTCATGATTGTAAGAAACACGGAAAGTAGGATCTTCAATTGCGAGACGGTTTAGAGCAGCACCCATTTTTTCCTGATCATCGGCAGTTTCTGGCTCGATGCTTAGTGAAATAACCGGTTCTGAGAACTGAATTGGAGATAGGGAAATTGGTGCACTCTTATCACAAAGGGTGTCACCGGTGGTGGACTCTTTTAGACCAATACAGGCAATAATTTCTCCAGCAAAACCTTCCTCGATCCCCTCTCGTTTGTCAGCGTGCATTAGCAATAAACGTCCAATTCTTTCGGTCTTTTGCTTAGTAGCATTGTAGACATCAGATCCGGAACGGATGGTACCAGAATAAACACGGACATAAGAAAGCGTACCGACATGAGCATCGGATTGGACTTTGAAAAGCATGGCCGAAAGTGGCTCGGTTTTGACTGGGTGACGAAGAATTTTTTCTTGAGTGTTGATGTCGTAGCCTTCGATAGGTGGCAAGTCGGTAGGAGCAGGTAGATAGTCAACAATGGCATCCAAAATAGGATGGATTCCCTTGTTTCTCCAAGCAGCACCACAGAAAACTGGGAACAGTTTTCGATCAATGGTAGCTCGACGAAGAGCTTTCTTAAGATCTGGAATTGAAATTTCCTCATCATTAAGGAATTTCTCCATGAGATGTTCGTCTTCTCCAGCAATCTTCTCAACCATCTTGGCACGAGCGGCTTTGGCTGCTTCTAAATATTCAGGGGTCACATCTTTAACGGTGAACTCCATACCCTCAGGATCTTTATCGTAGACAATCATCTTCATTTCCATGAGGTCAATGACACCAACATGGGCATGTTCCTCACCAATTGGTAAGACCATGGGGACGATTGGGGAACGGAGTTTTTGAGTAATGGAATCAAGAGTACCCTGGAAAGAGGCACCAACTTTGTCCATCTTGTTAACAAAAGCCAAACGAGGAACTCCGTACTTATCAGCTTGACGCCAAACAGTTTCAGATTGAGCCTGAACACCGGCATTTCCATCGAAAATCATGATGGCACCATCGAGTACGCGAAGAGATCGTTCTACCTCGGCAGTAAAATCGACATGTCCTGGAGTATCAATAATGTTAATGCGATAGTCGTGCCAGAAAGTAGTGACACAAGCAGATTGAATGGTGATACCTCTCTCTCGTTCCTGAACCATGGTGTCGGTGGTAGTAGTACCAGCATCGACTGAACCAATCTTGTGAATTTTTCCGGTGTAGAAAAGTAGACGTTCGGTAGTAGTGGTCTTACCTCCGTCAATATGAGCAATAATACCGATGTTACGGACATGATCCATACTGACATCGCGGTTTTTGGAGAGCTTAATAGCGTCGGCCATATATATAGTACTTTAAAGCTTTAGAGCGATAAGTTTGCGAAAAAAATAATAATAATTTTATAAAAACGGGCACTATGAACCCGTATTTGGGTGAAATATGATAACACAAACTTGGACAAAGATCCTTAGATCGCTATTTTAGCTTTTCGGAGTGAAAGTTAATCTAACAGGCTCGGACTTGGCCGAGGTTCGGTAAACAATCTCATCACCAGCCTGAAGGTTAGAAAGTTTATATTGATTTGGGGGAAACGTACTTGTTCTATCAACTGGAGCACTAAACTCTTCAAGAATCTGTCCCCCATGACCTATTACCAAATCAACTCTTGTACTATCGCTCGGGGCAATAACTAAAATACTACTACCGTCTGCTAAGTCAACTCTGCTTAGCCAACGGTACTCGTCACCAACTTTAAGATCACCATCACGAAGAACTTCTCCGTAGACGACAATCTTACCAATGTCGGTATCTATAATTTTAGCCATCGGATATTATAAGATATGTTTCTTAATTATTCAACTACTGATTTTGTAGTAGTTTAGACCAAATACGTAATTTGATGTGTGTTTCGCGTATGTATATCTTAGGATTTAGTTAGTGAGCCCACGTTGACGACGATATTTTCATTACCTTGGCGAATAACTTTTTGAGCATCTTCAATTGCTTGGTTATATATGGCTCTATCTACTTTTTGGAGCACTGTATCAAGTATCTCTTCGGCGGCGATAAGACCTATATCAATATCTTTTTCCGTGGCAAAATAATCAACTAGTTCTTTCTTTAATAATTCTTTATTCTCAGGTGAAATTACAATAGGTATTTGTTTGTCCACAGGTCAGGATATAATAATTTTATGAAAATTGCGATAATTGGAGCTGGTTTGACCGGACTAGTAGCCGGATACAGATTGAGCCAAAAAGGACATTTGGTGACGATATATGAAAAAGGCAATGATGTTGGTGGGCTCATGGGTGGATTTACAATCGGAAAAACTAGCTTAGAAAAGGCTTACCACCATATATTTACCACTGATAAATATATTATAGATCTAACCAAAGAGTTGGGATTATTGGATAAATTAGAATGGTATCCAGAAAAGACCAGTCTTTATTATGATGGAACAGTGTATCCATTCATGGGGGCATTGGATTTGCTGAAATTTAAGCCACTTTCTTTAATTTCTAAAGTTCGACTTGGGATTGTAAAAATTTTATTGGAAAAAGATAACCATTGGGAAAAGTACGCTGACCAGCTGGCTTACCAATGGATGAAAAAATGGTGTGGCGAGGAAGGTTACAAGGTAATTTGGGAACCACTTCTGCGAGGTAAGTTTCATGAAAAATACAAAGAAGTTAGCATGGCCTGGCTCTGGGCACGGATTCATACTCGAGGAAATTCAGGAAAGTTAGGCTACTTTAAAGGTGGCTTCAGAATAATTGCCGACGAACTGGCAAAGAGGATAAAGCAAAACAAAGGATCAATAAAACTGAACCAAGAAGTAGATCATCAAAAAGTCCAAAAAGAATTTGATAAGGTAATTTATACTGGAGCAGCCAAAGGAATAGATTATTTGGGAGCGGTATGTTTGGTGTTTACCAGCGAACAGTCCTTATCTACTCATTATTGGCATAATATTAACGACAAAAATTCCCCTTTTCTGGCTTTTATTCAACATACAAACTTGGTGGATAAAAAGCAGTATGGAAATAAAAATGTCTATTATATGGGAGTATATGTTCCTCATGATCACGAAAACTTCGTTGAAAAAGATACTCAAATTATTGATCAATGGTTTGATTATCTTAAAAATGTTTTTCCTGACTTTGACAAAAAACTTGTGGAAGAAAAGTGGCTTTGGAAGTTTAAAAACGCTCAGCATATAGTGACTAAAAACTACCAAGTGCCTCCACGAAAGATATCCGAAAAAGTGTATCAATCAAACTTTGCCCAAATATACCCGGAAGATCGAGGAACAAATTTTGCAGTTAGAGAAGGCGAAATGGTGGCTAAGGAAGTTTTACTTTAAAGAGACTATCTGGGCGCTTCCACAAATGACTGAGGCGGCAATTACAGTAGGACCATGTGAACTATCAAAAATAGCTTTTTCAACAGGAATAAATACAAAGTCGGAGCTTCCATCAGTTAAAACATATTTATCCTTGGCTACTTTTTTGACACTTTCTGGATTAATACGGGCGAAAACGGTTCTAGTCGACCAAGTTCCATGAGCAGAATTAGGATTTACAGGGGCACCAACAGTTTCGATAGCTTCAACAACACCTTTTAAATCCGGCTGATGGATTTTCATCTGCTCAGAAAGTAATGATAATAAATCATTTTCAGAGGTTGGGCTGCTCTGTTGTCCGATTGTTGGTGTTACAAAGATATCTCCATCTGCAATATTTTCAGACTGTCCAACCTTACCTCCAACAAATAACCGACCGTCAATTTCAACAGTTGGCATCACTGCAGTTACAGTAGAGTTTATAGCGAAACCATCATACCGAGTAGCTTCCGGCTTATCACCATAAGCGATTTCTTCGCCGGTAGTTACGTTTCTGGCCCATAGTGAACTGAGATGGACTTCAGCGCCGTTAATTTTTGTTTGCCAAAGTGGTTTTTTACCGATTAGTTCGGAATAGTTGTCGGATGATAGTCTTCGAATTGGATAAGCCGAATGCAATTGGTTTAATTCTTTCTTTCTAACTAAACGATTCCAATAACCACCAAAATTTAATCGACAATTGTCAATTAGGGTTCTAGCTCCGGAAATAACCGTGTATCCATCTGCAGTCCCCGACCAGACTTTTTGAGAAACTATCTCGCTGATGTCCACAAACTCACTCCGACTTACTCCTTCAAATTCTTTATGAGGAGCATCTGCTTGAAAAATCCCATTTTTAATTTTCCATCGACGTCGTTTTTCATCACTTACTTCCAACAGTCGTGAAGGAAATTTTATTGAGAAAAAGTTTGCTCCACCTCTAACACGGCTAACCATCCACAACGGCATCATGTTAACAGGTAAACCTACTTCAATAATGTGGTTTTTTATTTTCATTCCGGCTTCTTCGTACATTTCGATGGCTGCCATATCGTCTGGACTTATCTGGGGAGCATTAAATCCACGGATTGTTCCTACAACCTTTGAACTGGCATCGACACTGCGTCGGGTTTGTTCTGCGATTGATACGGCTAGAATAGTTGAACCTTTTACTCTTGAAGAAACGGTTAATGCCCAACCTTGAGTTGGTAAATTTAAACTACTCCCCATAATAACCACGCCCTGGTTTCCATCACCTTGTGGGTCTTTCGGCTGCCAACCTTCAACAATTTGCCATCCAGAGGTTGGAGTAAAACTTATCCTAGTGTGAATATTGGGCTGAATAGCTTCAAATGTAGAAATTTGTTGAACTTTTGGATCGTTTTTGTTGGCAGATTCAAGATTAAAACGCCAATCACCTGATGCTACCAGGAAAGGTAGTTGTGAGGTATCTGGTGCTACTGCGAAACGTGGTAATTCATCTAGACACATAATAGACCTATATTATATATTATTTAACCTATTTTTACAACTAAACTATAAATTTTAATTGAAAAATAATATGGTAAATTTGGAGGTGAGTCCCAAAAGCGTGGCAGTGTGTATTATTGCCTATAATGAAAAACAAAATATTGAGAGCCTGCTGAAACAAATACTGCTAAATGATCAATTAAATTTAAAAGTATATGTATATACAGACGGATCAACCGACGGCACAGCTAATGTGGTGGAATTTTTGGCTCGAAAAAATAAAAACAAGTTAACTCATATAAAAGGTAAAAATAGAAAGGGTAAACAAAATGCCTACAATACATTACTAAAACAGGTTGAAAAATATGATTACACTATTTTTTTGGACGCAGATATCCGACTCGAGAAAGAATCATTGCATCTACTAATTAATTATTTACAGAGTAATACCCAATATAAAGTCGTAGGGTCATTTTTATATCCTTCGACGGTGGTAGTGAGCCGGATACCGATTATTTACAGAAAGGTTAAAGAGCATATATATAGAAACGGAGATTATCGATATTTTACGGGGAGGGCTTTTGTGGCTATAACAAGTTTTTTACCAAAAATCCCTAAGGATAGTCATTCTGATGATTTTTATCTTAATCTAAAGTTTGCTCCCAATGAAATAGGCATTTGTCGTGATTCGGTAGTAAATTATATTATTCCTCATTCAACCAAGGGAATGTTTTGGTATAGCTACTACATTGGAAGTACGATGACAGATGTTCGTGATAACTTTAAAAAACTTTGGAAAGATCAAATAAAAAGAATTTCTCTATGGGATTATGTTGTTTTTGGATTAACTCGGAAAAATTTTGGTACTTTTTGGAGTGAACTTGAAAATAGAGATAAGTTAATTTTTATTTATAGTAGAATTGTCACAATACTAGGTTTTGTAACTGGATATATTACATTGGGAAGAAAGTATTTATGGGAACCCATCAAAGAAACGAAGACTAAGATTGTTGGTTAGCAAGTTTCCAGACTCCCTGACGACGTAGCAGTACGCTGAGATGTGCCAATGAGTTGTAGTCAATTTTACCCGACAGTACCAACTCTTTAATTTGACTTAGCTTAAGTGGCACGAGCCTCTTTTCTGAGCTGACTGACTCAAGTTGTTGGACGGTAAGTTCTTTTGAGGAATACTCAATATCGAGAGTCTTTCCCATATCGACGTTCATTGGAGAAAATCTATCTGCTAAATTTAATGGAAGTCTAGGGACAACAAGTTGATTGCCCGAAAGTGGATTGAATACCTCCTCCATAATAATCGAGGAATCTTCAAACTGCGGGTCGATGTCAATTTCATTATTACTAAGTTGATTGATGGTAAGAGCAGCAATGGTGACAGCGTCTCCAAATCGACCTTCGGCAATAAATTGATGGACCTGATCAGCTGACATCCGAATTGGTGGCGTCGACTCGGAGAAATCGGCATAGGTGTGGGTAGTCCGAGGAATTTTTTCAGTAGCTGATAATGAAGCGTTGGTCGTGTAAATGTCAAAAGTCGTCGGAGTATTGTCAACACTTGCAAGCCCGGCAATGGTATTGCTTGAGACTGGTTCGAGCTTTGAGACTATTTCTTGCCCTAGGTCTCTGGCTAAACGGGATGCATTGAATCCGTACATTCTAAATGCTTCTAGTTGAGCGACACCTAAGGGTTCGCGGTGACGGTAGCCAAGAAGGACATCTCCAGTTTGGTCACGAACCAAGGTAACAGTACCAAAGTTAAGCCGACCTCGGTTATCAAGTTTTGGTCGATTCAAGACAATAGAGACTTCTTTTTGATTTGATAGTCTGAGAATTATGGTGCTATAAAAGGCATTATTTTGATTGTCTACCGCAATCTCAACAACTCGAGGGGAGGACGGATTTTCAGAAGAGGCAAGTTGAAATGTTGGAATACCGACATCGTGCTGCGACATCTCGGAAACGACTGCCTCCTGCATTTGGGGAGAAATGGAGAACTCGTCAGTTATCGGCACCAAGGAATTAGCAAATTTTTCGGCGGTTACATTATCGACTACCAAGGTACCTCTGGTGGCGGTAGCCTCATAGGCTTCTTTGGTTTTGACAAGCAATCTAAAGTCATGGGCAACACCGTCACCATAATCGGTAACAAAATTGGCCATACCAAATTTTTTACATACTGGTGTTATCCCACGAAAATCAAGAACTTCAGCAACGTTTTCAGTTGCCCTGGGGACAGTTATCATTTCGTGGGGAGGTGGAGCGTAGCCATCAAATCCTCTTTTAATTTTGTCAGCTAGTTCGGGCTTTGGCTCACCCGCAGTCTGTTCGACTAATGGTCGTTGAGTTGAATTGTTAATCATCTCCTCGGCGCTACTTCGTGGCCCCTGACTTCCAAATATAGTAAAATCGGGGCGATTATTTTGGTAAGAAGCTGGATTATACTTTTGGGGCATTCGTCGTTTCTTTTCTAATGGCGGGGCTGCAGTTGTCACCACTACATCCTCAACATCTACGGGTTTATACACAGGACGATACTTTTCCGCGACACCTTCAACGATGATGGCACAAAATGATTCGGGAGGTGTTTTGGAAAGATAGTGATAAAGGCGAGTATTGCCATCAGCTACCAACAAATATGGCTGGTCATTTTCATCGGTCCATTTTTCAAAAATTATCGGGGCAACCCGACACTGCTCCTGTCCAAACGGATCCCTAACTATTGTAAGATCTTCAGTTTGGGCAATTGTTTTACCAGTCTGTTCCTCTAGAAAGGTATCTAGTTGGTCAATTTTTTGAAGTCCGGACTCTAGAACATAAGTGGCTGAGAATTTTATGGGTAAAGGTGGTTCTTCAGGATTGATAATACCTAAAGTTATATGAGCATTTTCATAAGGATGTTCCTGACCAACTTGAAAGTTTACTGTTTCTTGAGTAGGTACTTGTTTGACTACTTGAACAGCGTTGTATCTTTCAGTTTGTCGGTCAATACCGACAATTTCTTGAACTGGCAATAGGTTATGGTGACTGTCTGCAGAGGGCATCTTAACAAGATTATAATGGAAAATAACAGGCTATGATGAACTCGCTACAATCAAAACCGTGATTTAGCTTTGTTATAATTAATTCATGAGTGTTAACGAAATTATATTGGAAAAACTTAATGAGAAGAAATGGTTTGTAGCAACCGATAAGAAAATTAAAGAAGATTTAGTTTCAGTTGCTGATACTGGACTTCTAAAAAGGCTTGGAGAATTGGCTGATGTTAATGAGTTTGGAGAATTACAAAAAATTATTAACCTAACTAATGGTGAAAATATTGTTGGATTAACTTTTGAAGTTAGGTCATCTGTAAATAATGAGGTAGTAAAATCCGAAGTGGTAGCGTGGAAAAACGGAGATAACTTTTTGAGCCGAGGAATAATCATTTTAGAGAAGGATGGATTGCCAACTCATATTTTGGTAGAAAAAAAATTCAACTTGGTAAACTTTAAAACAGAACTGCAGACATTTACGATGGCATATCCCGACTTTGTAGATGGAAAAATAGTTAAATTGCCACAAAAGTTGTCCAAGGCGATACCGAATCACACTGTCAGAATGTATTATGATTTGGGATATGTTTATCCTGAGAATGGATTAATTTTGGGAAAAACTTTTATTTTTGCCTTGTCAGTAAATGTGGAAGATATTGGTAAAATTGATACAAGTAAAGTTCAACTTCTAGATATAAACAAATCTGATGAGTGGAATGAAATTCACGATAGCTACTTTTTATCAATTTATGCCCAATTAATTTTAAAAAAAATACTATGAAACAAAACTGGTTAGAAAAAGCGCCCGAGGAGATACTAAAAAAAATAGGTGAACTGCCAGAGAGTTTTGCCGGCTTCAAAAAAGAACTTTTAGAAAGAGGCGATGTGGTGGGAGACCTGCAAATATTGAGTATTGAAGAACTGGGGTGGACTGATCACTTTGGATTTGCTGTATTTAAGGTCAAATCAATGACAACAGGTGAAATATATAATCAAGAGTATGTATCTAGAAGAGGAGGTAAATTCCACAGCCTTCGAGGAATAATTCTTTTAAGTAGTGGCGGCAAGATTACCCACTTTGTGGTTCGTAAGTGTCAAAGGTTTGGCATTGCTGAGGAGGTCTATGAGTCGATTGGTAATATATACCAGACACCGGAAGAAATGAGAAAAGACAAGATAAAAATGTCGGTATACCTGGAAGATGAGGTCAAGAGATTACTTCACCTGCCGACAATGGAAGTAGATCAATTTTATGATTTGGGTAATGTTTATACCGATGTGTCGATGTTTAGTAATATAGTTCGTATTTTTGCCCTTAAAATTAAAGTAAACGATATTGAGTCGATAAGTAAATATAACGAAAAAAAAGAATTTGATGACAAAGGTTATAGCTATAAGATAGAAATTATTCCCATTTCAAAGTTTTATGAGTTCTTTGGAACAGTGGCAGACTCATTTCTTTTGGCTATTTTTGGAAGACTCCAGGCACTAAGTGTTATCGATTTTAAATAATTTTTTAAATAATGCAAAAATTAGGCATAGATTTTGATGGAGTAATTCAAGATTCGAGCTTTTTGAAAAAAGATTATTGTAAATCTAACTTTGGAATTGATATTCCCCTAAACCAAGGCAAACGCGGATATTTGATAACAAATAATATATTGACTGAAAGCCAATATGACCAGATGGTGAGTGACCTTTATGAAACAGAACTAGGATTGGAAGCCAAGATTGTCGAAAATGCCGATACGATAGTAAATGAATTAGCGAAAAACTACGAAATTTCTATAGTAACTTCGCGTTCGCCACTCGGTGTATTTATGGCTAAAAAATGGCTCGGTCAAAATAATTTTCCTACTATCGAGGTTATTGGTACCAACAATAAGGATAAGTTGGGTGCCTTAACCGGTTTTGACTATTATATTGATGATGACCTTAGTAAGCTATTACCTTTGGTCCACCAAATCAGTAACCTATATCTATTATCATGGGAATACAATCAAGGTGAAAAACTACCCCCTGAAATTAATAGGGTTAATGACTGGAAAGAAATAAGCCGATTACTTAAGTTCTAAGTAGAGTTTGTCCTTCGACTCCTTCGGCAGGCTCAGGACAAGTTCGCTCAGGATCTGAGTAGGCTCGACCAAACATTGTTGACCACGGCTCTTTGTTTACTGGCCTCGACGGTAGTGTTTAGAGCTTGGTTAACGATATCCTTATCGATAGTCTTGAAGTTTTCAGCTAATTTGATGATGATTTCCTCGAGACGCTGTTCGTATTTGGTGACAGTAATTCCAGGAATAGTTTTTAGCTTGGAAATATCTAGAATAGTATCGACACGCTTGTTTGGAGTTAATTCATCAAGTCTAGCCTTGCTAATCTTTTCGATTGGTAAGGTGGGAAGAACATGCTTTTGAAGTAATAGAGCAATTCGATAAGGAGTGCTCCAACCTTCATTGGCCACATTAAGAGTCCCTGTGTAACGCTGATTGATAAGGGTATAGCTCCAATCCATTAAGTCCTCGATAACTGTTCCCGCATTAGGTGTGTCAATAAACTGCGTGAAAGTTAAGAGTTTAATCAACATGTTTTTAGCGCTAACTTGAGCGGAAACAGGTTGACGTGGTCGAAGGACCAAGAACTTTAGATTAGGAGATTTTTTAAATCGGACTAATTCCTCAGACCAGACCTTAGTCCAGCTATAGTAAGCGGCTGGAGATGGAGTGGCAGTTTCGGACTTAGCATCATTTTCGTCCATACTTTCGAAAATACAACCTGAAGAAAAATGGACGAAATATATATTGTTTTTGTCGCAAACTTCGGCAATGTTGTCAGCTCCTAAGACATTGACGTTGAATGTCTCGAGACGGTTTTTGTTGGCCCATTCAAGGTTAGTTATAGCGGCAGTATTAATAATGACAGTAGGATGGTATTCATTGACGGCAGCTTGAACTTCTTCGATCTTAGTAATGTCGGTATTTTCAGCGATTTTGGCATTGACTCCATGATTTCTGAAGTAATCAATGTAAAAATTACCAATTTGACCGTTTCCAAAAATTAGAATTCGATCACCTTTAATGACTGCATCATTAACTGGTTCAGAAATCGTGGCATCGGAATAACTAGCAGCTTTAGTCTTGGCATAAAATGCTTCAGCTTCAGCCTTTAGTGGTCTCCACCAATTCTGATTTTCTTGATACCACTTAACTGTTTCTTTCATCCCCTCTTCGAAGGAATACATGGGCGACCAACCGAGTTCATTGTGGATTTTATCCCAACTTACGGCGTAACGACGATCATGACCGGGACGATCTTTGACATATTCAAATTGGGTTTCATCTTTGTCCATGAGACGAAGAATGGTTTTGGCAACTTCAATATTAGGAATATCATCGGTAAGTCCACCGACAGTATAAGTGTCCCCTGGTTTACCACGGAGAATGACGGCTTCGATAGCTCGACAGTGGTCCATAACATGGAGCCAGTCACGGACATAAAGTCCATCACCATAGATAGGGATTTTTTTATTATCAATCAGGTTGGTAATCATCCGGGGAATGAATTTCTCTGGTGATTGAGATGGGCCATAATTGTTGGAACAATTAGTTATGGTGACAGGTAGTTTGAAAGAATAGGCGTAAGCCTTGACGAAATGGTCAGAGCTAGCCTTGGAAGCTGAGTATGGAGAACGGGGATCGTATTGAGTATTCTCGTCAAATTTGTTTTCGGATTCGAGTGGCAAGGCTCCATAAACTTCGTCAGTAGAAATGTGATGAAAACGCCAAACTCCGAATTTTTGTGCTGAACGAAGTAAATTAAAAGTACCCAAAACATTGGTCTTTACAAATTCTTCTGGACCATCAAGTGAACGGTCAACGTGGGTTTCGGCAGCAAAATGAACTACAACATCAGTATCGGACATTAGTTCGTCAACAGTAGCAGGATCACAGATGTCACCCTGAACATGACGATAACGGGGATTGTCCTTAACATCGGCCAAGCTTTCAGGATTGGCAGCGTAAGTAACTTTGTCTAAATTGACAATTTGGTCTTTGGGATGAGCGGATAGCCAATAGCGGATAAAGTGTCCACCTATAAAGCCTAGTCCACCTGTTACT
>JBAZZE010000009.1:0-36754 GCA_041658955.1 Candidatus Shapirobacteria bacterium
CATCAGGTCAGGCAGTTTGCTCCTTTGGAGTAGCTACCAATCGATCTATTAAAAAAGGTGAACAGTGGGAAGATGTCCCAACCTTCCACAATGTCGTTCAGTGGGGTAAGCCAGCAGAGTTCACCGCAAACAATCTTAAAAAAGGCATGAAGGTAACTGTCACTGGTCGAATTGATAATCGTAGTTACGATGCTAAGGATGGCACCAAAAAATATATTAGTGAAATTGTTGCCGATACTGTCATTGGACTCACTGATCATCGTGGTGGTGGAGCATCTGTCAGTCACGATCAGTCAAGCGACTCCTCTCAACTACCCGACAAGACTATGGATACTGTCGAGGATATCGTCATACCAGACGAAATGCCTTTTTAGTTTTCAGGGGTATTCCATTTACCACTCAATCGTCGCTTTTCCATTCTTCACTAGATATTCATTTGTTTTAGAAAATGGTTTCGATCCGAAAAAACCAGTTCGAGCTGCAAACGGCGATGGGTGCGGTGACTCGATCACCAGATGTTTTTGTCTATCAATTACTACCCCTTTTTTCTTAGCATAATTGCCCCAGAGTATAAACACTAGGTGTTCCTTCTGTTCTGATAGAATCCGGATAACTTCATCAGTAAAATTTTCCCAACCCTTATTTTGATGCGATCCGGCCTTATTGGCTTCTACAGTAAGGGTAGCATTTAACAGAAGTACACCTTGTTTTGCCCATTCTTCCAAGTCGCCTTGAGGATACTTTGATTTGTGTCCCAAATCTGACTCAATTTCTTTATAAATGTTTTGGACTGATGGTGGTAAGGCTATGCCTTTGTTGACCGCAAAACACAACCCATTAGCCTGTTTAGGCCCGTGGTATGGATCCTGTCCCAAAATTACTACTTTTACCTTGTCAAAAGGAGTTAGCCAAAAAGCATGAAAAATAAATCCAGGTGGGGGATAGATAGTTTTACTTGTGTATTCGTTTTTGACAAATTGAGACAGTAAAACAAAATAATCTTTTTCAAATTCCTTCTCTAATACCTTTTTCCACTCTGGCTCTATTTTTACTTCCACCCCAAATTCTACCAAGTTTTTTCGGTTAGATAGATTTCAGTCAACCAACTGAATGCTTTAGAAGATACGTAATCTTCAATCTTTTGTTCATCTCCCCACTTTTTGTCAATCCTACCCTGTTGTTCAACGAGTTCTTTCAGATATTTAGGTTTAATAGTTTGACCATGAATACCAGAATCAAAACCAGTCACTGGTCTATTAGCCGGATTCTCAAAAAAGGTTATTAGTTCATCAATTCTGATGGCCATACGAATTGCCAAAAGAGAGATGTTATTTTTACTTCCCTCATACAATCCTTTCAGCCGATTAATTATTTCTTCTCTGTCCTGCTTACGCATTGTTGGTAACGCTATATCTTGAACCATTCCAAAAAGAGCCTTGCGCTTCTCAATTTCCAAAACTAGCTTTACTGCACCTCCACCCGAAGAAGCCTCCTCTGTGAACGCCCCGACTTCCGCTCTTCTTACCAAAGTTTCACTTGGCACAATATCAAGGGCCTCAAGCATTTTGGTCCTGACTTGTTCAATTGTTCCATTACCATCAATTACAATTAGTTCTTTTTTCTTAGCCAACATCTCTTGCATTGGCATAGTGCTTTCTCTGTATTCTTGGAGTCTTCTCTCCACAACTTCTGGTTGGTCATCACGTCTGACCGGTGTATCAGTCAGCACTGCCAGCTCCCTCCTCCATTCAGCTCGATTCCTCGATACTTGCTCGGGTACCAGCAAACAGATGTTTTTATAATTCACTTCTGCACCTTGCTCCTGAAGACGAGCTACCATCTTCTCCATTTCCAATTCTTGCCCAATTGTTCGCGGGAATCCTGTAAATATGAAATTAGTTATACCTTTGGCCCTAGCTTCGGCGATTTCCTGCTCAACGATTCCCACCATAACATCGTCAGGGACTAAGCCACCTCTTTCAGACTTTGCTTGATGTAGAGCAAGAATATCGTGGTATTTTGCATAGTAAGGACTGTTTGGATCATTGGCACCTCGGACAATATCTCCAGTCGAAATTAAAGTTGAATTTTCTAGCTGTTCTTTAAGCAATGCCCCCTGAGTATCCTTGCCTGCGCTTCCTCGCCCGGTAAAACCATATATACCGATTTGTTCGATTTTTTGCGTCATGCAGGATTATAACCAAAAGTCGGTATATTTCTACAGGAAAATTGAAGCTAATTACTTCAAATATTGTGACCCCACAGGGAATCGAACCCTGGTTAGTAGAATGAGAATCTACTGTCCTAACCGCTAGACGATGGGGCCTTTTATGTTCATCACAGCCTACGAAAGTAAGCAAATGTTGTACAATTAAGACAGATGAATTTTATCAAATATTCGCATTATATCTACCTCACCATTTTTACCGTCCTTTTAAGCTTTACTTTTTGGTTTGGATTCTATTACGACATTCCCGGAAAGATGGGTTTCCCTCATACCACTCTCGAAACTGTTTTCAGCAATTACGATGGTCCAAACTATATGGTTATTGCCAAGTGTGGTTATGTCAAAAATTGCATTGCTACCAAGTTTTCCCTACCCCAACCACTTGAATACTATCCAGCGCATTTTCCTGGTTTTCCAATGTTAATCAAGTATTTTGGACTATATACCACCACTCCTAAAGCCATGCTGATTGCCGGGCTAATTGGCTCGATTGTTTTTACCTTATCTGTTTATCAATTTTTCAAAAATTATCTCGGCGCTACTTCAGCCTATTACTTGTCACTCCTTTCCTTATTTTTTCCAGCACGAATGTTGGTACTCCGACTAGTCGGTGCTCCTGAAACCTTATTTATCGGTCTTACTATATTCTCGATAATCTTTTTTCAAAAACAACGTTATGTAATTTCTGCCATTCTCGCTTCATTGGCTCTCACTCTTAAAAGTCCGGGCATTATTCTTTTTATGGCCTATCTTTGTATGGCCTTATTTGATTATGTCAAAAACAAAAACATCGGAGCAGTTATCAACAAATATTTTATTTATCTTCTCGGTCCCATTGTTCTTGGACTAATCTTTTATGGATATTATTTGCAAACCGGGGATTTTCTCGCCTATTTTCACAGTGGTGACAATATCCATCTTAATATTCTGCCTTACCTTGTTTTTATTAGTAACCACACATGGATCAACACCATTTGGCTAGAAGATGTTCTCTATATTTTCTTGTTAGCATTTATTGGGCTTAAGACCATCTTTACCAAGTATCGATTTAATCTAATCTTTGTTTATCCCTTGCTGTTTGTCATGGCTACAGTCTTTGTCGCCCATCGTGATATTAGTCGCTATATTGCCCCTGCTTATCCATTTCTAATACTTGGCTTTAATCAATTTTTCCTCCACAAAAGTACCAAATACATTTTCTGGTTGATTCTTCCCGCCATAATTCTTTTTGCTATCAATTTCATAATTGGCAATACAGCTCCTATTTCTGACTGGACACCTTATCTATGAGTAGCGATTTAACTCCAAAATCATCTGAGCGGTCGATTCAAGACCATCTAAAGCATTACTATTCATTGCTCCGCTCTGGTGAAGATTTTCCCATATCTTCTTTGTTTAATTATTTTAGATTACTTCAACCATCTCTCCAAAAAAATCTTGAATCCACAGCTCTAGACATATCTGCCCTAAATTACGCCTTACCTCGGTTACCAGAATGCATTTTAGATACCAAACAGGTCATCATCGCTCAGTCTAAAGATCAACTAACTTCCGCTGGTATAGATGTCACTAATTGGGAACTCCTGGGTTCACCAGCCCGTCGTCGTCAAAATTATTTTGATAAAGTTACCAAAACCTTAGTAATTCTTATCAACTCCGATTCTGATACTGACGACTTCATTAACTGCCTAGTCTCACTTCAAATGGAACGTCAAAAAACAGCTCGCCTCGACCAATATCAACTTGGTTTGCTTCAGACTCGCGAAGACTATTCTGTTTTGGAGATAGATGAATCTGGCTGGCAAAAACTCAAAAAAATCTTAGGTCAACCTACTGCAGATCGTATTATAAGTTTTTGTCATCAGGGTGATATTACCGTTCGTGCTTTGCCCCAAAACGAGCAATTTATTAAAGATGTTGTCGCTGCTTGGTGGCACAAAATTTCTATATCATCACTGATTTTTGGATTTAATGAAACTCCTCTTTATTTCATCTCATCAAACCTACATAGTTTGACCAATCTTATTGGAGGTTTTGTGAATGATCGTCAAGATCACATTATTGCCCATATTTCCAAGAACTATCCTGAAATGTATTCTCAATGGCAGACTCTAAAGACCAGTCCCAACGAACTTCGGGTAATCGACTTTCTTTACTATGCTTCCAGTAAATATCTCAAAGATAATCCTGCTGAAGCCGTCGCCAAAATAAAATACGAAGAATCATTGGGAATTCGTCGGTTAAACATTAGTTCTCAACTCCCTTGCGATGTTCAAATTGTTCCAGTTTCGGCGATTGCCAAATCCCATTTCAAAGATCCGAATCTCAACCTTCCCAACCCTGATCGAATTCTCAACAGTCAAGCCTATATGTTGAATATCGAATATCCTCTTGGTTTTTCTGCCTACTATATTATGTCGACTATCCTAAACAGTTTAACCAATCTTAAGGGAGTTTATGTAATTGGTAAAGCCGCCATTCTTTCTGGTCAAGTAGGGGACGTTCAGATTGCCAAAGATGTTTTTGATGAAAGGACCAATAATATTTTTCATATCGATAATATCTTCAATTCTTATTTCCCATTTCCAGCATTCCAAAGTGCCGTTCTCCAAAATCAAAAAGCCATTGCCGTTTACGGTACTTACCTAGAAAATGAAAACCAGCTCCAAAACTACATCAAGTCCGGTTTCAATATTATCGAGATGGAGTCGGGCCCTTACTTAACTGCTATCCATCAATTCATCAACAAACAACCTGATTTTGCCACCGATGCTGTCGCTACTATTAGCCAGCCAGGATTTGATCTAGGAATCATTAACTACGCCTCCGACAATCCACTTTCTCAGACTCTTGGTGACGCTGTTATGTCCATCAAAGGAGTTGAGCCCACCTATCTTGCTGCTTTAACGACTATCCAAAGAATTATCGATCTTGAATCAGCTTAAATAGACTTTACCTCCCTCTTCTTCTATTAAGTCCCTCATTAGCATTAGTGAGATTGTTTTGTTGGTTTCTACAACCGACAATTTCAACTTCTTACTTAATTCATCAATAGTTATTGACTCATTTTCTAAGATTCCTACGATATTTTTTTCAATAATGGATAGATCTTTAAAATCTTTATAAAGTATTTCCTGATGTGTTCCCTTAATTTCATCATCAAAGATATCAGCGGAGGATGTCACCATTTTTGCTGCACCTGATTTAATTAACCAATTTGTACCCTCAGAAACTGAAGAATTTATTGGACCTGGGACAGCCATAACTTTTTTATTATGTTTAAGTCCATACTTAGCTGTAATCAAACTCCCAGACTTTATTCCACCTTCGATCACCAATATCCCCACTGTCGCCATTGCCGACATCAACCGATCTCTTTGGGGAAAAGACCATGTCGTTGGTTGAAAATCAGCCTCATATTCTGACATAACCAAGCCACCATTTTCCAATATTTCACTGTAAAGTTGATCATTACTCGTTGGTGCTAGTTTATCTAAACCTCCTCCTACTACTGCAATAGTTTTACCTCCAAAATCCAAACATTGTCTGTGGCACTGAGTATCAACACCGTACATAAATCCTGATATCACCGTTATCCCTTTACCTACAATTGCCGGCATCATTTTTTCGATAATAGTTTCACCATATCTGGTCATCTTTCGACTTCCCACCATAGCTATCGTATTACTAAATAAGTTAATATCCCATTCCCCCCTAAAATACATAGTTTTTGGCTGATCCTTAATTACTTTCAACCCATTTGGAAAATCTTTTCTTTCAAGTCTATGTATTTGCCAATTTTTCCAGTGCTTCATTTCTGGATATTTTGATAATGATTGATCTTTTCACCTAAAATACATACGGCATCTATTCTATATTTAGAAAATTTTGTTTTTAAAATTTTATTTGTAAGAATAAATAATTCAGCCACTCTTTTTACCTGATTCACTTTGACTCGATTAATCATTTCTTCAGGTAGTCCTTTCGTATCATCTGCTTTATATTTAACCTCGACAAATACCAGCCAATCTTTATCACTCATTACAATATCTATTTCCCCAATTTCGTTAGTATAGTTTGATTCAATCCAAATATAATTCTTCGACTCCAAATACTTTTTTGCCATTCCTTCAGCAATTCTTCCTTTTGAATAATTATATTTTTTCATTCGCTTCTGATTCTATATTGCAATGCCTCGGCTACGTGATCTTCATTTATTTCTATTGATGTAGCCAAATCAGCAATTGTTCTAGCAACTTTAATAAGTCGAAAATATGTTCTCGCTGATAATCCGAATTTATTAACCGCCTGTTTTAGTAGTAAATTAGCTGGTGGTGACAATAAGGCAAATTGATTTATGTGGGTATTTTTCATATCAGCATTACAGTAAACACCTACATAGTTTTCATAACGATTTTGTTGAATTGTTCGAGCCATTTTAACTCTATCCTTTATAGAAGTTGACGGCTCTTCAGCCTTAACAACTTTTTTTCCTATCATTAATTTATTGATATCAACTGCTGGTACATTTAAATGAATATCAATCCTATCCATAATCGGCCCAGAAAGTTTTTTTTGGTAATTTAATATTTGATTAACAGTGCATTTACATTCCTTTTTTGGTTCACCCAAGAAACCACATGGACATGGGTTAGCCGCTGCAATCAGCATAAACTTTGCTGGAAAAGTTAATCGACCAGCCGAGCGAGAAATATTGACATATCCATCTTCCATCGGTTGCCGAAGTGCTTCAAGGGAGCTTCTTCCAAATTCGGGAAATTCATCCAAAAATAACAATCCTCTATGAGCCAAAGATACTTCACCCGGATGGGGGATAGACCCACCACCGATCAACCCCACTAACGAGGTAGTGTGGTGAGGATTACGAAATTGGCGATTTCTAACCAAAGATCCACCAGCTGGAATGTTTCCTGTTACAGAAAATATTCTAGTTACTTCCAGACTTTCTCCTTCAGACAAATTAGGCATTATCCCCGCTGTTGCTCTAGCCAGCATGGTTTTCCCAGATCCTGGTGGTCCGATCATCAATACATTGTGTCCACCAGCCGCCGCAATTTCCAAAGCCCTTTTTGCCGACTCTTGCCCAATGATTTCTGAAAAATCATACTCTGCTCGCACATCGCCCATTAACTTATCTGTATCAATCGATTTTAATGGAGTTATTTGTTTTATGCCTCGACAATGCATCACTAAACTTTTTAGACTATCAACCGGAAATACCGTCACTCCACTAATTGCACTGGCTTCGTTAGCACAAAGTCGTGGTACGAATATGTTTTTTATGCCATTTTCTTTCGCCGCTACTGCCAATAAAAACACACCTTTTGTATGTCTTGTACTTCCATCGAGAGATAGCTCCCCAAAAAAATATGAATCATCAACTGACATTTTTAATTCTCCAGCTGATGCTAAAACCCCCATAGCTATAGGTAAATCAAAACCGGAACCATCTTTTTGTAAATCAGCCGGGGCCAAGTTTACGGTAATTTTAGCCATTGGAAATTCTATATCTGAATTTATAATGGCTGTTTTTATCCTTTCTTTTGCTTCTTCCGCTGACCTACTGGCCATACCCACAATTGCCAGTCCGGGAAATCCTTTGTCAGCAATATTTACCTCAACTTCAACATCAATGCCATTAAGACCAAAACAGGAAATAGTCTTTATCTTTGTAAGCATTATTACAAATAATACTACGACTTCTACTTTCTTCCTACAATTGTGTCATACAACTTTGCCTGTTCTGGTGCCGCTTCTACCATTTGTCCGTCTGCAAACTGTACCATCCACCTTGTCCCTTCCCAATAGCAATAACCACCATCTGGCCAAACAAGTCTATAAACAGGCGGCGCTAAGTGAGCATTTGTTCGGCTGAAACCTCTCCCAGGAAACTCGACTAGCACTTCCGGTCTTTCTTTGCCCTTTTCATATCCATTTGATCCTGCCACTCCCTACATCATAGCACCCAAAACAGAACCCGAAACAAACCCAAATAATTTGTTAAAATCAAGAATGTCTTTTGAACTCGTAACCGACATGGTTCCTTCTGGTGATCAGCCAGAAGCTATCTCCAAACTTACCTCAAATATTGAATCAGGCGTAAAACGCCAGACGTTACTTGGTGTCACTGGTTCTGGTAAAACTTTTACGATAGCCAATCTCATCGCCAACACTCAACTCCCCACTCTAATTATTTCTCACAATAAGACCTTAGCGGGTCAGTTGTATCAAGAATTCAAAGAATTATTTCCCAAAAACAAAGTATCTTATTTTGTTTCTTACTACGACTATTACCAGCCGGAGGCTTATATTCCCGCCTCCGATACTTACATTGCTAAAGAAGTTGAAATCAATGATCTCATCGACAAACTTCGTCTCGAAGCAACTTCCAATCTTTTTGAAGGTGGTGACAATATTGTTATTGCCTCAGTCTCCTGTATTTACAACATCGGCGATCCTCGAGTTTTTGGCGATAAGACCTTTGACCTTAAAGTAGGGGATACTTGGAGTCGGCGTCAGCTTTTTGAAGAATTTGTCAAACTTTATTACACCCGATCAGAGCTTGAATTTAAACGCTCCCAGTTTCGACTGCGTGGCTCAAATGTCGAGATTTGGCCTAGTTCCGCTGATTGGATTATTGCTCTCGAATTTAGTCCAGAAGACAAAATAGTTTCCATCACTCAACGCAATCCTTTTTCTGGTCATGAATTTGAACTTCAGAAATATCGTCTCTACCCAGCCAAACAATTTGTAGGTGCCAGCGGTGAATTAAAAGAAATTATCGCCAAAATACGTGAGGATCGAGATATGGAAGTTGAAAAATTTAAATCTCAAAACAAAATTCTTGAAGCCCATCGACTTGAACAGCGAGTCGAATATGATTTGGAAATGCTTCAGGAACTGGGGTATGTCAACGGAATCGAAAACTATTCACTCTATTTCGAACCCGGTCGCAAGTCTGGTGATCCACCTTATACTTTAGTAGATTACTTCCGCCACTTGTGGGGTGACAAATTTTTGACAGTTATTGACGAATCTCATGTCACTGTCCCTCAAGTCCATGGAATGTTTGGAGGAGATCTAGCTCGTAAAACTAACTTAGTAGAGTTTGGATTTCGCCTCCGCAGTGCATTTGATAATCGACCCTTAAAGTGGGAAGAATTCAATGATCGACTTTCGAAAGTTGTCTATGTTTCTGCCACCCCTTCAGAATTTGAAATAAAAGATTCCCATGATAATGTCATTGAACAAATAATTCGCCCCACTGGTCTAGTTGACCCTCCTATCACTGTCAAAGCTACCAAAGATCAAATTCCTGATTTGATAAATGAAATAAAAACCCGTGTTGCCAAAAAAGAGCGGACCTTAGTAGTCACTATAACCAAAAAAATGTCCGAGGATCTTGCCAATTATCTTTCCGATGAAAAGAAAACTGGAGTCAAATTAAAAGTCGCCTATCTACATTCCGATATCGAAACCTTAGAACGTTCCGACATCCTCGACAAGCTTCGTTCAGGTGACTTCGATGTCTTAGTTGGCATCAACTTACTTCGTGAGGGTCTCGATCTTCCTGAAGTCTCTCTAGTTGCCATTCTCGATGCCGATGCCCAAGGTTTCCTCCGCTCTCGTTCATCACTTATTCAATTAATGGGACGGGCTTCTCGCAATGTTGAGGGTCAAGTAATTCTTTATGCCGATTCTATTTCTGATGCCATGAATGCCGCCATAAAGGAAGTCAATCGTCGTCGTCAAATTCAATTAAAATACAATCAAGAACACGGTATTACCCCTCAAACTATTATTAAAGCTATCCGTGCCCGTATTATTCAAAAGCCAGCTGATAAGACTCTGGAGATCCCCATTCTTTCTGTCGACCCCTTATCCCTAACTCCAAATCAAAAGAAACGTCACATCTCATCACTCAAAAAGGAAATGCGTACAGCCGCAGCTGATCTTGATTTTGAAACAGCCATTGCCCTTCGCGATAAAATCGCCGAAATCGAAAAGAATTAATCTTCTTCCAGATTATTATTTGGTTTAATAATTTTTGGAGGTGTAGAAGCAAATACTCTCGACAGTGGACTTTTACCGGAATCTCGGGAAATTATATAATCAGCATAACTAAGATCTACTGCTTTACCATCTACGATTACTCGAACTGTTCCATCGGGATTTATGGTTACACAAGGTAAGGTCTCTACTTTACCAACCATACAACATTAAAAAATCAATCCAAATCCTTTACTATCCACCCGAGAATAAAACTGATTAAGCACCGCAATTTGAGCTTCTCCTTCATCAGGTAAACCCGTCAGAGTTACTCGAGTAAAGATTGATTTTTTTGCAGGTGGTTGTACTTCCCATGGTTTTGCCTCATATCCCAGACCCAACTCACTTGCAGAAGCTTTCATGGCTCGCAATCTAAAATCCAGCGCATCAATAAAATATGATGACATTAGCCGGATTCTATACCCGACAATATATTAATGCAATAACTAGTAAAATTTTTACCGTAATCTTTTGAGAAATTATCAAAAATAACCCAGTGAAATTTGCTTATTCGTATATCTTTGTTACTATAAATACCCGAAGACAAACCGAAGACTTTGACGTATAATTAACAATTGTCCTCAAATCAATATGATTAATAAAATAACCGTCAAAGGTGCTCGAGAAAACAACTTAAAAAGCGTCTCGTTTGAGTTCCCCAAAAACCAACTGGTTGTCTTTACCGGCGTCTCCGGATCCGGCAAATCCAGCATGGCTTTTGACACTTTATTTGCTGAGGGTCAGCGTCGCTATGTCGAATCCCTCTCTTCTTATGCCCGTCAATTTTTAGGTAATATGCATCGACCTGAGGTCGATCAAATAGAGGGTCTTTCCCCCAGCATTGCCATCAATCAAAAAGCTATTTCTCACAACCCTCGTTCCACAGTTGGCACTGTTACCGAAATCTATGATTATCTTCGACTTTTATTTGCCCGCATCGGTCATCCTCATTGCCCTACTTGTGGCCGCGAAGTTATGCCTCAGACCAGTAAACAAATTGTTACCCAAATAATTGACAACGCCAAACTGTACTGTACTCCCACCGCAAACTATCGTTTCTTTATTCTTGCTCCATTAGTTCGTTCTAAAGCAGGGGATCTGCATGGTTTATTAGAAAACCTCCGTAAACAAGGCTATAAATGGATTAGGGCCGATGGCAAAATTATTGATCTTTATTCTGACTTTGGCCTAACCAAAACAAATAAACATACTATCGAAGCAGTCTGTGATCGGGTTTCTCTCAACTTTGAGCAACTCAAAAAATCTGAAGAAGTTATTTCCCGTCTGATCGATAGTGTTGAGCAATCACTCAAGCTTAGTAATGGCTTATGTTTAGTTGCCCAAATTAACGATATAGGCTTTGATTTTCCTGACAACCCCACCGATTTAACTGACACTCTCTATTCTGAAAACTTTGCCTGCCCGGTTTGTAACCTTTCACTTCCCCAAATCGAACCTCGACTATTTTCCTTTAATTCACCCGAAGGTGCTTGTACCGAATGTAAGGGTTTAGGTAATAAATATCAAATTGATCGCAGTAAATATCCCGAGTGGAAAGCCCGTTACTTAGAATCACGTTACTTTACCTCTCAGTCAGAAACTATCCGTGAAGAATTAGAAAAGTTCATGATTAAAACAAATTGCCCTATTTGTCATGGATCCAGGCTAAACCCCGATGCTTTATCAGTCACTATTGAAGGCAAAAATATTTATGAAATTTGCCAACAACCTATTGGCGAACTAACCTCTTGGGTCGATGCTCTCGAATCAAAACTTAACAGTTCCAAAGAAAAAGAAATTCTTGAATCAATCCATCGGGAGATTCATACCCGCCTTGAATTTTTATTAGCTGTTGGTCTTGATTATTTATCTCTCGAAAGAGAAGCTGGAACCTTGTCTTCAGGCGAGTCACAACGAATTCGTTTGGCATCTCAAATTGGAACTGGTCTTACCGGAGTTCTTTATATTCTCGACGAACCCACTATCGGCCTTCACTCCCGAGACAATGACCGACTAATTGGTACTCTCAAAAAACTTCGTGATACTGGCAATTCTGTTGTTGTCGTCGAACATGATGAAGAAGTCATTCGTTGCGCCGATCATATTGTAGATTTTGGTCTACATGCCGGTAAAAACGGCGGAGAAATAGTGGCCCAAGGTAGTCTCGATAGTATTCTTAAAGATAAAAATAGTTTGACAGGCCAATATTTGTCAGGCAGAAAAATTATTTCGACATCTCTGCAACCAGAAATCGCCCCCAAACACAAATCCATCACTATCAAAGGTGCTCGCCAATGGAATTTAAAAAATGTTAATGTTTCTTTTCCTCTCAATAAACTTATTTCAGTTACCGGAGTCTCCGGATCTGGTAAATCTACTTTAGTTCATGACACTCTCTATGGAGGTGTCAGAAAAGCTACTCTCGGTGCTTACTTTGGCACTATTGGCGAGTATGACGAAATTACTGGTGCTGATGGCGTCAAAGATGTATTGTTGGTCGACCAATCGCCAATTGGGCGCACTCCTAGAAGTAACCCGGCCACTTATACCAAGGTTTTTGATGACGTTCGTGCTCTTCTAGCCCGTACCACCGAAGCCCAGATACGAGGTTACACTGCTTCCCGTTTTTCTTTTAATACCAAAGGTGGCCGTTGTGAGGCATGCCAAGGCCAAGGTCAAATCAAAATTGAAATGCAGTTTTTAGCCGATATTTACGTTACTTGCGATGAATGCCATGGTACTCGCTTCAAAGATGAAACCTTAGAGGTTTACTATAAAGAAAAAAATATCGACGAAATTCTCAAACTGACTTTTGATGAGGCAGCTGATTTCTTTAAAAACATTAGCTCATTAAGAAGGAAAATTACTACTATCCAGGAAGCTGGTTTGGGTTATCTCCAATTAGGTCAACCTAGCAATACTCTCTCTGGAGGAGAATCCCAGAGACTAAAAATAAGCCGAGAACTAGTCAAGCGTTTTAATGGACAGATCCTATATATTCTCGATGAACCTACCACTGGTCTCCATTTTTATGACATTGATAAATTGATCAAAGTTTTGCGCAAATTGGTTGATATGGGAAATACAGTGGTAGTAATCGAACACAATCTTGATGTCATCAAAAATTCTGATTGGATTGTTGATCTGGGTCCAGAAGGTGGTCATCGTGGCGGTGAAATTCTAGCCTCAGGCACCGTTGAAGATATTATTGCCTGTAAAAAAAGTTATACCGGTATCTACCTTAAAAAGCACCTAGATCAACTCGAAGCTATCCGGCCACAAAAGAAAAACGGTAAGATCCAGCAATAAGAGTAGCACTCCCAGTATCAGTCCCGATTGTCACTATGCTATTACCATCAACATTCTCACGAACCACATCACCCTCAGTCCTGAGTCTTCTGGAAGTAACCGGCGCTGCAAATTTTAATGTCACACTTTCCTCTTCCACTCGAGCACTTACCAGTCTGCTTGGAACCACTCCAATCCGAGATAAAACACTTCGTTTATTTACCATGGCGCCAGTACCATATTCTGTCATTGAACCGTTACCAGGTTCGTGGACTATGTCGACAAATACTTGTAGCTTCATGGCATATAGTATCATAAAGATATAAAATGGCTAACCTCGATTTAAAAAAAATCCCATCTTCACCCGGTATCTACATATATCGAGATACTTCAGGTGAAATTATTTATGTTGGTAAAGCCATCAATCTTAAAAAAAGAGTTACCCAATATTTTCAACGTGATGATGCCCTTGGTCCAAAAACAACCACTCTAGTCGCTCAAATTGACTCTATTGAAACCAAGGTTGTCGGTTCAGAAATCGAAGCCTTGATTTTGGAAGCCTCATTTATCAAAAAATATCATCCAAAATATAACTCACTGCTAAAAGACGACCGTAGTTACCAATATATTTGTATAACTAAAGAAAAACTTCCCCGAGTATTCAGCGTTTTCCAATCTCGAGCTGATTCTAAACAAAACCTCTACGGTCCTTTCCCCAGTGGTTTTGCAGTCAGATCACTATTAAAAATATTACGTCACATATTTCCTTATTACGGGATAAAACAACATCCAAAAACCAAGTGTCTTTATTGTCATCTAAATATGTGTCCTGGTCCATCCCCAGATCCAATCGCTTACCGTCACAACATCCATAAAATTAAGAGCATCCTTTCTGGAAAATTCACAACAGTCCAAAGACAATTAAAAAAAGAAATGCTTTTGGCTTCTTCACTCCACAATTATGAATTAGCTCTAACATTACGTAATCAATTAGAATCTATCAATTACATAGTCTCAGGTTGGCATAATTTGAACAACTTATTTGAGCAAATTAACTTACCCGAAGATCGACAAAGTTCAGCAATTTCTGAATTGGTCACCACCTTAAAACCATATTTGAATTTAACAAAAATTGATCGTATCGAATGTTTTGATATTTCTCAGATGGGAACCAAACATTTTGTGGGTTCGATGACAGTCTGGTTAAATGGTCATCTAGATCATTCCCAATATCGTAAATTCAAAATAAATACCAAGGTTACCCCTGATGATCAATTCATGATCAAAGAAGTTGTCTACCGCCGCTTAGGGCATCCTGAATGGGGGACCCCCGATCTAATTGTGGTTGATGGCGGTAAACCTCAAGTGGCTGCGGCACTCTCTGCAGTCATCCCGAGCGAGCATAGCGAGTCGAAGGATCTGCCAATCATCGGCTTAGCCAAAAAATTCGAAACCATCGTTATCAAACCTGACGCCGAGTTTATTGAAATAAATTTACCTAAAAATTCTACTGCTTTAAACCTCCTCCAATCGCTTCGTGACGAAGCTCATCGTTTTGCCAACCGTTACCGGAAATCACTGATGCTAAAATCAATCAATGGTAACTAAACCACCGCTCGTTTCAGTCATCACTTGTGTCAAAAATAACGAAGTATTTCTTAGAAAATGCCTTAATTCTATCTCTTCCCAAACGTATCCCTATATTGAACACATAATTGTCGAAGGTCATTCGACTGACTCTTCGCTTCAGATTATTAATAAATATATATCTGACCATCCTCAAAAAAATATTAAGCTATATATTCGTCCTGCCAAAGGAATTGCTAATGCCCTAAATTACGGCATTTCCAAAGCATCTGGAAAATATGTTCACATTGTCCATGCCGATGACTACTATTATTCTCGCTATTCAGTTAGTAAGGCTGTTAATGTCTTTATAAAAAACCCAGGAGTTACCTGGATAGTTGGTAACCATTTATTAGATGTTGATGGTAAAGTAGTCACTTTAGAAAATCGACTTTTGGCCAAAAAACTGGGAAAGTATCTGATCTGGCTACTTCCCTGGATGTCGCATCAAAATATGTTTTACGACATGGACATCTATAAACATGGTGGTATGTATGACGAGAGCTATCGTAATTCTCTTGACTATGAACAATGGCTTCGCCTAATCAAAAAAATACCAATTCATGTAGTCAATGAAAAATTCAGTGTATTTAGGGTTCACCTAAAGAGTACTACTTTCAACCCCGCGAACCTTCCTAGGTTGTTGTCTGAAAATTTTCGAGCAGTAATTAGTAATCTTTAGTTATGAAAGTCTCAGTCTATATTCCCTGTTTTAATGAAGAAAAATTTCTAGGAAACTGCCTTAGCTCGCTATCAAAACAAACCCATCCTCCCGATGAAGTTATCATTTGTGATAATAATTCTACCGACAACACAGTAAAAGTGGCTCAAAAATATCAAAAAACCCTTCCTCTACGAATTATTCACCAGTCAATTAAAGGTATTAGGCCCACAACCGAGGCTGCTTGGAGAGCCACCAGTGGAGACATAATTATCAGAACAGATGCTGACGCAGCTTCACCACCAGAATGGATTAGTAGAATCCTTGCTCATTTTGAAAAAGATCCTTCCTTGGCTGCGTGTGGAGGAGACAGTGATACTCTCGATGGTAGCCGTCTAATGAATATTGTTGTTAGAGTCGCATATTTTTTTAGTGACCCAGTTTTTTTAATCCTCTATGGTTACACCTCTTTATTTGGGCCAAACATGGCCATTCGTCGGCAGGTTATGGAGAAAATTAATGGGTATGTTTCAGATGATCCAGTTATGATTGATGATCAGTTAATAAGTCAAAAATTAGCTCATAATCACCTCAAATACCGTCGTTTTGCTGATTGTCGCAATCTCCACTCCACACGTCGATACAATCAAAAGCCACTAGAAATTCTCAATGTTTTTCGAATCTTGTTTCAGCCTCGAGCCTATAAGGAAAAATCAACTTAATTAGCTAGCATTTCTTTCATCATCCGTAGTCCTTCCTTTGCTTTTCCGGATTCAAAATGAGTTCGTGCTGGTTCTAGTTTCTTAATAATCCATTCACTTAGAGCATTTTTCAAATCAAGTGGAAATAATGAACCATCTGCATAACTGTTGACTACTTCAGAGTATTTAGTAAAAGTTATATTTCCTCCAAATTTCTCTGGTCGTTCAATTATGAATTCACCCTCTTCTTCTCCCCAGAAGACCAATGTTTTTACCCAATTTAAAAGGGGATTAAACTCCACCTCTTTTGGTGGACCATAAGCTTTTCTAATTTTGTCTTTAATTTCCTCAGGAGTGTCATGAATAAATATGGCACTACCTGGTTTTGATTTGCTCATTTTCAAACTCTCTTCATCATTGGCACCAGTTTCTGGTGCTGTTAATCCGGCAATTAGGTTTTGGTGTATAGCCAGTGGTTTCCATTTACCAATTTTCTCCCCCACTTCCAATGCGATCACGTGAGCTTTACGTTGATCTATCCCTCCATGTGCCAAGTTTACGTTCATGGTGAAAATATCCGCCACTTGAAGTGGTGGATAAAAAAGTGTCGCCATATCTACGTCATTGCTTTGTTTTTTCCCCATTATGGAAATTGACCTTAGGTTGCGGGCCAAAGTTACGTGTTTGCCAACTCGCATAAATGTTTCCCAATGTTCCGGATGTTGTTCATACAGTTCTTTACCACTAATAAATTCAACCTGACTTTCATCTACTCCAAAGCACTTTAATGAGGCGATCAATCCTTCTTTAAAGTAATTATCAGTAGCAGTTCGAATATTTTCCCAGTTCCCTCCCATTTTATTATTTAAGAAAGAATGGAAGTCAGCCAAAAAAATCTTACATTTGACCCCAGCCTTCAAAAAGTCGGCAATTTTCCCCATCGACATCAATCCAGTTCCCAAGTGGACTAAACCAGATATTTCAAAACCAATATAGTGCTGAATTTCTTTTCCAGACTCTACTAACGCTTTCAAATCTTCTTCTGTTAATACTTCTTGGCAGTTTCGGGTAATAAGTTTTATTTTTTCTTCAGTGTTCATGGATATAGTATATCTCAGACTATACTTTCTCAGCGAATACCAAAAGTCTTTTCCAATCAGTCCCCAAAGGCCAGCACGTTTGCATAATTAAAACTTCTTTAGTTGGGTCGGAATATTTTAAATATTCAATTTCTGATGCGTTCACAATTTTCTTCATATAAACTTTATATGTAAATATTTTTCCATGGTCATTTATAAACAAAACGTCACTATTCTTTAGCTCACCTAACAAATAAAAGATTGCATTTTGTCTTACCATGCTCAAACCTTGTTCTGTAGAGTGAGCAAAAATAAAAGTAGAATTCCCGTTCCCCATCCCTGGTCGAGATGTGTTCTTAGCTTGAGCCACCACTCGGTCTTTAAGAACTTGAGAATATGCTTTCTGATCAAAAGGACTTATTCCCTCAATTATTGTCGCAAAAGCACCTATTTTTGGTATTGTAATCGAGTACTCAGTCGATCCAATTTCGATTACAGTTGGTGTTGGAATTGGAGCTATTGTTGGTCCACCTGGATTGGTAACAGCGACCGTAGTTGTTTGACTTAATTGCCAGTATGCCAGAACAGCTCCCGCAAGTGGGAAATACAAATAAATTGCGTACACTAAAGCAGTTACTAAAAGCCCGTTTCCTAGGTGAAAAAGTGACTTTCCCAAAAAGCTAGGATTGTTAAATAAAACACCACTTTTTTTAGTTAATTTAACAGTTCTTTTCTTTGGTACAGGTCTAAAAAAATCTAACACAACTTAATTGTAACAGAATAAAATCCTTTGGAATTATCCATAAGTATTCAATGTGTATCATAATAAATATTTAGTTGACAAATCCCCAGATCTCACTTAATATAACTACCTGTGGCCCAAGAAATATTAACCAAAGTAAACCATATCTCCCGTTCACGGGATCGCGTTGCTTTTATTTTCTGCGCCATTCTTTGCCTCTCCAAATAAGTTTGGTTTAATTTAAACCAAACTAATAAAATAATGGGAGGTTTTTTTTGTAGTAATTGGTACAAACCAATACACATACCGACGATAGTCGGAATTATTATTATATAAAACAATGAGCAAAACTCTATTGACACAAGAGGGGTTCCAAAAGTTAACCGAAGAGCTGTCAGTCCTTAAAGATAAAAGTAATCACTTGATTACTCAAATCGAAGAAGTTGCTCAACCCGATGAATCGGGTGAAGATGGATTGGCAACCCAACTCAAAGAAGAATTAGAAGTTGTCAATGAAAAAATTGATTCCATCGAAGAAGCTTTGGGTAATTCCGAAATCATTTCCGGAAAACTATCTAAAAGCCAAGTCCAAGTTGGATCTAAAGTTAAGATCAAACTAACTGGTAATACCGTTAAATCATTTCATATTGTTAGTCATATCGAAGCCGATCCTGTTCAGCAAAAAATCTCGGATCAATCTCCTTTAGGACAAGCTCTTCTAGGTAAAAAGATTAACGACATGGTAGAAGTAACTGCCCCAGTCGGTAAAATCACCTACAAGATTGTCGCTATTTCCTAGATCTAAGGTAAAATAACTCATGTCAGATCTAACTGCTATTCGTCAGGAAAAACTGGGTAAACTTATTGCCTCTGGTCACGATCCTTACCCCCAACCAAATTTGGTAGATCGAGATCTAGCTTCAACTGTGGCTTCCAAAAAAGATAAGCAAGTTGAAGTCGCCGGTAGATTAATGCTCCTCCGAGGACACGGTAAGATTCTTTTTGCCGATCTTCATGATGAATCTGGTAAGATCCAACTATTTTTCCAACAAAAATCTTTGGAAGCTGATTTCCCCCTGACCAAGTTATTTGATATTGGCGACATTATCAGCGCTAAAGGAAAAGTTTTTGTTACCGAAGCTGGCGAAACCACAATCGATGTTACCGAATTCCAAATTCTGGCTAAAAACCTCCGCCCTCTTCCAGAAAAATGGCACGGTCTAACCGATGTCGAAGAAAGATATCGTCAACGTTATGTTGATTTGATTACCAATCCGGAGTCACGAAAAGTTTTTACTATTCGTACTAAGATTTTATCTACCATGCGCCAATTTCTCGACGAAAACGGTTTTATGGAAGTTGAGACACCTATCCTCCAACCAGTCTATGGTGGCGCTTCAGCCAAACCATTTGTGACTCATCATAACGAGTTAGGTCAAGACATGTATTTGCGTATTAGCGATGAGCTTTATTTAAAAAGATTGATCGTCGGTGGTTTTGAGAAAGTTTACGAGGTTTCTCGGGACTTTCGGAATGAAGGTGTTTCCCGTTTTCACAATCCTGAATTTACTCAAATTGAATTTTACTGGGCTTACGTCGATTATGACGAACTCATGAGATTTACCGAAAAATTAGTCTCTCATGTTATCAAAACTATTAATGGAAATTATATTGTCGAATTTCAAGGTAAAAGTCTAGATTTTACTCCACCATTTAAAAGACTTACTTTCAGAGATGCAATTCTCGAAAAAACCAAAATCGATATCGACGATATAAAAACCGAAGATGAATTTTTCGACAAATTAAAATCATCAAAACTAAAAGTCGATACCAAAGGTGTTATCGGACTTGGTGCTTTGTTTGATGCTCTCTACAAGGAGTATGTCCGGCCTTTTCTTCTTGGACCAGTCTATATCACTGATTATCCAGCAGAGATGATTGCCCTAGCTAAGAGAAAATCAGACAATCCTAAAAAAATTGCCTCATTCCAATTGTTAGCTGATGGAGCTGAATTACTCAAAGCCTACAATGAGTTGAATGATCCCAAAGATCAATATGATCGCTGGATGGACGAAGTTGCTTTAGCTAAAAAAGGTGCTGAAACTGCTCAGCAAATGGATAGTGATTACATCCGTGCTCTTGAGTATGGCATGCCTCCGACAGCAGGCTGGGGGATGGGTATAGACCGTTTTACTCAATTCATCACCGACTCACCCACCATTAAAGATGTGATTCTATTTCCTTCAATGAGGAATGAGATTAATTCACAAGATACAGCTGATATTACAAAATCACCAAAAATTGGTTTAGATTCCAAAACTGTAGTTATTGGAAAAATTATTTCGATCGAAGATCATCCCAACGCCGACAAACTTCATGTCTGCCAGGTAAATGTCGGCCATGAAACATTACAAATAGTTTGTGGTGCAAATAACATTAATCCAAATGATATCGTTCCGGTTTCACTTGTCGGTTCTTGCGTCTTTGACGAAAAACACGAATCAATGGAAATTGGCAAAGCCAAACTTCGGGGAATTGAGTCTCAAGGAATGTTGTGTTCAACTCGCGAACTTGGTTTAGGTGATGACCATTCTGGCATCTATTTATTACCTAAAGAATTTGAAGAATTTTTAGGTGAACCTGTCGGCCAACATAGTGATAAGCTAAATAAATGAGCGAACCAATCAAGTTTCACGACGACGAACTACAAGTCCAAACCCTCAAACCACCTTTTTTCGAACCAACTGGTATTGTAATTCCTAGAACAGAAGCTTGGCAAAAAGGTTTATGGTATGGTGCTGTTAACCTTTGGGTTCTCCAGTCAAAACCTGTACCAGTTATTCTCTACCAACAGCGTGCTTTAGATATTGGTTGGGCTCCAGGAAAATTAGATGTTCTAATTGCTGGTCATTGTGAATATCTTCATACCCCACTAGAAACAATCGAATTAGAAGCCAAAGAAGAAATGAATGTCACCTACAATACCCAAGATTTTATAAATGTCGGTAAAAAATTAGGAGTCAATATTGGCCAAGATGGTACTGTTAGAAACTCAGTCAACCATATTTTCATGATTGAAGATAATCTTCCCATCAATCGATTTCTACTCCAAAAGAAAGAAGTCTATGCTGTTTGTGCTTGTCCCATTGATGAGCTTTTAAAGGTACATCAAAATCCCGCTTATTCATATTCTCAACCAGCTCTCAAACATGACGGAACTAGTTTTGAAATCATCGTAAATCAAAATATTTTTCCACCAAATTGGGACCCCTATCATTACAAGATGGCTCTTCTGGCCAAACGATATTTTGATGGGGATCGGAATTTAATTTATTAATCTGTGTTATAAATTTTTTATAATATGAACTTTGATAGAACCAAATTTGATGCAGCCGTAAAAGATCGACTAGAACAAAACATCTATTTTCACTCCCTGTCCCTTGAAGCCTGCATGGGTGGACTGTTTGATTATTTTAAGGACAATAATCTCCTAACCGAAAATGATCCGGCCAAAGAATATTGGACTACCTCAGGACTCATTCATGATATTGATTATTCCTTGGATACCAAAGAATTGCACCCACTACGTACCCGTGAAGTGTTGGCAAAATACAACCTCGAGATCGATGATGTCCTTCAAAAAATCATTCTGGCTCATGATGCTCGACAGGGGATTAACAAAACTAATAAGGCTGAGTGGTCACTTTATTGTGCGGACTCACTCACCGGTCTTATCACTGCTGTCGCTTTTGTATATCCCGATAGAAAGCTTTCATCAGTCAAGGTATCTTCAGTGGTCAAACGATTTTTAAAAGAACCAAAGTTTGCCGCTGGCACTCGCCGAAATGAAGTAGCTGAGTGTAGTCAAGAAGAAGGTCTAAACTTACCTCTAGAAAAATTTATAGAAATTTGTTTGACCTCGATGCAGTCAATTGCCTCTCAAATAGGTCTATAAAATGGTTCATTTCGTGCTAGAATAACCTATCTTGAAACAGCAAATTATTGTTACTAGATTTGAATTAAGTGAATTAGTTTTTTCCGGGATTTTCTCTTCTACATTGGGGTCTAAGGTATCAACCCCACAATAATCGATACCCAAATATTTTTTAAACTAAATACATGTTAGATATCAACCAAGTCAGAAAACAACCTGACATTATCAAAAAAGCCCTCGCCAATCGCCAAAAAGATCCAACAATTTTAGACACAATTGTTGCTCAAGATTCTCAGTATCGCCAGCTATTAACTGAAGTTGAAACTCTCCGCAGTCAACAAAATACCTTATCAAAAACTATTAAAGGTAAACCCACTGATGAACAATTAATTCAAGGAAAAGAATTAAAAGAAAAACTCAAAGGCCTTGAAGACACTTTAAACACCACTCTAGTAACTCTTAATTCTATTCTCGAAGAAGTTCCCAATATTCCTGCAGATGATGTCCCAATAGGCAAAGATGATGCTGACAATGTAGTTATCAAAACAGTTGGTAAAAAACCAGAATTTTCTTTTACTCCTCTTGATCATATCGATCTTGGTGAGCGACTCGACATTATCGATGTCAAAAAAGCCGCTGAAGTCTCTGGTTCACGATTTGGTTACTTCAAAAATCAGGGTGCTGTTCTCGAAATGGCCGTCATGTATTATGCCTTTACTCACCTCACTAAAAAAGGTTGGTCAGGTATGGTACCTCCAGCTATGGTCAAGAAAGAAACCGAATGGAAAATGGGTTATACCAGTAACAAAAACCTTGATAATGCTTTTTACCTATTTCCTGAAGATGACCTTATCTTTATCAGTAGTTCAGAGCATTCAGTTGTTCCTTATCATCAAAACGAAACTCTACCTGAAACATCACTTCCCAGAAAATATGTCAATTTTTCTCCCTGTTTTCGACGCGAAGCTGGCACTTACGGTAAGGATACTCGGGGTATGTTCCGAGTTCATTTCTTCAACAAAGTTGAAATGAATGTCTTTACAGTTCCTGATTTGGCCATTTCCGATGCTATGCAATTGGAGATGCTCCAGAACGAAGAAGAAATCATGCAATCCCTTGGACTTCACTATCAAGTAATGAATTGTTGCACCGGAGATCTCCCCCAACCAAATCGTCGTATGTTTGACATCAATTGTTGGTTTCCCGGACAGGACAACTATCGGGAAACTCAATCTTGTAGTAACTGTACTGACTATCAATCTCGCCGACTAAATACTAAAGTCAAAATAAACGGACAAAACCAGTTCGTTCATATTCTCAACGCTACCGTTATTACCGACCGGGCTGTACTTGCCATCATTGAAAACTTTCAAACTGAAAAAGGTACAGTTCAAATACCCGAGGTTCTTTGGCCTTTAACCGGCTTTAAAGAAATCGGCCCTACATTATAGAGGAGCCACTCTTTCCCCGGTCTATAGCTTGCTATAGCGCCGGGGCCAGAGCATCTTTTTAAAATTACATATATAATAGCCTCATGCTCTCATTTCTAAAAAATATCTTTGATGAAGACCGTCGCCGGATCAATTCTTTTAAGCCAATCATCAACCAAATCAACAGTTTTGAACCACAATTCAAAGAACTATCCGATAAAGAGCTATCTGCAAAAACTGTCTATTTTAAGGAACAATTATCATCAGGCAAAAAACTAAATGATATTCTCCCTGAAGCTTATGCTGTCTGTCGAGAAGCCATTAGTCGGACTATTGGTGAACGAGCCTATGATGTTCAATTGATGGCAGCAATTACCTTACATCAAGGGGCTATCGCCGAGCAAAGAACTGGAGAAGGTAAGACTCATTCAGTTATTTTCCCAGCCTATCTAAACGCTCTCACTGGCAAAGGTGTCCATGTAGTTACTCCGAATGATTATTTGACTCGGGTTGGCGCTGGCTGGTACCCCCAAGCACTGAATCTCTTAGGAATTAGTACTGCTTGTATTGTTCATGAACAATCTTTTATTTTAGATCCATCTTTTACAGATCCGTCGGAAGATATCGATGAACGTTTGGCCCATCTTCGCCCAGTCTCTCGGACTGAAGCCTATCAAGCAGATATTACTTACGGTACCAATAACGAATTTGGATTTGATTACCTTCGTGATCATATGGTCGGTAGTCAGTCTGAAAAAGTTCAAAGAGACTACCATTACTTTGCTATTGTCGATGAAGTCGACTTTGTTCTCATTGACGAAGCCAGAACTCCATTAATTATTTCTTCACCCAACAATTCTCCCGTCGACAAATACTATAAATTCGCCCAAATAGCCGATACCCTCCAAGCTTCTGATTATGTCATAGACGAAAAATCTCGTTCAGCATCACTATCTGAATTTGGCATTCGTAAGGTTGAAAAAATTTTGGGAGTCGGCAACCTTTACGAAGAATCTTTTGAAACAATCCACTATATAGAAAACGCTATCAAAGCCAGGGCAATTTTCCACAAAGACAAAGATTACGTTATCAAAGATGGTGAAATTATAATTGTCGATGAGTTTACGGGTCGTCTCATGCCAGGCCGTCGCTGGTCAGATGGTCTCCATCAAGCAGTTGAAGCCAAAGAAAATGTTACAGTCCAACGTGAATCGCAAACCTGGGCTACTATTACCTTTCAAAACTTTTTTAGACTTTACGAAAAACTTGCTGGTATGACCGGTACCGCTGCCACTGAAGCTGAGGAGTTTAAGAAAATCTACAATCTCGATGTCATTACCATTCCTACCTATCGTAATATCCAACGTCTCGATGGTCATGACTATATTTTTAAAACTCAAAGAGCCAAATATGCCGCCATCGCCGCTACAGTCGAAAAATTACATTCTACTGGTCAGCCGGTATTAATTGGAACAACCTCCATCGAAAAGAACGAAATCATTGCCTCACTTTTACGTAAAAATAACATTCCTTTTCAGATGTTAAACGCCAAGAATCATCGATCCGAAGCAGAAATTATTGCCAAGGCTGGCATCAAAGGAGCTGTCACCGTCGCTACCAATATGGCTGGAAGGGGAGTCGACATTATTTTAGGTGGACCCAAAGCTACTACAAAAAATTGGCAAAAAGCCCATGACGAAGTCATCGATCTAGGTGGACTTCATGTAATTGGTACCGAACGACATGAATCTCGTCGCATCGACAATCAGCTCCGAGGTCGTGCTGGTCGTCAGGGAGATCCTGGCTCATCTCAATTTTACGTAGCTCTTGATGATGATCTAATGAGGATTTTCGGTGGAGAAAAAATTTCTTCCTTAATGACCAGATTTAATATGCCAGACGAAGAAGCACTTACTCATCCTCTAGTTTCCAAAGTTATCGAACAAATCCAAGTAAAAGTCGAAGGCTACAATTTTGATGTTCGTAAAAGTATCGTTGAATATGATGATGTCATCAATAAACAACGCAAAATTATTTATAACCTTAGAGATACTACTTTAGCCAATACTATTAGTGCTCCAGAAAAATTACTCGCTGAAATAAGTCGCAATCTTGAAGCTGAAACAACCAAGATATTTTCCATGAATGCTAATTTTGAAACTGGCCAAGCCGATTTTCAAAAAATCTCATTAGAGCTTTCTGAGATATTACCTTTCTCGGATTCTGATCGGGTAAAACTTGTAGCGCAACTTGAAAAAGAGAATAGCCCATCCCAATATATGGTTGATCTGGTTAAGACCAAGTGGCAAGAAAGATCAGACTACTTTGGTAAAGACTTAACCAATGCCATTAGTAGCTATGCCATCATCAAAACTCTAGACCCACTCTGGGTAGAACACCTTACCGCCCTTGATGACCTACGTGATGGAGTCCGACTTCGTGGCTATGCACAAAAAGATCCATTAGTTGAATACCGTAAAGAAGGCTACGAGATGTTTCAAAAACTCATGGGTCAATATCAGTACAATCTTTGCCGGACTATTTTCCGCCTAGAGCCTGTCGCTGCTCCTACTATCGAACAACCTCAAAACGTCACTGAAGGTAGGGGAAGTGATTTGACTGAAAACTCCGGTGATCAAGATACAAGCAATGATGCCATTGCCAACAAAGCTAAGCAATCTTTAAATTCCAAACCTATTGTCAACCAAGCAACTATCTCCAGGAATGATCCTTGTTGGTGTGGCAGCGGCAAGAAATGGAAGAAATGTCACTATCCTGAAGTCGGCTAATTTGTTTATCCAGTGCGAATATAATATAATTTGCCGTGAAATTAGGCAAGTTAGATGAACGTGCTCAAGCGCTAGTTAATGATGCTTTGATTCAAGCAGGGCTTTTACCTGATCCAAATGCAGGTGTGCCCAAAAGACGAGTCCCTCAGATATTTTTAACCGAAGCAGAACAAAATAGTACCAAAGATATTCTTCTGCCTGCCATATTAGCCGAAAAATTAGGTGTTACTATCGAGGATGCTAGAAAAATACTAGCCGGTGAATATGTTAAGTTGCCCGAATCTATAATGAGACCTGGGGTATCACCATTGGGAAGAGACAAATAGTCAAGTATTTACTGCATATCTTTAACTTGTAGTACAATAGACCGTGGATTCCAAAAATAATTTCAAGAAAAAGTTCGTCACCTCGATCGAAAAACCAAATAGAATAATCATTACCACTCATTACTCACCTGATGATGATGCCATTGGCTCATCTTTAGCTCTATATGATTGGCTGACCACCAAGTATCCTCAAAAAAATATTAACGTGGTGATTACAGGTACTGCCGCAAATCGCTACACTTCATTTTTTAATTTTAATCAAATTAAATTTGTTGCCGATCTATCCAGCGAGTTAACCGGTATTGATGCCCTGATTATGTTAGATGGCAGTCAATATTCTCGCTTTACTCGTTCCCCACTATCAATTGTTAATGGTGAATTTAAAAAAATATGCTTAGATCATCATAGTTCTCCTATCGACAAGTTCGATTTAATTTATCTAGACAAGAAAGCCACCTCAACTTCCGAGATTGTTATGGATGTAGTTTATGGAAAAGGCAAAATATCACCTAAGGTAGCTGAGGTATTATTACTCGGAATCTTTGGAGACACTGGTACCTTTAATTATCTCAAGCCAAACCAACTAAATACTTTTGATAACGTCAAGAAATTACTTAAAATTGCTAATATCGAAATACAAGATTTCAAGGCAAAATACGCCACTATTAGCCACTCGGTTTTCACCATTATTCAGGAATATATGCGTAATACTAAGTTTGTAGATTTACCATCAGGTGAAAATTACCAATATAGTTTTGTGACCAAAGAATTTTTAGATAAAAATGATTTTAGTGACGGTCAAGCTAGCGAAGCTTGTCATGTTTATATGGCAGAATACCTACGTCTAATCGAAGGTTACCGTTGGGGTTTTGTTGCCACACCTAAGAAAACCGAGATTAGCGTCTCGTTTCGTTCACTCCCTGGGTCGGTCAACGTCCGAAGTTTAGTTGAAAGGCTTGATATTGGTGGAGGTCATGACCGTGCCGCCGGTTCCGGTTTTAAACCAGAACGCTGGGGTAAAAAATTATCATTAAACTTTACCCTCAAATACCTTATTAACTGGATCGGCGAAAATGAGTTAGAATTAAGTTAATGTCCGACTGTATATTTTGTAAAATTGCTTCCAAAGAATTACCCTCATACACCGTCTATGAAGATGACAACTTTATGGGTTTTTTGGATATCCACCCCATCGCCAAAGGTCATGTTCAACTTATTCCCAAAAAACATTTTCGTTGGACTTATGACGTTCCCCAGTTCGGGCAATATTTCGAAGTTGCTCGAATGGTCGGCTTAGCTACCCAGCGGGCAGTTAATGCCGACTATATTTCTTTTGTCACCTTTGGGATCGAGGTTGAGCATGCTCATATCTGGATAGTTCCCCGGTTTAAGGGTGATATTCACGAGGGAAGTGGTATCAATACCACTAACCGTCTCCAATTTACTATTGAAGAGTATCTGGCAATTCAGAAACAAATAGTTCACAATAATATTTAATATGATTACTGAAAGCCAAATTCTCGCCGAACTCCAAAAAATTAATCAACAGTTAAGTCGTCAAAACACCACAGTACTTAAAAGTTTTTCAAATGGTTTTTTTCATTCTTTAGGATATTTCTTTGGCACCGCAGTAGTTTTCTTTGTCTTTATTTACCTTGCTTCTCAGTTTGATTGGACACGTGCCTTGAGCAAGTCTATAGAATCAATGATGTCTCAAGTCAATTGGAATAAAGTTATTCCAGCACCAAAGTTGGAATTCCCCACTCAACAAGGCCAGTTTTAATTAATAAGTATCAAATCACAATTTACGACGTCATTGCGAGTGACCTGTCCCGTATCGAAAATAGGTGAGCATCGGGAAGGATTCAGCGTGGCAATCTCTGTCAACGTAACTAGGTGATAGTACAACACTTTTTGTCGTAGTAACTAATTATTTTCCTTTTCTGTCAGCCCTAACTCTATCTACTTTTGTCAGATATTTCTTGCGAAGCCGTATTGTTTTTGGAGTTACATCTATCAGCTCATCACTTTCAATAAAATCAAGTGACTCTTCGATACTGTATTTAACTGCTGGAGCCAAAGTTAAAGCATCATCATTTCCCGATGATCGCATATTGGTTAGCTGTTTACCCTTACAAACATTAATTTCTAGGTCACCTTCAACCGGACGATAACCCACTACTTGCCCCTCATAAACACCCTCTGTTGGAGACACAAAAGTAATTCCTCTCTTTTGTGCCAGATCTAATCCGAAGCCTAATGCTTTTCCACTCTCAGATGCAATCATTACCCCATTTCTTTGACGAATAGTGTCAACTGTTTTTGGTTCATATCCCATTGATAAATAGCTCATAGAAACCGAACCTTTGGTTTCCGAAACTAAAATACTTCTCAAACCTAATGCATTCTTCTCACTAATCTTATACATCATTTTTACCCCAGCTTTATCATCAGTACTCATATCTAGCATTTGTGCTTTTCGCTTACCAAGTTCGGAAGTGATTGCTCCCACATATTCTTCTGGAGTCAATATAGTTAGTTCAGAATAAGGCTCGCATACTTTTCCATCAATAGTCTTCAAAATTACTTCAGGTTTACCAACTTCCATTGCATAGCCCTCACGACGTAGTTTTTCAATCAAAATAGCCAAGTGAAGTTCTCCTCGACCTGATACCAACACCCGAATACTATCAGTTGGATCATCTTCAATCTTAAGTCCCAAATTAGTCTCTACTTCTTCGTTTAATCTTTCTTTTAGTTCACGACTTGTTAAAAATCTCGACTCATCTCTGGCAAATGGTGAAGTGTTAGGTCCAAAACTTGCTTTTAATGTAGGTTCAGCAACTTGAATAGTCGGCATAGCCACCTGATAGTTTGGGTCAGTTAATGTTTGCCCAATCTCAATTTCAGAAATACCGGCTAGATAAGCAATTTCTCCACTCTCGATTTCTTCAGTTTCTACCTTATTCATACCTTCGTTTACATACATTCTTTCAATCTTAAAGTTACCGACTGCGACCTGATTTGGGTTAAGTTGGGTTACATATTGACCCTTTTTAACTCTTCCCTGATGTACCCTTCCTACAGCCAATCTTCCTAAGTATCCATTCTTTTCAAAAGCTGAAATCAACATTTGAAATGGTTTGTTTTCATCTTGACGAGAACTACTCAATGTTTTCAAAATAGATTCAAATAGGGGAGTAGTATCAGCTGGTGCCGACATATCTTCAGGCATCTTGTCCCAAGTTTTACCGTCACGACCAATTGCATAAATAATTGGGAAATTTAAAAGTTCTGGATCAGAAGCAAGTGAGAGAAATAGATTTTCAGCATCGGCCACCACTCTTTTAACATCAGCATCTTTACGATCGATTTTATTGATTACTAAGATTACTTTAAGACCATAATCGAGGGCTCTTTTAAGAACAAATTTTGTTTGAGATAGTGGTCCTTCAGCGGCATCCACAATCAATAACACCCCATCTGCCATATTCAAGACTCTTTCTACCTCACCACCAAAATCAGCGTGACCAGGAGTATCGATAATGTTTATTTTTATATCTTTGTAAAAAACGGAAGTATTTTTTGAAAGAATGGTAATACCTTTTTCTCTTTCCAAATCATTGCTATCCATGATTCTGTCTTCTTGCATTTCCGATTGGTTTTCGCGAAAAGTATGGGTTTGTTTTAACATTGCGTCTACCAAAGTTGTTTTACCATGATCGACATGGGCGATGACCGCCACGTTTCGGATATCTTTATAATTGGACATTCCTCCATTTTACCACTAAATAGGATAAAATATAACTATGAAAAATATAGTCTCGTTACTTATCTTTGCGCTATTTTTATCGAGTTGTACCCAAAAAATTTCACCCAAGATTGAAGAGACCAAAAGAATAATTGAAAACATTACTGAAACCATTGCTCCAGCTCCTACAGTAATTCTTAAATCAGGTCTCCCCAACAAACATCTAATTAAAACAGCCTTTGTTCCCCAAGCTCCAGAAAAAAACTGGGATCAACCATGGCAGGATGCTTGTGAAGAAGCTTCACTTTTAACTTTAAAATATTATTATCAAAACAAAACTCCCCAAGTCGCTTCTTTAGTCACCGAATATCAGCAATTATTCAGTTTCGAAAGCGACAATAATCTTAGTCATGACATTAATATCGAAAACATGAGTACCATATCTTCCCAATACTTAGGTTTAAAACCAAATATTATCGAAAACCCTACTATTGAAGATCTAAAAACAGAACTTTCCCAAGAAAAACCAGTGATTATTACTGCCAATGGTAAAACCTTATACCAGGAAAACAAAAACTTCCGTTCAGGCGGTCCTTGGTATCACAGTCTGGTTATTCTAGGTTATGACGATAACTCCCAAAAGTTTACAGTTCATGATGTTGGTACCCAGCATGGTGCCTATTTTAAATATTCTTACAACTTACTTCTCGAAAGTATTCACGATCTTCCTCCTTCCGGAAAGAAGGAAGAAATTGATAGTGGAGCCAAACGAGTCCTCGTTTTGATAAAATAAACAAATGAAAAAAATAATTATCGCTTCTATTGCTACATTTGTTTTATCATCCTGTACTCTATTTCCTAAGAATACAGACGACAATTTAAACTTATCAGTTTCTCCCACTTCAAATATGGTTCCAGTAACCTCAGTCATTACTCAAAGTCCAACTACTACCTCTAAAGCAGGTGATACCGTAGTCGCTTTAAAAACTAAAGACGGACAAATTGTTATCAAGTTATTTAGCCAGGAAACACCCAACACCATTAAAACTTTCATGAGTAAAGTTAGTAGTGGTTTTTACAATGGTCTAACCTTTCATCGGGTAATCGATGGCTTTATGGCTCAAGGCGGTGACCCAACTGGTACCGGTACAGGTGGTGGAAGTCAAAAATCAGAAATTAACTCCATTCCGTTTGTTAGAGGCTCACTCGGACTCGCTCGAACTCCAGTCACCAAAGATATTAGCAATGACTCTCAATTTTTCATCTGTTTTACCACTGAAGGCTGCCAGCACCTAACCGGCGATTACGTAAATTTTGGTCAGGTTATCAGTGGACTTGATGTTCTCGATAAGATTCGCCAAGGTGACAAAATATTAGAAATTACCGCTAATACCAAATGAAAAAAATAATTATTGCTATAGTTCTAGTCTTAGTCGTTGTCTTTACCTACAAAACCCTTTCCACACCACCTAAGACCAAAGGTGTCTCTTCCGAAGATGCCGAGATGATCTTGTTCTGGGGTGACGGCTGTCCGCATTGTAAGATCGTTGATGGTTATATAACCGACAACAAAATTGACGAAAAAGTCAAAATCTCTTACAAAGAAGTCTATTACAACAAATCCAATCAAAACCTCCTTCAAGAAACTGTCAAAAAATGCCCTTCCATTGATGCTTCTCAGGGTATTGGAGTACCATTGGCTTTCGTCAAAGCCGATAGTACTTGTCTTTATGGTGATACTCCTATCATCGATTGGCTCAAGTCCAGAATGGTAAAATAAATCGTGTCCAAACGAATAAAAAGCCACGAGTTCCATTTTGGTCCAGCTGTACTAATCCGTTTTATTCTTTTCGTAATTGTGGTCTATCTGTCCATCAATTACTTTAGTGCTTCCGAGGTCAATATCGACCTCCCAGTTCCAAACTTGGTCAAATACCTACCTCCTCGCTCCCAGCAGGTGTTAGGGGAAACAACCGAATATATCAATTCATCCGCCATTTCAGACAAATACAACGAATTTACTATTTTTGTCCAAGAATTTCCTCAAAAACATCTAAAACAGTTAAAAATTGATATTATCAACCGATTAGCCAAAGAATTAATAAATCGTATTGATAATCCATAATGAACGAATTAATAGAACTCAGTCAAAATTTGGAGAGTATTAAGCAAAAGCTTAATTATCAACAAATCACCACAGAAGTCGACGAACTAAGACACTTATCTGAAGACCCTTCCATTTGGGATGACCCGATTAAAGCTGGTGAAACCATGCAAAATCTAAGTTCTCGTGAAAAAATAATTCAAAATATTAAAGAAATCGAAGAAAAACTAAAAGAAATTAGTGAACTTATAGATGTCTTTGGCCAATCAAAAGATGAAAATTTCCAATTAGAAATTGAAAAATCTCAAAATCTAATTCAAAAAAGAATCGAAGAACTAGAACTTGAAACCTACCTATCTGGCAAATACGATAAAAATCAAGCCTTTTTATCGGTTCACGCTGGTCAAGGTGGTACCGAAGCCATGGACTGGGCTGCGATGCTCCAAAGAATGTATATGCGTTATTTTGAGCGTAAAGAATGGAAGTTTGAAATGCTTGATATGAATCCAGGGGAAGAAGCTGGTATAAAATCAGCCTATTTCAAGGTCACTGTGCCCAGTGCTTATGGTTATCTTCGCAATGAAAATGGAGCCCATCGTTTAGTTAGACTTTCACCTTTTAATGCCGACCAACTCCGCCAAACTTCATTTGCCAAAGTTGAAGTCACCCCAGTAATAAATAATGCAACAGAAATTGATGTCCGACCTGAAGATATAGAGTTTTCCGCTTTTCGAGCTGGTGGGCATGGTGGCCAAAACGTCAACAAAGTTAGCACTGCAGTTCGTTTGACTCACAAACCTACTGGCATCACTGTATCTTGTCAATCTCAACGATCTCAAGACCAAAACAGATTAGTTGCTATGGAAATGTTGTCATCAAAGCTGTGGGCGATGGAACAAGAAAAACAGTCTGCCGAAAATCAATCTATAAAAGGCGATCATGTTATAGCTGGTTGGGGACACCAAATTAGATCTTATGTTCTTCATCCCTACAAAATGGTCAAAGATTTACGTACCAAATACGAGACTTCAGACACTACCAGTGTTTTAGATGGTGATCTTGATGAGTTTATCAAAGCCGAGTTAAAGCTCTAAATGAAAAAATTGATACTAGCCATTATTCTATTTGTAATAGCTCTAATTCCCGCTAGTATTTTTGTTGTTTTAAACTACTTAAGTAAGTCAACTAATACCTCTATTCCCTATTTTCCCAGCACTCTATATCAGTCATTCAAGAACCCTTCACTTTCTTCTGGGTTTAATTTTGTCATGCTGGGTGTTGACCCTCGTGATGACCAGCTAGAAAAAACCCAAGTTTCCGACAGTATTATTATCGGCCGACTAACCCGATCTTGGCAAATAAAATTAATTTCAATTCCTCGAGATTTATGGATATATTCCCTTGACTCAAAAGTTAATCAAATCTATCCTCTATCCCAAGAAAAAATCAGTACCCAACAAAGTTATGAATATATTCAAAATGAATTTTCCAAATTAACCGGACAATCAGTCACTCGAACTTTAGTCTTGACCACTGATAACCTTATTGAATTAACCAAAATAATTGGAGGTGTTGACGTCCTCCAGGAGTCCACTTACACTGATAAACTTTATCCAAATCCTGAATACGTTAAAAATCCATCTCCCAAAATTCCTATCTATACTACCGTTGTTTTTCCAAAAGGTATACTCCACTTAGACGAAACAAATATCACCGAGTATGTTCGTTCCCGTAAAGGTCAAAATGAAGATGGTTCCGGCAGTAATGACCCCGGTCGTATCCAACGTCAACAGCTACTTCTGGAAGCATTATTAACCAAGCTAAAATCGCCTGATTTTATCTCAAACCCAACAAATCTATTAACTCTTTACAATTTTTGGCACCAAAAAATTCGTACAAATATTACTGATGGAGATATATTTAGTTTGATATTATCCGGGAAAAAACAATTACTAGACCTTAACCTTACCAAGACCAATATTCCAGCCGGAGAAAATCCCCAAAAAGATATCCTTTATCACCCCAAAACATTCATCAATAAACAATGGGTCTATATTCCAGTTGACAAAGAATACCGGGCCTTCCAAGACTATATTTCCGGTTTTCTGGGAACACAGCTCTAAACCTATCTTCGTCGCGAAAGATAAATATTCCCAAGTGAAAAATATGAATCACGACGAGAATGTAGTTGGACTACATTAAGGAGTGATGAATATTTTGTAACTTGAATAGTTGTTCTTGCAGCAGAAGAGGGTTTGGAGGTGGGTTCTAGTTAATAATTTGCTATACTGGATTATTAGCATTTATGGACTCATATGGACATACCTAATCTCTCAACTGAAAAGCCAAAATCCCCACCTTCAGATATCAACTTTTCTTTACTTCCTATAATTATCGTTTTGGTTTTAGCTCTTGTATCCGGATTTTGGATTTCCCGATTTTTTCCAATGAATAAAGGCACCGTAGCCAAGACTACTACTACAACCGAGGGTCAAACTGTAATTTCTACCGACAAAATAAGTAGCGCCGATGAAATTAAAGCAGGTAAGGTTTATGGCAACGCCGAAAAAAGCTTTAAGGATTCTGCCACCGGAGTTATTGAGAAAGGATCGATTAATGGTGAAGGTACTCATATTCTTATCCGTGAGGGTGGTCTAAGTCAGCGTGCTTCCCTAATTTCTTCTACCGTAGATTTAGATTTATTTGTTGGTAAAAAAGTCGAAATAAAAGGTGAAACTAATGCCTCGAATAAAACTTCTTGGCTTTTGGATGTTGGTAGCCTTAAGGTTCTTGAATAAAGATGAACGTATTATTTAAAGACGTTAGTAAGCACTTTGGTTCCATCAAAGCGCTGGAAAACCTAAACTTTGAAGTCAAGACTGGTGACTTCGTATTTATCGTCGGCTCTTCTGGTGCTGGTAAATCTACTCTACTTAAAATGATCTTAAGCCAGTATCGCCCTAGTACCGGAGAGATCTATATTGATGGTCATCTTCTCAATTTTAAAAATAAACACCTAATCGACAAACTTCGCCAAAATATTGGTGTAATTTTTCAGGACTATCAGCTCATCGCCGACAAAACAGTTGAAGAAAATATTGCTTTGGCTCTAGATATAAATGGATTCCCTAGTCGCGAGATCCCACAGCGAGTCGAAAAAGCCATTGATCAGGTATTTCTTCAAAGCCGTCGTCATTTGTTTCCCTCTCAATTATCAGGTGGAGAACTTCAGCGGGCAGCGCTAGCCCGAGCACTAGCCATTGACCCCAAACTCATTCTCGCCGACGAACCTACAGGCAACCTAGATCCAGAAAACTCTTGGAACCTCATCAAACTTCTTAAAGATATCAACGAGACCAAAGGCACTACCATTATCATGACCACTCACAATATTGACATTGTCGACTCCCTAAATAAACGCAAAATAACCATGAAAAATGGAACAATTGTTCATGATTCCGCCAAAAAGATAGTCAAAAAGTTAAAGAAGAAAAAATTAAAAAAATGAACATCTATCGCAACACCTGGCACCATATCCGTAGATCTCCCTTTCAGAGTTTTACGGCTATAGCCACTATGACACTCAGCTTCTTTGCATTGAGTACTTTTGCCATCATCAGCAATGGCATGAACTCTCTCCTAAATTATTTTGAAACCAAACCAGAAATCACCATTTTTCTTAAAGATGGCCTTGATAAATCTACGATTGAAAATCTCCAGACAGAAATCAGCAATTACAACTCCATAAAAGAAATTAAGTTCATTTCCAAAGAAAAAGCCTTAGCTATTTACAAAGAACAAAATAAAAATAGTCCACTCTTAACCGAAATGGTTACCGCCAGCATTCTACCCGCATCTTTTGAAGTATCAGTCTCTGATGTCAAAGTGTTAGAACAAATATCCCAGAATTTTTCCGCCAAAAAAGATCAGGTTGACGAAATAATTTATCAAAAAGATATTATTACCTCCATTCTTTCTTGGACCAATATTATCCGTCAAATCGGTATTGTTACTGTCGCTGTCTTT
>JBAZZE010000010.1:0-35496 GCA_041658955.1 Candidatus Shapirobacteria bacterium
TAAAAAATTAGTGGAAATGGGACTAATTTCTAAAACTGATAGTAAATATTATTTAACCAAAGAAGGAAAAGAGTTTGCGGGAAGAATGGATACCGACACCTTAAAACTGGAAAAGATGGCTAAGGTAGTAGTTGCCCTTCACGCAGTCCGAGTACACAACGGAGTAACTCAGTATCTAATGCATCACCGGTTGAAAGAACCATTTTTTGGATGGTATGGATCTCATTCAGGAAAAATTCATTGGGGTGAGACACCAGAAGAAGCGGCCAGTCGAGAGTTTTTTGAAGAGTCGGGACTAACTGGAGATATAACCATGAAAGGAATTGTTCATCACCGGGATTATGATGTCGATGGAAATTTGCTAGACGACAAATTCTTTTGGGTATTTCGAGTAGATAACTGCAAGGGTGAAATGAAAGTAAAAGTGGAAGAGGGAGAAAATATGTGGATGTCAGAGGCTGAGATACGAAAACTAAAATATACCTTTGCATCATTTGAACAAATGACCAGAGTGATAGAAGGTAAGGAACTAGTGTTTCTGAATATTGACCGAGTGGTAGATACTTATTAATTTGTTGATGGCGGAGAGAGAGGGACTCGGACCCCCATGGCCTTGCGGCCGGCAACTTTCGAGGTTGCTGCCTTACCAATTCGGCGCATCTCTCCAATTCCCTATTATATCTAATTTGATATATTATAGCCGTGGACAGAAAGATTCAAATTGCTGAGTTAACCACAGCTTATCTGAGAACTCGAGCTAGACAACTTTCTACGGGTGCTGCTGGGGTAAATGAGTTTGTAGACAGGACACTTTTTCCAGATGTTCAGATTTTAGAAAATCCTGCGAGCTTACCTGAAGAAAGAAGTGCCGCTCTAGATAGAATTCTGGCAGCTGGGCTATTTGAAGAATCTTTGTTTAAAGACTTTCCCGGACTAAGACCAAAGTAGGATGTATCTGTAGGACTTTTTACTAATTTTATATACTGGTTTTGCTACAATAAGGCAAATAAATTGTAACTTTTATGGTAACCCCTGCTGACCTTATTCCAGAGTTAAGTGTTGAAGATCGAATTAAGAATTTGATTGGAAATCATCAAGCAAAACTGGCCGAAGTTCGTAATGACCCAACAAGAACCTCAATTCATAGTGAAGCGACTTTAACCCTAGATCAAATAAAAGAATCTCTTGAACTGGAATCAATTAAAGAAGTTGAATTAAGACAGGTTGGGGACGGATCTGGAAACCTAGTTTCAAGGACAGCTATACAAACTAATGATATTAATGTTTTCATGATACATTCAACAAAAGAAGCACAACCTTCCTTTGAGGTAACAGAAATACTTTACTATGGAACAAATACGGGAGAACACAAAAGGTATCAAGCAAACTTTTTGGAATAAGATCCACCTTCTTTGACAATGGTGCGCCTACCAGGAATCGGACCTGGATCAACGGTTCCGCAAACCGCTATTCTATCCATTAAACTATGGGCGCTTAAAATTCTTCTGATTATAACAAATTATGCCTTTTTTTCTTGGGTTTTGGTTTTAGTTGCCCGATCTTCGAGAGGAAGTCTCTTGGCGAACCAGGCAGTGAGCTTATCAATGGTGCTGGGGGGATTGTCGACTAGAGGTAGTTTTTTGATGACAATTTCCTTTAGTTTTTCCTGTTCTGCGGGTAAAATTACAAATGAGACTAGACGGGGAAATTTGAGTAAGGTACCAAAATGAATCATATCAGTACTCAGGCTCTTTTTGAACCAAAACTTTTCGAGAACATCCCAATAATAAACAGTATCCCCAAAATAAATGCCTCGATTGGTAATCCGATAACGGACATCTGCCGGAGGAACTGTAGACATGACGTAAAACATAAACATCAGAGAACCAAGAGCAATAATCAGGAAGAATTCTTTAATAAAGACAAAAATAACAGCGACTAAAACTAAAATGGCGATGGCAGTAATCCAAAAATCTTTTTCCCGACGTTGAAAAGCTCGCTCGGGGGCGATCCACTCGTAGAGGACTTTTTCCTCATTAATGTCGTTGAGCGGGTCGGAGATATTGATTTCAATATTGGGATTATCCTTCTTAGTTTCGCTCATTTATATCATCTTATCATAATTCAGACGCCAAATTTGGTATACTCAGACACGTTTTTAACGTAATAGGAAGGGTGCGGCGAATGGTAAGCCACGGGTTTGCTAAACCCGCGTCAGAAATGGCATGAGGGTTCGACTCCCTCCCCTTCCGCTTTGTGCCTAAAGTTCCATGGATTTTTAACTCTATAGCTAAAAATCCCATAGGACTTGGGCAATTTTTGTCTAAACTCACAACTATTCCAAAATACGCCTGTAATACGGTAAAATCCGTGTTTTTACTTATGTCCTTTAGTCGATAGATTGCCTTGGAAAGTCACTGAAACAGCAAATAAACTAGCAAGAACGAATAGTCTTCTAATAGTATTTTTCATACGCATTTCCTCCTTCTTTTGGGTGTTTATAACTAGTGTGCCGTCAACTTTTGCGCTGGTTTCAATGACAGTTGTCACTGGTGGATTTGAACCACCATCAATCGACTTCGTAACCGACTAAAAAACATAAATTTTAAAGTGCCAACAATTCTAGCACTTTATTTTATTGTCAGTTCTTTGTTGTGGAGAATGAATCTGGTTTTGACTGTAGAGAGTACTTTTATTCTTTCGTCTGCCGTCCCACTTTTGAGGACGTAGAGTAAATATTCCTTAACCATATCTTTGTTTACATGATTAAAAGCGTCGTATTCGATTTCTCTTAAATTTCCGCTGAGAAATTCCTGATTTAGTACGTCTGACCTCAGTCGATGAAATTTATCGATGTCCTGTTTGAGATATTGAGCTAATTCCACCTCATAAAGTTTTATTTCATCGATATGAAGTATTAATTGTTGGATTAAATCTTCCTCGGTAATATAGGGTTCATCGCAATCGTAATCAATGTGCCGACCACAGTGGTAGTAGATATATTTTCTAACTCCGCCAGATTTATTTGTTTTGTATTTTTCTTCTGCAGTTATCCTTTCCCCACAACTACCACAGGTGCATAACGTCCTAAATGGAAAGACTTTCTTGTTCCACTCTTTTTCGGGAACCGTTAATTGTCTTTGTACATTATTGAATATAGCTTTGGTTATTAAAGGCTCATGACTGCCTTTATAGATTTTTCCGCCAAATTCAAATTCTCCATAATAGAAGGTATTTTTCAAGATTCCATAAACTTTACTCAGTGCTATTTGTTTGCCACTTCTGGTGGTAAAGCCAACTCGATCGAGCCATTGTTTCACAGTTCTACCGCTATGCTTTTGTACCCCAACTCGATCAAACATTTGTTTAATAATCGGTGCTCTCTCATTGTCAATTTCTACGTAACTAATCCGGTTGTAATTCATCACATTTTTATATCCAAGAGGTGCAATATTTGGTCGCCAGCCAGCCTCACATTTAGCTCTCATACCTCTTCTAACGTTAATACCTCGATTGTCGTTTTCTAGCTTGGCTTGTGAGCATAAAATCATTAGTAAAAATTTCTCATTTGGATTGTTCGAAAATGATTGAGAAAAAGTCCGAATGGTCGCAAGTTTTCCTTGGTCCATCAGATCGACTAGCGTCCCTAAGTCGCCTGCGTTTCGGCTCAGTCTGTCTGGAGCCCAAGTTAAAATGGCATCAAATTCTCCAGCTCGAATGTCGATCAATAATTTATTGAATACTGGTCTTAGCCCTGATGATTTAGCCGAATGACTTTCCTGTCGAATTTCTTTGATAAATAAATTCTCTCGTTCTGCGAGTGTTCTCATCTCATTAATTTGGGAATCGATAGACATGGCTTGACGCTCGTCTGATTCTGACGACTTTCTAGCATAAAGACAGTATCTTGTTTGCTTTATTTCCTGTATCTTTCCATCTTCTTTATTCTTCATGACACTACTGTACCGCAGGGTTTATGGAAGTCTAGGAGATAAAATTCAGGGTTATATTTACCTTCTACACAAGGTAGAATTTAGAATATAAAACTCATGAGTAAAATTCTAATATTTGGACTATTTAACATATTGATCTTATTCTCTGTTTTGTTTGCTCCTGCTCACCTTAATGCGAGAGACAAAAGTGGAAAATGTGAAACGAACGAAGAGTGCCTTCAGGATATTACTGAAGCAGAAAAGAAGTTGGCTATAGCCAGAAAGGACAAGAGCACTTTGACCAACGAAATAAAGTTAATAAATGCCCAAATATCAGTCGCCACAAGCAAAATTTATCAGACAGAAAATAGTATTAAGTTTCTCGAAAAAGAGATTAAAAACATTAGCGGTTCGATTGATGTTATTGGAAAAAAGTTGGACGTATTGGCAGAAAATTATATAAACCAAGTTAAAACAAATTACATAAATTCAAAAAAATACACTTCGATACAAATATTCTTTTCTATGGATTTCAACCAAATACTACAAATAAAAAAATATATTACTTCAATTCAAGAAAAAACCCGAAATGACTTAATAAATTACGAAACTACCAGAACCAACCTTGATACCCAAAAAAATGAAAAAATTGCCAAACAAGAGCAATTGACCAATCTACAAAAAGATTTAAAAGAACAAAGCCAAACACTAACTGTTCTTAAGGCCAATAAAGATGTCCTTCTAAAAAGCACTATGAATGATGAAACTAAATATCAAAAATTACTCCAACAGGCTCAGTCGGAATTGGAATCAATCAACGCAATTTTGTCAGGAAAAGGAAGTGAGTTAAAAATCAAAGATGTTAGTAAAAACGAGAAAATAGGTACAATTATCCAAGGTGCTTCGTGTAATTCTAGCGGCACTCATTTGCATTTTATTGTTAAAAAGGGTGGGTCAACTCAAAATCCATTAAGTTTTCTTAAGTCAAACACTGATATTACTAACTATAGCGGAGATTCTTCACAAGCATCAGGAGATTGGTCATGGCCATTGTCTGCGCCGATAAAATTCAATCAAGGATATGGTGTTACCTCGTCAATCAAAAATTCTTGGGTGGGGAAAATCTATAACTTTCATAACGGTATCGACATTAGTAGCTCGAACACTGATGTATTGTCCACCACTGATGGTGAATTATACAAAGGATCTTATAAAGGTTCTGGCGGATGTGCTCTAAAATATACTAAAGTCGTCGACAAGACCAATAATGTCGAAACTCTATATCTTCACATTAATTAATTCTACATGTAGTAGAAACAGGTATAATATGTCCATGTTGCAAAACAAAAAGCTTAGATCATTATTAATTGCCCTACTGATAGTTCTTCCTTTTGAAATTCTGTCTATATTATCAATCCATCTACCAAGTTGGATAGAATATCCATTATTTCTCACAATTGCCATTATTTTCGGCAAGAATGTTTTGATCAATGGCATAAAAAGTCTATTTCACCTCAGGTTTTCTGACATCAACCTATTAATGTCTATCGCCATATTAGGTGCTACTTACCTTGGGGAATTAGAAGAAGCCGTAATCATTATTGTGCTCTTTGCTTTAGGTGAGGCTTTGGAAGATTTTGGAATCGAACGAAGTCAAGATGCCCTTAAAAAATTGGTGGAAGATGTACCCAAAACAGCCCAAATTAAGGGAAAAGAATTAAGAACTTCCGTTGAAAAGGTTTTGGTTGGGGACATAATTGTTATTAAGCCCGGTGACAAAATACCACTTGATGGCGAAATTGTCGAAGGGTCGTCTCTGGTGGATGAAGCTTCGATAACCGGGGAACCATTACCAAAAAATAAATACTTGGGTGATATGGTTTATGCTGGAACAGCTAGTGGAAATGGATATTTGGAAGTCAAAATTACCAAACTTTCCAAAGATAGTACTTTGGCAAAAATTATTGACTTGACTTACTCAGCCGCTGAAAAAAAGTCTTCATCTCAAAGATTTATTGAGAAATTTGCTGGCTATTACACCCCAACTATTCTATTTATCGCGATGTTAACAGTCCTCATCCCGGTGGCAATACTTGGTAAACCGTTTAATCCTTGGTTTATTCAAGCTTTAACCCTACTTATAATTTCTTGTCCTTGTGCCTTAGTTATCTCAACTCCAATTACTATATTTTCAGCCATAGGTAATGCCACCAAAAGAGGGATCTTGATTAAGGGTGGAAAATTTATTGAAGAATTAGGAAAAATCAAAGCAGTTGCTTTTGATAAAACTCGAACACTGACTAAAGGAGAGCCAATTGTCTCGGATGTCGTTCCATTCAATGGTTTTACCAAAGAAAAAGTACTGGCCTGTGCCTCCGGGATTGAATCGTTTTCTGAGCACCCGTTGGCCAAAAGTATCATTGAAGAAGCCAAAAAATACAATTTGTCTCCTCATAAGTTTACAAATTTCTCTGCTGTCGCCGGAAAGGGATTAACTGGCGACTGTCTAGTTTGTACCGACAAACACCACTGTATGGGCAATTTAAGATTTATAACTGAAGAGCACAATGTAAGCAAGGAAGTATTAAAACTCGTAGATAAATTTGAAAGCCAAGGAAAGACAACAATTATTATGAGTGATAATCAGGAGGTCACGGGGGTAATTGCAATTACTGATGAAATTAGAGAAGAAAGCCAAGCCGTCGTTGATAGCCTTATTAATCTTAATATCAAGTCAACAATTCTTACTGGAGACAACGAGTCATCGGCTAATTTTGTAGCTACTCAAGTTGGTATAAAAGACATAAAAGCCAATCTTTTGCCAGAACAAAAAGTAACTGAACTTAATAAACTAATTAACAAATATAGTCATGTGGCCATGGTCGGTGACGGTGTCAATGATGCCCCCTCCTTAGTAACCGCTTCAGTAGGAATTGCTATGGGTGCTGTCGGGTCGGATGTCGCCATAGAAAACGCAGATGTGGCATTAATGAACAACAATTTAGCTCTAATTCCATTTTTAGTAGAATTAGGCAGAAAATCATTACAAACAATTCGTATTAACACTGCTACTGCTGTCGGAGTAAAATTGTTATTCCTAACTTTAGCTTTGGTGGGAAAAAGTAGTCTGGCTTTGGCAATTTTTGCTGATGTCGGAGTTACTATCCTAGTAGTACTTAATGGCTTACAATTATTTGGTTATCAGGGGAAAATATCATATGAAAAGATTGATTAATACACAAGTTGTTGACGGCAAGCTGGAAACATCAGTTATGGAAATAGTTTGGAATAAAAAGAGATGCTCTCCTCGAGAAGTTTTGGTTGAATTAAAAAACAAATACGCGCTAACTACTATTTCTACAGTACTCGAGAGATTGTACTTAAAGAAAATATTAGTCAAAAACAAAATTGACGGTAAGGTAACTTTTAGTCCAAAAATATCTCAGGAAGCATATTCTGATTCGGTAGTTAAGCAGTTTATGAATAAAGCCATGACATCTTTTGGAGACATTGCTGTTAGTTCTTTTGCTAAAGGAGTTGAACAACTTCCAGATAATAAAAGAAAAGAATTGGTCGAATTGCTCAAAAAATATGAAAGATAAAATATTTACACTAATACTGGTTTTATTGTTTCTAGTTTTACTGACAGTTTTTGTAAACTATGTTGGAATTATTTATTCGTCACTTTCCGGAAAAGCTTTATTATTTTGTAATAGTTGTCTCGAACATTTATTGCCATTCTTTAAAAAAACAATATTTACATTTTTTTCAATCGCCTTTTTAAGCTTGATAGTTAGTCTTTTCAAGACTTTTAAATTTAGTCTTTCGATAAAATCCAAATTAAAAATACCTATCTTTATCGAAAAACTTACTACTAAGTATTCTCTACAGAACAAAGTTGTAGTTTTTGAGTATTCCAGTCCTGTCGCTTTTTGTATGGGGATACTAAGTCCTAAAATATACCTATCAAATAGTCTGGTAAAGATGATGACACCAAAGGAGATGGAGACGATTATAATTCACGAAAAACAGCATCTAAATAGGAACGATAATCTGGTTTTGCTACTACTACAAGCTGTCAAAAATATGTTTTTCTTTTTGCCAATTATCGGAGATTTTGTAAATTATTTTCATATACGAAAAGAAATTTTGGCTGATCGTGGAGTAATCAGTGAACTGGGGAGTAATAATAAGCTAATTTCAGCCCTGAGAAAAGTTATTGACTACCCATCATTAACTGTTATGTCGGTTAATACCTTTTCACAAAGTTATGATATTGAAACGAGAGTTTTGTCCTTACTTGGAGATACGCAAGTTAAACATACTTTCCCATTTAATAATCTAGTTATTAGTCTCAGTGTATTGCTACTCTTTGCCAATGTAATTGCCAGCAAAGTTGAGATTCATTCCCAGACGCAGTCAGAAACATCAATCTGTTTAGATGGTGGTAGCTGTCAGAATATTTGTCGATAGTTTTCTTTGAGTAGTTGACACTAATGCTTTTTACTTCTACAATGTGTAGAAGTTAATTTTTAAATTCAACGTGTTATCAAAAGAAAACAATATTAGTCTTAGTCCATCTTTAGTGATTCTGGTCGCACTGATTTTTATGGCGATGATGGGATTTGGTGGTTATATGTATGGCAAAGTTAGTACACTAGAAAAAAATACTAATTCGGTCCAAGCCAATCCTGCCCAGCCACAAGCTCAACAACCGGCTCAACCACAGGTATCGATAGATTCAATTAAGGGATTATTTGATAAGAATGTCATTAAGTTTGGTAACGGTGACAAGAAGCTAGTGATGGTGGAAGTAGCGGATCCCAGTTGTCCATTTTGCCATGTCGCTGCCGGGCTAAACGGTGAATTAAATAAGCAAATGGGTCAGCAATTTATGCTAAAAGCAGATGGTGGAAATTATGTCGCTCCAGTACCGGAAATGAAGAAACTGGTTGAGCAAGGGAAAGCTGACTTTGTTTGGCTTTATACCAACGGTCATGGAAATGGTGAACTTGCTACCAAAGCCCTCTACTGTGCTTTTGATCAAGGAAAATTCTGGCAGGCTCATGATTTATTCATGACAGCAAAAGGTTACACCTTAATTAATGATGTGGTCAAAAATGATGCTTCTAAATCACAACAAGTAGCTGATTTCCTCGCCTCAGCTGTTGATAAAAATAAACTAAAAAGCTGTCTTGATAGTGGAAAATTTGACACTCGTCTAGCTGAAGATTCAACAATTGCAAAGTCACTTGGAGTAAATGGAACTCCAGGATTTTACCTAAACACCACCAACTTTTCAGGAGCTTATAGTTGGACCGACATGAAATCGGTCGCTGATGCGGCATTAAAATAATATATTGTCTAACACTAAAATAGATTATGAAAATAGACCAAACACGAAAAGATTTTTCAATCTTAACCAACAATAAATGGGTCTATTTTGATAATGCCTGTCAGAGTCTCCGTCCGCAAGCAGTCATCGACGCTATCACCGAGTACTACCAAGAATACCCGGCATGTAGCGGACGGAGCATGCACTCTCTGGCGACAAAGGTGACTCAAAAGTGTGACGAGGCCAGAACCATTGTCTCCAAGTTTATTGGAGCTAAACGCAAAGAAGAAATTATTTTTACCCGAAATACTACCGAGGGAATAAACCTAATAGCTCACTCACTCGAGCTCCAAACCGGAGATGTGGTCATTACTTCAGACAAAGAGCACAATTCCAACTTGATCCCCTGGCAAATGCTGGTTAAAAAAATAGGTATTGTTCACAAAATTATTCCTTCGAATTCTGATAACACTTTTAACTTGAAAGCGTTTGAAATGGCAATGAGCGGAAAGGTCAAACTTGTTTCGATGGGTTTTACCTCAAACCTAGATGGAGTTACCATACCAGCTTCCGAAATAATTCGCATTGCCCATAAACACGGTAGTTTGGTTCTGCTTGATGCGGCTCAGACTGCTCCTCACCAAAAAATCGATGTGTCTAATTTAGATGTTGATTTTTTGGCATTTTCCGGACATAAAATGCTCGGGCCATCGGGTATGGGAGTACTCTACGGTAAATATAACTTACTTGAAAAATTGTCGCCGTTTATGGTCGGTGGTGATACTGTATCTTCGTCTACCTATACTTCTCATGAATTTTTACCACCACCGGAAAAATTTGAAGCAGGATTACAGGATTATGCTGGAATTATTGGCTTGGGTGAGGCATGTAAATATATAACTAAAATTGGATTTCTAGAGATTGAAAAACATGAGCATGAGCTAAATGCTTATATTAGCCAAGAGTTATTAAAGATCCCTAATCTAAAGATAATTGGACCTCAGAATTCTAGCCTAAGAAGTGGAATAATTTCCTTTTATATTGAAGGGATTGATCACCATCAAATTGCTTTAATTCTAAATCAATCGGCCAACATCATGGTTCGCTCAGGACAACATTGTGTTCACTCATGGTTTAATGACCGCCAGATTAAAGGTTCTGTTCGGGTATCAGTTTATTTTTACAATACAATTGAAGATGCAAGATTATTTGTTGAAAGCTTGAAAAAAGTATTACTAGTCTTGTAAAGAATTACATATCAAACATGAAATCCAATAACTTAGCCGAACATGAGTCTAGAAACAACCAATTTTTTGGAAAGTGGGCGTGGCTTTATGATTATGAGAAATATCTACTCTCTCCTATGCGAAAGAAAGCTGTTAATTTTCTAGATTTACCACCTAACCAAAAAATACTTGATGTGGCAACTGGAACAGGGGCTCAGGCATACGAATTTGCTAAGTTGGGCCATGAGGTCTTAGGTATAGATTTATCTGAAGAGATGCTGCTTCAAGCCAGGAAAAAATGCACACCAAATCTTCAACTTAATTTTCAACATATCGATGCAACAAAAATGCCGTTTGGTAGCAATTCCTTTGACACAAGTTCAATTTCCTGGGGATTACACGACATGCCATATGAAGTAGAAATGTTAGTGCTCCAAGAAATGAAAAGAGTTACTAAAAAATCCGGTCAGATACTTATCGTTGATTATATGGAACCAAAGAACCATCTGATCGCCAAATTTTTTCATCCATTAGCCTGTATCTACGAAACTCAAAACTACAAGCCATACATCAATAGAGGTTTAGATTCGATCCTTGATAAAGTCGGTTTAAATATCTCCAAATCTACAAATTTCTTGGGCTTCGTTCAAATAAGTTTAGTAGTAAATTCTTAAGTTTATGTTTTGCATCGTTGCTTTTTTAGTTTTATCAGTCATCAGTATTTTTTCGGCCTCACATCGGGCTCTAGCTAAAGAAGCTTTTGACTGTGTCTTTCGACGGATAACTCTACGACCTTGCAACACGGGTTTCTCAGAAAAAATGAAGGCACAGTTGATTGGAAAAATGATGACCAAATCCATCCGAGCAGCCCGGTTTTTAAACAGAAATTTCGAATTGCTTTCATGGATTTTGTTTATTTTGACTATCGCCAGCCTTTTTTGGACTGGCAAGGGGCTTTATAACTTTTATATGTATGGTAGTTGCAATGGTTTAAACAAATCGGGTTTCTGTGCTCTCGATCCTACCGGAGAGAATAATAAAATTTCACAAGCAGGAGGGAGTTGTTCTATTGGCAGTGGTGATGAAAGTAAAGTCACATTGAAAGATGTTAATTTATCAACTTTTCCAACTAAAAATATAAGCAGTAAAGATACTGTCGTTTTTATTGGTTGTTTTAATTGCGACTACACCCGCAAAGCATATCCGACTTTTAAGGAATTTTTGAGAAAAAATAAAGTCAATTACATTTTTGCTCATTATCCAGTTAAGGGTGAAACCGCTCATATTTTGAATACCGGATATTGTGCTTATCAGCAAAATAAAGATAAATACTGGCTTTTTGTTGATAAATTATTTGAGAGCAGTAAGGAAGACAATGCCAAACCTGAGTATGTAGCTAAACTGCTCACAGACTTAGGTTACTCATCGGAAAAGATTGCTCAATGCAGTCAATCTCAAGAAACCAAAAGTGCCGTTGCCCGGCAACGGATAGAGCTTGAGAAAACCAATATCTATGGCACTCCGCTAGTGTTTATTAATAACAAAGGTTTAGTCGGCCCTAAGCCTCTTCGGGTTTATAACCGAGTTCTAAACGGGTTAAAATTTTGGAAATAATAATATGAAACAACAACTACAATATTCCTCATTTGAAAAGAAACTATTTGCCGGAGTCGCTATCTTTTCCGTTTTAGTTCTTGCCATAAGTATCTTTTTTATCAATAAGACCCAATCTTCTACTTTAACTGTAGGCAAGGAGCAAGCTAAAGAAATTCTAACAATTAAAAAAGATGACTGGGTGAAAGGACCCGAGAATGCTCCAATTACCATAGTTGAATATCTTGATTTTGAGTGCGAGGCTTGTCGCGTCTATTATCCAATAGTCAAGCAATTAAAAGATGAATACAAAGACAAGGTGCGTTTTGTAGTCAGATATTTCCCATTACCAAATCACAGGAACTCGATGGCGTCAGCTCAGTCAGCAGAGACTGCTGGTAAACAAGGTAAGTTCTGGGAGATGTATGACAAACTATACGACACTCAACAGGAATGGGGCGAAAAGCAAGTCGTCACACCTTCAGTGTTCGAGGAATATGCGAAACAAGTCGGTCTTGATATGGATAAATACAAAAACGATGTCAATTCTGCCGAAGTTAGAGATCGGATAAATAGAGATAAAAATTCAGCTTCGTCATTAGGTATTCAAGGTACCCCCACTTTCTTTATCAATGGCGAACGAATTCCTAATCCAAAAGGATATGATGACTTCAAAAGCCTGATTGATGGTTTGATGCCTGTTTCTAAGTAGCTACTTCGGTTTTTATAGTGTCTCATTTGTCTCATTTAGCTTCAAAACTTTGATAGAATGAGACAGTGAGGAAGAGGGTGTTATAGGGACAGAAAGGTTCCAGACCCCCATGCTCCGCAATAGATATAAAACAATATGCAATATAAGCAAAAGGTCAGCTGTCTATCAACTGACTCAAAGTGGGGTAAAGTTGTTAGCCTCTACAATGGGAATGTCTCAGGCTCCTCTCCTTATGTTTTTGTAGCAAAGAATATAACCGTTGAAGATATCCAAAAAGTTATTAATCTTCCTAACCTCCCTGCGGCGGTAATAGTTGAAAATGGGAGTTTTGCAGGACATCCATCCGTTTTGCTCAATGCCAAGGGGATTCAGTATGTAGTAATCGACAAACTCCCAGAAAATAATCTACAATGTTATGCCTTCATAGATGGCCAAAAAGAGTTTGTTTATTTTGACGAAAATAGACAAATTGTAGAGTCTAAATATGACAAATCAAATTTAGACAAAAATAACTTTTCAAAAATTATAAAAAAAGTAACTTTCCACGGAGAAATAGTCAAGGTCAACGTCGATGGGAAAAATGCTAACGACTTATTAAAAGGTTTTAATTTAGGAGCAGATGGTATTGGGATACTCCGGACAGATTGGCTTGGTTGGGATGGGGAAAAACCACCAAGTGTTGAGGATCATTTAAAACTTTATAACGACAGTATTAAGGTTATTGGGAGCCACCAGCTGAACATCCGATTGTTTGATATAGGGGGTGACAAGATCCCAAATTGGGCACAAAAAGCTAAGTCTGAAATTCGGTCTCCGCTTGGACTTCGGGGAATTCGATCATGTGACATCCTCAAAACTGCTTTTGAAAACCAACTTAATGCAGTCGCTCAAATTTCACCAAAAGTGAAAGTTGGTATTGTACTACCAATGATTTCATACCCACAAGAGGTGGCAAACTTTAAAAAATTCTTCAATAAAATTAGTCCGGGTGATCACTCAAATATAATCTGGGGGTCGATGGTCGAGACTCCGTCATCGGCACTTCTTATAAAAGAGCTTTACAAGCATGCAGATTTTGTTAGGATTGGCCCTGGAGATTTGTCTCAATTCACTTTGGCCACTTTGCGTGAACATATTTATCCAGATAACTTGAGTGGAGACACTCTTAATCCGGCAGTAATAAAACTGATTAGAATGGTTATGAATGAGGCAAAAAAACAGAACAAAGATGCCAACATGTGCCTAGATGTCGAACCTAGATTACCACTTCTAAAAAAACTGTTGGCGGCTGGGGTACGTTGCTTCAATGTCTCACCAGAGAGCATTCCTGTTGTAAAAAACCTAATAAACTCATCTCAATAGCGGGGTGTTGGAACTTAAATTGTTGGTTTGACTTTTTCTTTCATCATACACATATTCATCACCACTTCGAGGCCATTTTTTTCGGCATAATCCTTGGCTTCTGGTGAACCAACACCTTCCTGCATCCAGATCAAAGGCTTACGTCCACTTTTAACAATCTCTTCGATAATAGGGATAACCTGATCGGGTTTTCGGAAGATATCAACAATGTCGATAGTGGTTGTACTGGGAATATCCAAAATAGTCGAAAATGATTTTATACCGAAGACTTCGGTGATAGTGGGGTTGACAGGAATAATATTGAAACCCTGATTTTTTAAATACAGACCAACTTGATAACTAGGTCTTTGAGGATTATCAGACAAGCCAACAATAGCGATAGTGTTCATTTAGTATTTACAACTTTTAAAGAAGTTACAAAATTTATCTTTAAAACTAGAAACTAGGTGTAAAGTTTGTTTTATAAAATTCATAATTGTTTAATTATTAACCTTTGACAAGATAAACCTTTACGAAGCTACTCTTTAACTCTGCAGCTTTTTTGGATAAATCTTCTATTTTATTATATTTAGCTAGGGATAATAAATCTTCTAAATTTTGGCGAATGGCTTTGATACCGGCATCATTTAATTCAGCTTCGACTTGAGTAAGAATTCCACTTGATTCTGGATAGGTACTGATAATATCAGCGGAATTTTTGGCATCAGCGGCGGCAATTAATTTTTCCATGGAGTCATGAAAATCAGTTAGGGAAATGGCAAGCATGGTGAAACCATTTCTCTTAAACATTTCTTGAAAAATAGGTCGGACAGCTTCGAGCTTGATGTGGGTAGAGGGTAAGTCCCCTTCGTAGACTCCATTTTTAACATCACTCATAATGGCGCCTACCTTGTCCAAATCTGAAGTAAATTGAACATCATTTTTGAGTACAAAGGGTCGGTATGCAGAATATTTTTGAGAAAAGTTTTTAAACTCAGCGACCCACTGATCATAATTTAATTTGGCTTCTTCTCGTTTACCTTGACCAGTCAAAAAAAGTGTTTGCTTGTAATAACCATTCATTTGATTAAAGTTCTCGAGGAATTTATTTTGGGTGATTTTTATACTAGCAAAACTACCCAAAGTAGTTAATAAACCAAATAAAAAGGTCAGAGAAAGTAAGTGAGGTAATTTGAGTGACTGTTGATTTTTGCCAGATGTATTTATTTTTAGTACTTGGTAAATTCCACAATAACCAACAAGTCCAGTAAGAACCATAACTACACCAAAAATAATTAGAATAGTTTGGCTAAGGCCAGCCAACCAAAACTCGCCGACAACTAGGGACAGAGATCCTAGAACAATGCGAATAATTCTATCGAGAAGACTTTCATTTGTTTTCATAGCTTTAAAAACTTAATAATATATTTATTGTACACCCCCTCCGGGTGTATTACTCATACCTAAGTGCGTCGATTGGATTGAGAGCAGAAGCTTTTTTAGCGGGATAGTATCCAAAAAATAGTCCAATGCTAATAGTAACTAGAAATGATAATAGGTAGCTCCACCAGACTACAACGTAGGCAACTGCAAATTGTTTTAGTAAGAAAAATGCTCCAAAAGACAGAACTGCTCCAATTAGAAAACCAATAAAACTCATCAAAAAGGCTTCAAAAATAAACTGCATTAGAATATATTCTTCCTTAGCCCCAATAGCTTTGCGAATACCAATCTCTTTAGTCCTCTCAGTAACAGTCACATACATAATATTCATTATTCCAATACCACCAACCACGAGAACTATCACGCCGACACTGGCAAGTAATATGCCCATAGTGCGGGATGAATTGACAGCAGATGAAACAGTAGAACCCATGTCACGGACTCGGAAGTCGTCATTTGTTCCGGCTTTTAAATTATGTGTTTCTCGCAAAACTGTAGACATTTGATCGACTGCTTCACCAATACGACTAACATCTTTAGCCTGAGCATTGATATTAAAACGGCCATTGATGCCTAAGATATATCGATAGGCAGAGTCGTAGGGAGTGAAAATACTATCATCAATGGTGGTCGGGCCTACTGACCCACCTTTGTATTCTAATAACCCAATAACCTCAAATTCTTTTTTACCAACAACGATTGTTTTGCCAACCACATCAGCTGTGCGACTCCCAAACAGTTCTTCGGCGACGATGGCTCCGATAACAGCAACTTTTGCTCTGCCATCAACCTCATCGTCCCAAAATTTACCGGATATTAATTTTAGGTTGGCTAGTTCTTTTACGTCCGAAGTAGTTCCAAGCACTGATAAGTTACTCGAGTTGCCTTCGGACTGCATTTGAACTTTGCCCGAGAGTTGAGGAATGACGGTTTTTAAACTGTCGATGGCTTTTAACTCAACAACATCATCGTAATTTAACTTTGACCTGGCGCCTTCAACGGTGGATGGTGCGTTTACCAGTATTGTTGTAACGCTCATACTAGAATATTGCTGTTCAATATCTCTTTTAGCACCCTCACCTAAGGCAACAACAATAATAATGGTGAGTGATCCAATAATAATTCCCAACATGGTCAACATGGTTCGAAAAGGGTTTGAGAGTAGGGCTAGTACTGAAAGCTTGAGTAATTTGGTGGTAAATTTGATGTCGTTCATTTATTAATTTTTCCATCTGATAACTCAATAATGCGATGAGCCATGTGGGCGATATTCATATCATGGGTCACCATTAACACCGTTTTATTTTGGTCACGGTTTAAAGATGAAATAAGTTCCATTATTTCGTGACCAGTTTTACTATCGAGAGCACCGGTCGGTTCATCGGCCAAGATAAGACTAGGGTTATTAATAAGTGATCGGGCAATGGCAACTCTTTGTTTTTGGCCTCCAGAGAGATCATTTGGGCGATAGTGCATTCTGTCTTTAAGCCCGACTAAGACTAATAATTCTTCGGCTTTTTTTTGATCTTCATTACCTAGATAGAATGAAGGTAATAAAACATTCTCCAAGACAGAGATAGAGGGAATTAGATTGAAATTTTGAAAAATAAAACCAATATGTTTATTTCTGACTTCAGCCAAATCAGATATTGTCATCTTGGAAACATCATTATCTTTGAGATTATATTTACCACTGTTAGGTGTATCTAGACAGCCAATAATATTTAGGAGGGTGGATTTACCACTACCAGAAGGACCCATAAGTGCTAAGAAATCCCCTGTTTTAACAGTAAGATCTATTCCTCGGAGGATGGGGTAAGTAGTTCCACCAACAGTATATTCTCGGCGGATATTTTCTAATACCAACAAATTACTTTTGTTTAGTTTCATAGAACAACCACCACATCACCGACTGCTAATCCTGAAACAACCTCAACACTTTTCCCGTCAGTAAATCCAGTAACCACGACCACTTTTTCAGATTTGTCTCCGCTTTTTTTAGTGACATAACTCTGGCCATTTTCACGGATAACTGACTTGTTGGGAATCACCAAAATATTATCTTTTTCTTTGGTTATGAATATGGCTTGACCTGACATACCATCAAGTATTTTGTAACCTCGAAAATCGGCAACTTTAACACGGACTTTGTAAGTCGAGAGTCCATTCTGATCAACCTGCGCTAAAGTCGAAATAAAATCTATAGTCGCCGGGAAAACTACATTTGGAATGGCATCTAGTCTAACCTCAACTTTTTGGTCTGGAGTAATTTTTAAAACATCAATATCTTCGGCCATAGACTCAAAACTCATTCCTTCTTGACGAGTGATGGTAATGACACTACCGCCGTTTTGGGTGTTGGTAACTTCACCTTCTTTAATATTGATGGCGGAAACTGTACCAGCAATGGGAGCGTATAGATATGATTCTTTGAGGGAAATGTTTTTTAGTTCAACAGCAATAACTGACTTATCGAGAGTATATTGTGAATTATCCAATGATCGTTTTATTGTGTCGGTGAGGACTTTATCGGCATAAGTAACTTGACCAGTTTGATCAAAAGTGTTTCGAGCGATGGAGTAATCTTTGAGAGAACTTTCTAGATTTTTTTGGACATCTTGGGTATCAAGACTTATTAGAAGTTGACCTTTTTTAACTTCCTGACCTTCCTTGACAACTACCTTAGAAACTTTGCCATTAACATTGAACTTTAAGTCTCGCCGGTCAACTGAGGTAGCACCATCTATTTCGGTGGAGATTTTTAAATCACCTTTGGTGACTGTGGCAGTTTTTACTTCAATTGGAGCAGCTTTTGAGAGTGTGTTAAACCAATACCACCCGAACGATGAGATTGATACAAATACAACAACTAGGAGCCATTTTTTATTCATAATCTATTGGACTGTGCCTTTTAACTTCACAAACTCAATTTCTTCACCGGTTTTCCAAACTGATAGATAAATTCCTTTTTTGATTTCTGATAAATCTGCTGGCAAGTTTTTACCACTAGCGTCACCGCTACCTTTAACTAAAGCGATACCAACAGGAATAACAACCGTGACATTTTCTTTAGATACATTGGCAGACTCAGCAGCTTTCAAAGCCTGACGCTCTTCTTGAGTTAACTTTTGACGACGGAGTCGCTCTTCCTCGGTGACTTCTTTGAGTCCGATTTCATTAGCAACGACAACCTCATTACCTGCGATGCTGATTACATAACCGTTTATCTCAGCCATACGACTAGGAGAAACTGGAGTGGTATTTCCACTAACAACATTTTTGGTAATTGGCTGACTACTCTGATAAAACCAATAACCACCACCAACAATTGATAAGAAAATAAGGACGATAATTATATTCTTCATATTTTGTAAATTAATATTCTCTCTTAATAGTACAACCTGTCGGTGATTTTTCTTTCAATATTAAGTAGTTGTGTGAAACTACGTACTAATTTGTTTGGAAAGTGTACCAGAGCTTCTAAAGTCAAAATCTGTCTTTAATGATTTTTTCAGCTAGTTCTCGGGTATATAGTTGGTGGATATTTTGGTTTTCCCAATCGATAGCGGCGCGGTATTCAGTGTCGGAATATGGGGTTAAGTTTAGTTCTTTGGCAATAGAATCAACATCACTATTTTCTTTACCTTCAACTTCGAAAGTAAAGTAGTCGTTCGTATATTTTGATAATTTTATTTCTACTCCCAAGTAATCAAATTCCCATGATTCCCAAAAATAAACCATGCCAGAGGAATAACCTAAGGATTCAAGAAAATCGAGAGATGAGAGAAACTGCCCGGTTACTAGTTTGATTTCAACTTCTTTACGTTCTTTATCTTTAAAGTCACCAGTTTTGATTGATAGCTTCTCCTTATCGCCACTTTTTTTGAGACGGATGTCGGTGCCGCTACTATTTTTCCAAGTTTTAGTTACAGGGTCAAAACCAGGCGAGATGTCAATTGATAGACGGTGATAATGATCTGAAAGGTTGGCTTTTTGGTATAGAAATTCAAACAGTTCTGAGAACTTTTTGGGGGAGAGCTTGCCTCTGATTTCGATTTCGGTCATGGTGAGATTATATACCGGAAAAATAAGCGACTCTTGTATAATTCGATGATGGATAAAAACAATAATGGAAAAATAGTTTTGTATGGTGCAACTTGGTGTGCTGATTGCGCTAGATCTAAGGCTTATTTGGATTCAAGAGGTGTGGAGTATGAATATATAAACTTAGAAGAAGATGTTACGGCAGCGGCAAAAGTTACTGAGATAAATCATGGGATGCAGTCGATACCAACCATAGTTTTTCCAGATGGAAATATATTAGTAGAACCTTCAGATGAACAATTGGGAGAAGAGTTAGATCAATTGATGGCAAATAACTGGAAAGTTGCTGGAAAATAGTGTAGAGTTATAGTATCTCTTACTGTTTGAGTATCAGATAGGATGCGAATAGAAGCTTGGAATATAGATGAAAAAGAATACCCTGCCAGAGGCGCCTTTGAAGACAAAGCAAAATTTCTACTAAGATACGCCATATTGGCACCATCAGGTCACAACAGCCAACCTTGGAAATTTGAAATCTCAAAAAATAAAGTTACGATATTGCCAGATCTTGGTCGAGGAAGAAGTGTAGTTGATAGTGAACATCGGGAATTATTCATAAGTATCGGGGCGGTTTCTAAGATATTGGCCATCAGTGCCAATCGGTTTGGACTTGGTTTTGAGAGAAAGATAGTTGATGACAAGGTTGAATTTATTTTTAACAATGAATCTGCAAACAAAAAAGACTTGGAATTATTTAAAGCGATTATCAAAAGAAGAACATACCGAGAAGAGTATTTGAAAAAGAAAATATCTCAAGAAATTATTGAAAAAATAAAAAAAATTAGTGGAAATGAAGTTATGAAGGCATTGGTGACAGATGTCGAAAAAATAAAAATTATGTCGGCATTGGTAAAGAAAGCTGATTTTGTCTGGTATAAAAGTCGAGCACTTATCCGAGAACTAGAAGAATGGATGAGAGATGATCTGGAGCTGAGTAAAGACGGATTACCAACAGGGATGATAAATATGTATAAAATAGCCGCTGAGACTAAATATTTATTTTCCAAAGATAGTAAAATTGCCAAAGAAAAGGCAAATAAGGATGAAGATATTGCTAAGAATACACCCCTATTTATAGTGCTTTCGACTAAAAATAATGAAACCGAAGACTGGATAAAAGTTGGGGAAATGTATGGAGAGATTATTCTGACCGTCCAAAAATTAGGACTGACTAGTGGGGTCCTGGGTTCGATAACTGAATTAACCGGGATTAAAAAAGAGCTAACTAAACATCTTAAAATTGAAGGGTTTGTTCAATTGGTACTGAGTGCAGGATATGCGAAGGTCAAAGTCCCTGAAACACCCAGAAGGCCTTTGATGGAAATGATAGTCTAGACCTGAGTAATTTGAAGAGCGTTGGTTAGTCCGGCTTTTTGCCACTGGGAACCATGGACTATGACAACATTCTCACCTTTTTTGATTAATCCTGTTTCTACTAATTCGTTGAGGACCTTATCTGGAGTGGTGAAAAATGGTTCATGATAATTGGTTACAAATGGGGTAACACCAAATGAAACAGCTAAAGATTCGGCGACTTTCTTGTCTCCAGTTATAGCAATAACGGGAACACTTTGACGGTAACGGGAAAGGAAACGGACAGTGTGACCGGTTTCCGTAAAGACAATAATGTGATCGATAGTTGGTTCTATATTTGATTTGGCAATAGACACGGCTGACTTAGTAATGACTGAGGTGGCTGTGTTGTCCTGAAAAGAAAGTTGTTCAACGGGACGGTTGGCTTCATTCCAAGCAGCAATGCGAGACATGGTTTGGACGGTACGGACAGGATATTTACCTCCGGCTGTCTCAGCAGAAAGCATGATGGCGTCAGTGCCATCATAGATAGCATTAGCGACATCAGTTGCCTCAGCACGGGTAGGACGAGGATTGACAATCATCGATTCCAACATCTGGGTGGCAGTAATAACTGGTTTACCGGCCAGACGACATTTGCGAATAATGGTTTCTTGCCAATAGGCCAATTGTTCTATAGCAGTTTCGATTCCCAGATCACCTCTAGCGACCATAACCAGGTCAGCTTCGGCAATTATTTCATCAATATGATTTAGAGCAACTTGATTTTCGATCTTAGCAACGATCTGAGCATCCATCCCCCGCTGTTGCATTTCAAGACGTAGTAGCCGAATATCGGCGGCAGTGCGGACAAAAGACAGTCCTACATAATCGACCTTATTGCGGGCGTTTTTTTCAATCTGGGCAATGTCGTTATCAATGAGAGATGGGAAGTCGATATCGATACCAGGAAGATTGACACCTTTGCGATGCTTAATGACAGCATCGTTTTTGACTTTGGTAATTAAATAATTTTCGTGAGTAGAAACGACGGTTGTCTCAACAAAACCATCATCAATAAAAAGATCATCACCGGGTTTTAGCAGTGAGAAGACAGCAGCATGGGGAATAATGACATCGATATCATCAATAAAAGAAGCACCGATTTTTATTTCTTGGCCGTTTTTAACTGGGACTTCAACTTTGTCACGAGTCTCAAGACGAATTTCGGGACCTTGAAGATCAAGAAGAATACCAATAACAGCACCTTTACTGTCGGCAACTTGTTGGGCCAATTTTATGTGCTCATCGTGCCAATCAGGAGTGGAATGTTTGGTATTAAATCGGAAAACATTGACGCCGGCGTCAATAAGTTCGGACATAATTTCAGCGGTATCAGAAGCTGGGCCAATAGTGGCGACGATTTTGGTTAGTTTGGTTTTTTTGGTCATAGACGATAGAGGATTATATTCCATATTTTTTAAGATTAAAGAGGTTAATGTTTATACCTTAAAATAGAGTAAATATGCGATATGAATTTCCGGAAGTATCTGGGATTATTTTCTTCTGGAACCACCGTAAGCACCTTTGGCACGTAAAGCAGGACAATAAGCATGTTCTCCCCAAGCTCGACTACAATCTTCAACATCTAAAGCCGGACAGCGGGTTGAATTCACGTCGGCTTGTGGTGGTGGCGGATTTATAGAACAAGTAGCAGTTCCATCTACATAGACTCCCCAACCACAACGGGTCGGAGTATTTGCATCAATTCTTCTGATAGTCATGGGTCTTATTGTATCAAATAGTCCTATAATAATCCACTCGGTGGAATTGAAGTAATTAAACATAGGGAGATGTTTTTTGATGGTAGAATGGGACATGATTTTAGGTAGAGGGATTATTTATCGATACAGTAAAGAACCGATCTTTAATGGAGCGGAGTTTTTTGTGGGTAAAGGAGAAAAAGTTGGTATTGTGGGACAGAATGGATCAGGTAAATCAACACTATTTAAACTAATAATGGGTGAAGATCATCCTGATGAGGGTTCGGTCAAGGTAGACGGAACAGTGCTCGGAGTACCTCAAGAGGTAAAACATGATGAACAAATGGAAAAGGCAAATTCGGTTCGTGAATATATTGATCCCAAAAATAAACACGAAGACTACGAACTGCGAAGACTACTATCAAAACTCGAACTGGGTGAATATGATCTTTCTGATAAACCGGTAAAAATGAGCGGTGGACAAAAAACTAAGCTAGCAATTGTACGGGCCTTAGTCGCCTCCCCAGATGTACTACTTTTGGATGAGCCAACTAACTTTTTGGATACAGCCGGTAAACAGTGGGTGATGGATTTTTTAGGAAAATATCCCAAAACACTGCTGATAATTTCTCATGACTTGAATCTGCTGGACAAATCGATAGATAAAATTTTGGAAGTAAATGGACAATCAAAAAAACTAGATGAATACAAAGGTAACTATACTGAGTACGTCAAACTTAAGGGCGAAAAAGATGCGCTGCTAGTTCGCCAAATTCACGTTCAGGAAAGACATATTGTCCGGATGAAAAAAGGATGGCTGAAAATGTCACATGTCAAATCATCAAAAGGAGTCCGGCAAAAACTTCAGCTAGAGAAACGGATAGTAACTATGGAAGAGAGCCTGCCGACAATGCCAGCAGAGGCGAAGAGATTTAAAATAAAGCTACCAGAACCAGCATGGGTAGGATCAATTCCTCTAATGTTGAGTGGCATAAATAAAAGTTATGGCACTAAAAAAGTCCTGACAGGAATTGATTTTGATATTAAGCGGGGTGAACGGATTGCCCTAATGGGTCAAAACGGCGCTGGAAAAAGTACTCTGATTAAAATAATTATGGGGATGCAGGAGGCTGATTCGGGAGAAGTCTACAAAGACGAAAAGTTGGTGATTGGTTACTACTCTCAAGAGTTTGAGACATTTGATTTTGACAAGACACTTTTGGAAACTATCAAAGATGTTTGCTCGATGCCAGAACAGACCCTGCGAGGACACTTAGGTCGGTTTTTATTTGGAGCCGATAAGGTCAATCAAAAAGTCAGAACATTGTCGGGTGGAGAGAAAACTAGATTGGCGATTGCACTACTTCTGGGTCAGAACTTTAACCTACTAGTACTAGATGAGCCGACCACTTATCTTGACGTTCTATCACAGCGATTAATCCTCGAGGCACTCAAAGGTTATAGTGGGGCGATGATACTGGTGTCACATACTCCTGAATTTGTGACGGAACTTAAGCCGAATCGTAAATTTTATCTACCAGAAAACCGTTGGGAGTAATTAGAACCCATCTCCAAACCTGCATTCTACTTTGAAACTGCTATTTTGGCTGCAAATTATTCAAAACTCGTCATAATATCCCAGATATTACTTCTCTTTTTTCATAATTTTCGCTCAAAATAATCAGTCTCACGTAACGAAAGAAGATTTAGAGATGGATTCTTCTAATCTAATTATTGCCAAAGTGTAGGTAATTTTGTACAATGTAGACCCATGAAAGTTGTGCGACGGTTTTTATACTTCCTACGTGACTACAAGCTATCGATGGTCATATTTATGACGGTCACAACTTTGTCGGTGCTAGCGGAGTCAATGAGACCATGGTCGCTAAAAATGATTTTGGATAGTGTGAGTGCCAATGATATGAATATGGTCTACTGGTACTTGGGACTGTTGGGTGCTTCGACGATTGGAGGTAATGTCATTAATTCTCTAGGATATTTCTACGGAGATGTGATTAAGATTCCCCTGTCAAAACAGATTAGAGAAGTGGTGTTTAAAAAAGTTCTGGACCTCGATTTTGCTTACCATGTCGACAAAAATACCGGCTCGCTGATCAGTGCTTTTCGCCGGGGAGATGGAGCAGTTAATTCGATTTTCGATGCCGTATTTCAAGAAATTTATTGGACCATAATCTACATTGGGGTGGCACTATGGTTTTTGTTCCGAGCCTCCCCTTCGATTGGTTTTGCCTTGGTTGGATTGTTTGTAATTAATATGAGCCTAATTGTCTGGCTGATTAATAAAAACCTTAAAAAGAGAGTTTTGTTTAACAAAACAGAAGATGAAATATCGGGAATAATCGCCGATACGATGATCAACTACGACACTGTCAAATTTTTTGCTGCCGAAAAAAGAGAAGAAAAAAGATTGGCTGACAAATTTAAAGAATGGACAAAAACTGTCTGGGATTATGCCAATACTTTCCGAATGATGGATGTAGGAGTGGGGACAGTATCGGCATGTGGGATGTTACTGATGCTATGGATTGCGGTGTCAAAACTTAACCACGGACTAACTATAGGAGATATCGTAATGATCTCGGGTTTTGTGACCAGTTTACATTTTCAATTCTTCCATTTGTTTTCACAGATTCGAAATATAGCCAAACACACGGCAGACTTGGAAGCATATTTTGGAATTCTGGATAATGAAGTCTGTGTCAAGGAAGTCGCCAACCCCAAGAAAATTATGAAAATGGAGGGGAAAATTGAGTTTCAAAAAGTGGGGTTTGTCTACCCAACTAACAAACAAAAAGTTCTCGATGATATTAACCTGGTCATTAAATCGGGAACTAAGGTGGCCTTTGTGGGTCGGTCGGGAACTGGGAAAACAACCTTAGTCAAACTACTGCTACGTTTTTACGACCCAAGTAAGGGACGGATTTTAATTGATGGTGTCGATATTAAAAAAATGACCAAAAGTAACCTTCGGTCGATTATCTCAGTGGTGCCACAAGAGCCAGTATTGTTTAACAACTCAATTAAATTTAACCTAGCTTACGGTAAAGAAGAAGCGACCATGGAAGAAATATTGACTGTGGCCGAGCAAGCCAACATTATCGATTTTATCGATAAACTTCCCAAAGGGTGGGATACGATGGTGGGAGAAAGGGGTATCAAACTTAGTGGTGGCCAAAAACAACGTTTGGCTATTGCCAGAGCACTATTGACCAATCCTAAAGTATTGATCTTTGATGAGGCGACTTCAAACCTTGATTCAGAATCGGAGCGGATGATCCAGACGGCGCTTGAGGAAGTATCTAAGAGCCGGACAGTAATTATTGTGGCTCACCGTTTTTCTACAGTTCGGGATGCCGATAATATTGTGGTGCTGGCTGGCGGAACTATTGTAGAAAGCGGTAAACACCAAGAGCTACTAGCCAAAAAAGGTGTCTACGAAAAATTGTGGTCGATCCAAACTAAGGGGAAGACCCTTCGGCAAGCTCAGGGTGTATTAGGGTAAAATAGGGATAAGTTCCTGTAGTCTAATGGATAGGATAATCCCCTCCGAAGGGATTGATGTGGGTTCAACCCCCACCGGGAACACCATGGCCAAAAATATTAAGATCATTGTCATCGGGACTTCATTGACCGGAAAAACGACACTGGTCAAACACCTTCGGAAAACCCAAAAAATTAATGTATCAGAAATTGATGATGAATTGACCAGATTGAATGGGGGAACTTTTCCAACAGATGATAAACAAAAAACTGAAGTACTAGCACCAATAGTTATCAGCGAACTTCTGGATAAAGAGGAAATAATATTTTTTACCAATACCGATTACTTTAGTCCAGATGATCTTAAAATCGCCCGAATGGCTGGTTTTAAAATTGTTCAGCTAGTGTTGACGAAATATGAGATGGAAACAAGAAATGCAGAAAGAATAGAAAAGGAAGGGTATGAAGATCATTCAGAATGGTTTGATGGAATGCTCGAATACCAAAAGGAAATATTTAACTTGGGATTAGTTGACCTTGTCATAGACGCGGGGATGCCAACGGAAGAAATTGCCAAAGAATTGGTAAATTGCCACTAGGGTGTAATATTAATTGTGGGTAAAAATAGTTTTATCACCTTTTTGGCGGCGGGAGTAATTATCTTAGCTGTAGTGGTAATGGATGGGAACCCGGTACAGAATGTGGAACCAGTGGCGGAGCAGTCCCCTTCGAATATGATTCAGGAATTTCCAATTGAAGAAGCACCGGTAGCTACACCAACCCGATTTGAAGAGTATCTAGTGGGAATATGGCAAGACATGCCGATGATGGGTTCGGGGTGGAGTAACCACTATAATTTTTACCCTGATGGACGATTCTCCTATTACATTAGTCAGATGAAGTGTGACAAGAGAACTATCCGACAAACTGGCGGATGGATACTAGAAGGCAACAAATTAGTACTGACAACAACCCGTGAACAAGTAATGGTGGGCGGAAAGATGGTCAAGTCTATTGGATCCTGTGGGACTCCACTAACATTGGAAGATGGACAACTAACTGAAAGAGAGCTGCCAAAACCAGTAGTGGAAACGTTTTTAATCACCCAAAAACAACCGAGTGAAGACAGTTTTCATGAGTCGATAGAGTTAGGAAAGACACAATTCTGGAAATTTGATACGGATCCTAGCGGTAGAGGCGAATTTGATGTGGAAAACTGAGCTATAATAAGAGGTGGACCAGGAAACAAACATACATGATAATTTGTACTACGACGAGCGATCGGCGGGAGGTATTGTCTATAAACGGGAGGGTGAGAAGGTACTATTTCTACTTATCAAAACTTTTGCCAATAAACGGAGAAAAACAGTATTTAAATTCCCCAAAGGACACCTCAACAAAGATGAGGTACTAAAACAAGCAGCACTACGAGAGGTAGAAGAAGAAGGACGAATTAAGAGCCGGATAGTCACTAAGATAGGGTCAAACGATTATATTATCTGGGACAAGTTACAAAAGAAAAAGATTATTAAAAAAGTGACCTTCTTTTTGATGGAATATGTCGAGGAAAGTAACCTCAAGTATTTTGACTCAGAAGTGGTGCTGGATCGGATCTGGGTGAACTATGGGGATGCGCTATCGAAGCTGGCTTTTGACTCGGAAAAGATTCTTCTCAAAAAAGCTAAGGTCAGATTGGTTTGGTTGAGTAAGAAATAAGGTTTGTTGCGAAATTCTGCGAAAATAATCTAATTCAATCAAAAGCCTCGGAATGCAGGCAATTTTGGTAAAATAGGAAGCATTTAATGGAGAGGTCGGATAGTGGCTCATTCCACAGACCTGGAAAGTCTGCGCTGTAAAAAGCTCGCGGGTTCGAATCCCGCCCTCTCCGCCAGATGAAAAAAAGTGAAATTAATACGATTCCTTCGAAAAAGAAAGTGTACGGATTGAGTTCGGTGAAACAGTTTGAGATTAATATCAAAAGAACTAATAAACTGATCAATTCAATAATTGGGAATATAGTAGCTACTGAAGCCATGTTTTCTGAACTTTCAAAACGTAATAAGAAAATACTTGACCACCCTATTACAAAATCGTTAAAAGTTGAAGAAGAAGATAAGGCTTACATATACGAATTGGGCTTTATCGCCTTGTTTGCGAATTTTGAAGCGTTAATGTTTTTTCTTTTAAAAGACTTATCTACAAAATATCCAAAAAGCATTTCTGAATCTGGTAAATCGATTACGGTCGAAGAAATATTAAAATTGAAGACTGGTAAGAGAATTAAAGAGTATGTAGTTGATGACTTGGCACTAAATAATTCGACAAGTATAGAAAAATGGGGTAAATTTCTAGAATCCAATTATAATATTAAAGCTTTCCCGGGTACTAAGTTTGAAACTCAGCTTTGTGTTATGAATGAACTTAGAAACTTATATTTACACTCACAGGGAATAACTAATTCGTTGTTTGTCAAGAATTTAAAGAAATACTTCAACATGAACTGGCCATTAAACCAGAGTGTTGGTTTTATAAATAAAGAAAAGTACTTTTTTACACTTCTCGATATGTTAAAGCGAGAATCCATACATTTAAATACCCAGTAGTTGTCAATGTTGAAATTCAGTCGAATAAATGTGAGAGTTATTATGTGAGCAAGTGGATTTCTAAACAACAAATTTTAAACTTGGCTAAAGGAAAAAACTTTGGCAGTGAAGATGAATTTAGAGATCACATCGCTGTAAAAATTGAAAAACTTCTTGAAGTAAAACATAGTCAAATTTCAATAGAACCAGACACAACCAGTTTTGATAGGACGCTTTCAAACCGAGCAGATATTGTAATAAGGACCGATGATAACTTAAAAAAAGCTATATTAGTGATCGAACTAAAACTCATGAGAAATGTTGATAAATATAAACTTGGAGACTATGAAGACCCAGTCAAACAACTTAAAAAGTATTGCCAAGATACACGTGCACCATTCGGAATATTATTAACTGAAGTGAGTTGTGCGATCTATAAAAATAAATATTTCTTTTATAACCAAGAACCGAAACGAGTGGAAGAAGATAAGCTTCCATCTATTGAATCTATAGAAGATACGATGGCGCTTTATGCGTTACTAGACTTCCTCTTATATAGAAAGTCGACGAAATATATAATATATCTGACTCTAAGTTTTTGGATACTTGGGCTAATATTTAAATCAGTTACAACTAACTATGGTTTTTGGGCAAGTATGGGATATGCATTTATTATTGGATCAATGGTTACTGTCGTGCTCTTGATAATGGCAAAGGTTTTTAAGATTTTTGAATAGTCCCTCTCAAAAGCTGTGTATAATATGGAAAATGGTGAGGAATCTTAATACTAATAAAAACAAAAAAACTTTTTTTAAATTTTTTGCTGGAGAAATTCCGAATATAGTGCAAATTGTTGGAATACCCTCACTTTTTGGAATTATTTCAATAAAATACTTAGTTATAAAGTTAGTTTTGATACCATTTGTTTCAGGTTTTTTATTGTCCGTGTATTTAACACATAAATCTTATGAATACTTGGAATGTGATATTGAAAAAGTAGAATCATGGACAACCAAGTTAGCTGTATTAGGTATTTCTTGTGTGGTATTTTCAGTCTTAATACTTTTATCAGGTTCTTAGTACATAATATTTACATGCCTCATAGGTGTTTAGTAAGTAACTGACAGTACTAATTAATTATTCGAACACAAAATCTAAAACATGAACATACGACCCGCGACACAAATTGACAAAGAAACAGTATTGGCAATATTGGATGAATTCCGAAGTGACTGTATCGAGCAAGCGACGGGGAAACCAGGCGAATCTAATAGCGCCAGAACTGAGGGAGCGAAGGTGTATGAGTCGCTACTGGCGAGAAATGATTATGGAATATTTGTACTGGAAAATGAGACCTCTAAAATTGTGGGGATAATCACCGGATACTTGTGCCCGATGATGAGAAATGGTGGAGTGAGAGCTGAGGTCGAAGAATTTTTTGTCCAAAAAACTAGCCGAGGAAATGGGAATGCCAAAATGTTAATGGATGCATTTTTTGAATGGGCAAAAAGTAAGAATGCCCAAAAAGTAAACCTAGAATCGGATAATGACCTGAAAAGAGCCCATGGCTTCTACACCAAATATGGATTTGAAATGAAGGCGCAGAGATTTGTAAAGAAACTAAGCTAGACTAAGTGGTGAAAAAACTGTTGGTGGTAAAAATTGTGTTGGCGTCGTCTTGTTTATTACTCACCAGATAAAAGTCGGTAAATACCAACTCTTTAAGAGTAGAGAGTTCGTCAATAACTGTTTGTTGGTTTTCTCTTTGGACAAACCAAACTACCTTGGTATAGGGGGTTGCCACTGTATTATCGCCGGCTCGGCTTTTGACAAATTCGACGAGTTTTTTGGTTTGTTCTAATCCGAACTCAGCGGCAATATGCTCAGCTCCCGGCATGGTTACTTCATCTTTTACAAAAACTTTTTTGACTTGTAATTTTACTGGCAAAAATTGCTTCAAATCGCGTAAAAGCTGGAGTTGATCACGAATATCACTGACTGTCGCGTCATTAATAAAGGTTAGGGTCAGGTGTCGGAAAACATCGTAACCTGAACTTGGTTTGTGACTATACTTGGTTTCCAGTGCATCAAAAAATGCTTCCTGCTCCGGGGAAAGCCGACCAAAAATTCCCAGTGCTTTTATGGTATTTGAAGATAGTTCGAGCATAAATAATATTAGCAGTTTGGAGACTGAAGGTTCTGGACTCACCTGCTCCGCCAATTATGATGATACAAAAGTGGAATGTAGGGTGTGATTGCATGATGCTAGAATTTCATAATGAGATTTATTGCTAAATTGGGATGGACAGTGATGATTGCCACGTATTTGATAACCATTTGGTTGTGGCTGGCGTACATGGGATGGGGTGAAAGAGTGGGGAACACTACTCTAGTACTGGTAAATATAGGGAGAATTTCGGGACTTTTGGGAATGGTGATGTTTTCACAAAGTATGATTCTTAGCGTTAGAGTGAAGTGGATGGAAAAATTCTTTGGAGGAATGGACAAAATATATATAGCACACCACATGATCGGCGGCGTGTCGTTTATTCTCCTATTGATACACCCACTGACATTAGCTTTGTCATATCTGCCTGATATAAAAGGGGCGGCTAATTTTTTGATACCAGAACCTAGCAATTGGCCGGTATATTTTGGAACAAGTTCACTACTATTTATGATGGCTTTTTTGGTGGTGACTTTTTTTGTAAAGCTCCCCTATCAACTATGGAAACAAACACATAAATTTTTGGGGGTGGCGTTTTTTATAGGCGGGATACATTCTTTTTTTATACCTAGCGACATTAGTAACTACCAACCACTTTATATTTTTATGGCAATCATAGTGGGAATGGGTCTAATTTGCTGGATATATCGAACTGTTCTGGGAGCGATAATGGTCAAAAAACTTCGATACGAAATAATAAAAACGGAAAAGCTGAATAATTCGGTAATGGCAGTGACAATGAAGCCAGTGGGACTACCATTGAAATATAAACCAGGGCAATTTGTATATGTAAGTTTTGAGGATCAGGATGTTACCAGGGAATATCACCCCTTCTCGCTAGTATCGGCACCCAAGGAAGAAAATATTAGGGTGATGGTTAAATACCTAGGAGATTTTACTAAAAGTCTTGATAAATTAACCGAAGGAACTGGTGCAAGAATAGAGGGTGCTTATGGGCAATTTTATAAAGTTGCTAGACCAGAATTACCACAGATATGGATTGCTGGAGGGATAGGCATTGCGCCGTTTTTGGGGATTGCCAAGAGTCTTGATTTGAGAGCTAACACAATGGTTGATCTCTATTATTGTGCGGCGAAGGAAAGTGATCTGGTGTCGCTAAATGAATTTAAAATGATTGCTGAATCCAACCCAAATTTTCGGATATTTCCATTTGTGTCAGAAAAATATGGGAGGATGGATAGTGGACTGGTAGACAAATTGTCAGGACAATTGGAAAATAAAGAGATATTTTTATGTGGACCAGGGCCAATGATGATAGGGTTTAAAAAACAATTTGTGAATATGGGTATAAAACCAGAGTTGGTACATTCAGAAGAGTTTAGTTTTATATGAAAAACGCAGTTGCTTTAATGTTGATAATTTTTTGGACAATTATGATTTGCCTAATATTTTTTGGATTGCAATGAAAAAAAAGCCAAAAATAGGGTCGATGGGGATACAAGTAATCGCCTTGCTTTTCTTGGCAAATTTGGGTGGATCATATTATTGGGTAAAAACACGGACTATGGCAGCGTCGTGCATAGACAGGGCGAGTATAAGCACTGATAGTCGATGTTTGTACATATTGACGGGAAAAGTTTTTGAAATGGGAAGCCGAAAAAGTCCTCACCGAGGACACCCCTGCGGAATGGATGTGACCTCGATTCTTCCTAGTAACCATTCGGCTAAAGTTTCTAAATATTTGGACCCAAGATTTAGAGCAGATTTGTGTACAACATCGGCATCGGCACCGACAAACACCCCAAGGCCAACAAACACACCGAAACCGACTAACACAACTGCACCACAGGCGACTAACACTCCAGTACCAACTAATACGGCGACACCAACACCGACAAATACTTCGATACCCACCAGAACGCCAACGCCCAAACCCACCATTCCCGGAGCTCCCGCTAATACAGCCACACCCATACCGACTAATACAGCAACCCCGAGACCAACGAGTACCCCAAGGCCAACCAATACTCCAACAGCAACGAGAACACCAACACCGACATCGGCTCAAGCGATAATAATTCCAACAGCGACGGTGGTCTTGGCAGAGGCAACACCAACGTCATCAGTAATTGCGGTGGCCGATAAATGCGCCAATAGTGATTTAAATAATGATGGACTGGTTAATTCAATTGATCGAGTTATCTGTCTTCAGAACCAAGTAACCCCAACACCACCAGAGCCGACAATTGTAGAGGAAGTGGCGATACTAGAACCGACAATTGCTCAAGAGATAGTGACACCAATCCCCACTTCTGCACCAGTAATAGAACAACCACCTAGAGGAACATTTGCTGACTTGGGTTTTGCTGCTTGGTGGGGGTTAGTCTTAGCAATGGCATCGGCGGGAACATTGGCATCAACATTACTTTTGGGAATGTTAAAGTCAGTATCAACCACAGTGACGGCAAATTTGGCGGCGGGGAAATATAAAATGGCAGTGGCACCAACTGAAAATAATTTGGTAATTTCCAGAGGTGATATAGCCGAAAAACTTTTTTATGTAACCCAGTTTGGAGTAATAGATGACAACACTTGTTGGGTAAATCTTTCGGGCAATGAAGGATTGGTCTTAGGAAAACTTAGTCAGTCAAAGATTTCTGAGGGATTTTATAAAGTGTCGGGATACACTGTCACATCGGCGGTGAATCCTTATGTGGCGATTGAAAAGATCACTCCACTTGAGAAAAACGGCTAAAAAAATATGGATTTGAGATGTAAGCACAAAGATTTGTGAAAAAGTAGGAACAAGCTCTTCCAACTTGAATCTGATAGGATAAGGTCATGGGAGCATTATCTTTACCAGAACTTCAATCACTACAAGATGACTATGCCCAAGTAAGTATGGTGGCAGGGATGAACCCGCACTACGTGGAGAAAATGGATCTGGAAAAAGGAGCACTACTGCTAGGACAGATGTCAGAAGAAATGGGGGCAGCACTATTGGCGCCAACATGCGCAGCCGAACTTCTAGATGACCTTGAGTACCTGGGAGATGTTCCGGAAACACTCCTTGATGACTTAGTTTTACGTCAAAAGGCAAACGAAGTAGCCAGACAAATTGATCAAATTACTGAAGTAGATGCGATTCCAATACTATGTGGATTTGTGGGTGGACTGGACTTAGACCGACTTGATAAACGAGATAAATTAGCTGACATAATTACCGAAAAAGTAGCCATTTTGAGTGTTCATAAGATTATTGAACTTGTGGCTAAAAACGGGGGAAGTGTAGAGTATGAGCTACCAGAACAAGTGACAACATATATCGAAACAATTAGAAATATTAAGGGAGTGATGTATTTGCTGGCTAGCATATCGGAAACTCATAAGATTTTGGAATTCCCATTGCAGGGAGTAGTGAATGCGGACACAAAATGGACAGGGCAAGATGAGATGGAAGAGGTGGTAAAAATTGAGGAAGAGTCACATCTAGCTAGTCAAGTTTTTCGAATTATTACTAACGACAATAGTCAATTTAAACGAGCGATAAAAACTTCTCAAGTGTGGGCAAAGGAAGGTTTGGATGAAAGTAAAGTCCCACGCTTAACTAAAGAACAAGTAGCCAGGTTTTTAAAGATTGGGGTGAGGTACTTTACTTGGTACTCACTTTTAGATGAGAAGTGGACCGGAGAGGCCGAAGATAAATATTTTGATAACTTTCAAGTACTTTTAAATACCTTTAGAGACACCGAAAATCCAAATTACTTGGGAAATACTATTCCTCGGACTTTTAATGATTCAATTGCAAATGAGTTGGCGTTCGCTGATACTAGGTTGTTTACGGAAGAAACTGAAAACTAAATTCTATTTTTCTTCGCAGTATTTTTTGAAATTATCGAGAATGGCTTGCCAGCCAGTGCGTTGAAGATCGACTGAATTGGTTTCCTCAGTTTCAAAAGTCTCGGTGACAATAGTATTGTTATCATCGACTGATTCGAAGCTGACAGTAACAACACGGCCATCATCAAGCTTAGTTTCAATTTCTTTTTGAGAAACAATGCCGGTATACATTCCAGTAAAGTCGAAGCTTTGCTTATCATCGGTTGAGGACATGGTGTAGCTAAAGCGACCTCCAGGGGTGAAATCATTACTAGCTTTGGGACAGTACCAATCTTCACTGGCATGGTTCCACTTCATAACTGCTTGGGGGTCAATCCAATTGTTCCAGACTTTTTCTAAAGGAGAACTTATCAAGGTATCAACGGTGATCATCATATCTTTACAAAATTAAAAGATAACTTACATTATTTTAGTAGGAGTTAGGTTGGATTACAAGAATTGGAAAGGGTTATTGACCTATAATGTTGACAGGGATTTTTTCGATGCTATAATCAACCCACTATGATAGTAATATCACGCACCATGGGACGAACCCGACAAAACGTCGGTCTGGTGTGTGACGTGTCAAATATATAAAAACTAA
>JBAZZE010000011.1:0-34219 GCA_041658955.1 Candidatus Shapirobacteria bacterium
AGATTTATTTGTTTTGGCTCTTATTATTACCGCTACTATCCTAGTTATTATTCCAGAAATTGGTTATATCAAAGATATTTATATTTATGAACATCGCCGGGCCAACACCATGTTTAAGTTGGTCTATCAAGCGTTTATTCTTTACTCCTTGGCTTCTGGTTATATCCTTATCTACTTCCGTAAAAACATCCTTGTCAAAATCGTAATTTTACTCGTTGTCGCTAGTCATTTGGTTTATCCCTTCTTCGCTATTAAATCGTATTACGGACTTAATACTTATAAAGGTTTATGGGGACTTCAATTTTTACAAACGAGCTACAAAGATAATCTTGAAGCAATAAAGTGGCTAAATAAAAATGTTACTGGTCAACCGGTTATCTTAGAGGCAGTCGGTGATAGCTATACTACTTTTGGCCAAGTTTCGATGGCCACCGGTCTTCCTACTGTCCAAGGGTGGGTAGTTCATGAATGGCTCTGGCGGGGAGGGTATGACCTTCCAGCCCAACGACAAACAGATGTCCAAAAGATTTATGAGTCAAAAGATCCTGAAGAAGCCAAGGCACTTCTTCAAAAATATTCTGTTCAATACATATTCCTAGGTGACAAAGAAAAAGAAAAATACCCCGCTCTTAACGAAAAGATATTTTCTGAAATAGGGGCTAAGGTAGTCTTTGAATCTGGACTTACTCGCGTTTACAAACTTAACTAGGGCACTTTTTTTTAATGACGGATATTTTTAAAGGACTAAATCCAGCCCAACGTGAAGCCGTTGAGCATATGGGAACACCACTCTTACTTTTGGCTGGTGCTGGATCTGGTAAAACCAGGGTCTTAACCCATCGCGCCGCTCATTTAATTATTTCCGGTCAAGCTACTGCCTCCCAAATACTGCTACTAACTTTCACCAATAAAGCTGCCACTGAGATGAAAGAAAGAATGCAACAATTGCTCGGAACAGTTGGCAAGAAAAACAACCAAGAAGTCTTTGCAGGTACATTCCATTCTTTTTGTTGTCGTATACTCCGTAAAGATGGGAGCCATTTAGGAATTCGTCCTGATTTTGTAATCTATGATTCAGATGATCAAGAAACATTGGTAAAAAATATTCTCAAAGATCTCAACTTGACTCCTCAAGAATTCAAACCAAGTTCGGTAATGTATTTTATTGAAGATTGTAAAAATAAATATATATCAGCTCGTGATGCTGAAAATATTGCTCCTGGGTTTTGGGGTAAACAAGTCGCCAAAATTTACAAACTTTATCAACAAAAACTAACTGATTATCAGGCACTGGATTTTAATGATCTACTTTTCCAGACAGTCCGGTTGTTTAGTGAGTTCCCTGAGGTCTTAGATAAATATCAGGATATTTATCGACACATTTTAGTTGATGAGTATCAGGATACCAATCAAATACAATATTTATTAACTAGACTTCTCTCGTCAAAATACAAACAAGTAACCGCAGTTGGAGATGCTTCTCAGGCCATTTATGGTTGGCGAGGTGCCAATTATAAAAATTTAACTAATTTCACAACCGATTTTGTAGATACTAAAGTTGTCAGCCTTGAAGAAAATTACCGCTCAACGCAAATTATCTTAGATGCAGCTAATACTGTTATTTCCAAAAATAATTCACATCCAGTTCTCAAACTTTTCACTTCACGTCGCTCAACTGACTTAATCAAGTTGTATGAAGCAGATTCGGAGGTCGCTGAGGCTGACTATATCGCCCAAAAAATTTGTTTTATATATGAAAACCTCAAAATTCCTTATAAACAAATTGCAGTTCTTTATCGTATGAACGCCCAGTCTCGGGTACTTGAGGAAGCTTTTCTAAAATACTCTATTCCCTATGTCCTAATTGGAGGTCTCCGTTTTTACGATCGTTCTGAAGTCAAAGATGTCATTGCTATGCTCCGAGTTGCTCGTAATCATGACGATCATCTTTCCCAAGAACGCACCCAAAAAGCTTTGGGTAAACGTAAAAAAGTCCTATTGGATCAACATTTATTGGAAACAGACATCTCTGATCTAACCTCAGCTCAAATTTTAGAATCAGTTCTCAACTTCTCCGGTTATCTATCAAAATATGATCCTCAAGATGAGGACGATCAAAGGCGAATGGAAAACATTAAGGAGTTAAAGTCAGTTGCTGCTACTTTCCCATCTCTAAATGATTTTTTGGAAAACATTGCTCTTGTCCAACAAGAATATTCGATTCAGGAAAAAAACAAGAAAAAAGATAGCAAAGAAGGTGTCCGGCTAATGACCCTCCATTCTAGTAAAGGGTTGGAATTTGAAGCCGTCTTCTTAGTTGGGTTTGAGGAGGGGATTCTGCCGCATTCCCGGTCAATGATCGATGATAGTGATATTGAAGAGGAACGCCGGCTTTGTTATGTAGGCATAACTCGAGCTAAGGATTTTCTTTATATCTCTTATGCCACTAGAAGGCTATTTTTTGGCAAAAGCTCACTCAACGAACCATCAAGATTTTTATTGGATATCCCCGAAAAACTAATAGAATTTGATCAACCTCGGGATATTGTCCACGATCTTAGACCAAAATCAAAAAATTCGACTGAACTAGTTTATGATCCTGATATATACTAACTTATGATAACTCGCATACTTTATGATGAAGAGAAAAAAGATTACAACCGTCTGATCAAACACCCTCTCCAAACATGGGAGTGGGGAGATTTCCAAATACTTCAGGGTCACAAAGTTCATCGACTCGGAGTTTTCAATGAAAACAAAATGGTTTCCGCTTATTCTATAAGCTTTCATCGTATCCCCAAAACCAACTACTCTATAGGCACCATCCTCCGAGGGCCAGCTATTGACGGTGACATGATTAGTAATGTCAAAAAAATTGCTGTCGACGAAAAAGCAATTTTTGTAAAATTTGAACCAGACACACTTCAAAAAGTTTTTGATTCTGCCAATTCACCAACCACAGTGGGAGAAAAACCATCTTTCCCTGATTTATACGTCTCACCCAAAGTCTCTTTTTATCCTTATTCTTATGTGGTTGATTTGACTAAAAGTGAGGATGAATTGCTCGCTGCCATGCATAGTAAAACTCGTTACAACATAAAAATAGCCAACCGGCATGGAGTCAAGTTTGAAGAGGTGAGTACAGACGAAGGTTTTGAAACTTACCTTCGACTACTTTTTGATACCACCAAGCGCCAAGGTTTTTATCTTCACTCACCAGAGTATCATCGTCAACTTTGGAAGACTCTCAAGGAGACCAAAATCCCCCACGTAATGCTCGCTTCTTACAACGGTGAAGTCCTGTCAGCTTTTATGCTTTTTACCTTAGGCGACAAATTATTCTATCCCTATGGTGCTTCCCTAGATACTCACCGAGAAGTCATGGCCCCAACTTTGATGATGTGGGAATGCATTAAGTATGGACGTGAACAAAAACTAAAATCTTTCGACATGTGGGGTAGTCTTGGTCCTGACGCTAGAGAAACTGATCCTGGATATGGGTTCCATCGATTTAAACAAAGTTATGGTGGTCAATTAGTTCAGTTTGTGGGCACCTACGACTTGATTATTCACCCTCAACTATATCAATTCTATAATCTCGTCGATAAATATCGCTGGAAAATATTACGTCTAAAGGCTGACATCATCAGTAAGCTAAGTTTTGGTCGGTGAAATCTCAGTAAACCAGGTACCAAGCATTATTGTCCCCGCTCCTAAAATTTGGATTGTTTCCATTTTTTCTCCAAAAAAAATTATCATCAATATCGCTGTCGCAATTGGGATGGCCGACGACATCAGTACCATATAGCTGGCGTCTGAAATTCGCATGATTTTATGGGCTGATAGCACAGAGATGGCTACTATTAATCCACCTAAAACTATCTGACCATCAACCCACCAAAGCTGATTACCTCGAATTAAACAAATCGAAAACAATACTAAGGCTCCGATTAAAGTACGGTAGGTGGCCATGGTCAGGGCGGAAACTTTTTTCATCGACTTGGCAGCAAATACATAACTAATTGCATAACAAAAAGAAGATGCTAAGACTAATAGCTCACCACCATTAGAGGCTCCTAGTTTACCTTTTGTACTAAGTAAAAAACTACCCAAAATAATTAATAAAATCGCCCAAGTTTTATTGACTGTCCATTTTTCCTTTAGTAGTAAAAATGCCAAAATACACGTAAAAACTACAGTAGATTTGGTTAAAAATGCATAATTAGCAGCTTGAGTTTGTTGTAGTCCTAGAAATCCCAACCAATATGCCAATCCACCACCTACAATCCCTGGTATTATCAATTCTTTGACTTCATCTTTTTTCAATTTCTCTCCCCTTCTGACCAACATCAAAAAAAGTATCAATCCGGCAATTGCTAACATTTCCCAAGTCATCACCAATGGCTCTGCACCAACACCAAGAATTCTCTTGGTAACAATAATCATGGCCACGCTAAATACCAGTTGGGTCAATACCCAAAAACGTCGTTCCAAATTGGTTGTGTTGAACATGGCTCGATTATACTAAAATACGCTATGTCCTCTACTACCATAACTGATGATGTTATATCTAAAGTAGCCAAGTTGGCTCGGGTTTCACTGACCCCTGAAGAAGTGCATACCTTTACGAGTCAGTTGTCTCCTGTCTTGGAACATATAGACTCTCTTAACAGCCTTAACACAGATAAAGTAGAACCAACTTTTCAGGTAACTAACTTAAAAAATATATTTAGGACTGACGAAGTACATGATAGTCTTTCCCAAAAAGACGCTTTGTCTACTGCTCATAAATCTGACCAAGGTTATGTGGTGATGCCCAAAACAATTGACAAATAATTATGGAACTCAAAAACCTAACCATATCTAAAATCCGTCAAGGATTGATTGAAAAAAAATTTACAGCAGTCGAGATAACAAATAGCTATTTAGAGCGAATAAAAAAACTCGACCAGGAAGTTAAGGCTTTTATAACTGTTACCCCAGAAGTCGCCATAGAACAGGCTGAAAAAATTGATAAAAAAATTACTAATGGTCAAGAAGTTGGTCGTCTGGCTGGGAGTACTGTTGCAGTTAAAGACATTTTTCTAACTAAAGGTGTTCAGACAACTTCCGGTTCAAAAGTTCTTGAGGGATATATTCCCCAGTATTCTTCAACAGTTTTTGAAAAAGTCATTAATGAAGATGCTATTCTCATCGGTAAAGTTAACTGTGACCCCTTTGCTTTCGGAGTCAGTACTGAAAACTCAGGTTACTTCTCGACTCATAATCCCTGGGATTTGAGTCGTATTCCCGGTGGTTCCTCAGGTGGTTCGGCAGCAGCAGTTGCCGCTTCTTTTAGTACCTTTGCTCTTGGTAGTGACACGGGTGGCTCTATTCGTCAGCCAGCGGCTATGTGTGGCATTTCTGGAATCAAGGTCACTTATGGTCGCACCTCACGATATGGGGTTACTTCCATGGCTTCATCTTTTGATAGTATGGGTTCACTGGCCACTTCAGTTGAAGACTTGGCTCTAGCTACTCAAACTATGGCCGGTATAGACACCCATGATGCTACCTCTAGTTCAGAATCAGTACCTGAATACTCTCAACTTTTAAATACCACAAGTCTTAAGGGTCTTAAAATCGGACTACCCAAAGAATACTTTTCAGATGCTTTAAATCCTCAGATTAAACAAAAAGTCATGGAAGCCGCCGAGTTGTATGAAAAACAAGGCGCCACTCTAGTGGATATTTCTTTACCAAGCACGAGTCTTGGAATAGATGTCTATTACATTCTGGTTCCTAGTGAAATATCCGCCAACATGTCACGATATGACGGTTTGCGTTTCGGTCCTAGCGTCCGTAATAGTCAAGATTTGATTTCCTACTATATGCAATCACGTGGACAATTTATGGAACCTGAAGTAAAACGTCGGATAATCATTGGTACTTATGCCCTATCTTCAGGTTATTATGATGCCTACTACCTTAAAGCATCTAAGGTGAGAACAGTTATCAAACAAGAATTCCAGGATGTTTTTCAAAAAGTTGATGTGATCATGGCTCCAGTTTGTCCGTCAACTGCTTGGCCTCTTGGTCAAAAAGTTAATGATCCTCTCCAAATGTATCTCGAAGATGTCTTTACAGTCTGTATAAATGTTGCTGGTCTACCTTCACTGGCGGTTCCTTGTGGATTTGATAGCCAAAAACTACCTGTGGGTTATCAGCTAATTGGCAATTATTTTACAGAAGAAAAATTATTTAGTATTGGTCATCAGTATCAACAACTGACCGACTTTCATCTTCAAAAACCAAACCTATGAAATACGATGTCGCTATAGTCCTCGGTACTGGAATTAAAAAAAATGGCACCCTGCCAGATAGCTGTTTGTCCAATCTTAAAACAGCCATAAAACTTTATAAAGATAAAACAGTTTCCAAGCTAGTCTTTTCTGGTAAATGGGCGTGGAATTGTAAATTCACACCTGAGTTAACAGAAGCGGAGGCCATGAAGCAAATTGCCATAAGTAGGGGAGTCCCAGAGACAGACATCTTCGTTGAAGATAAATCATTTACTACTGTCTCCAATCTTTGCCATGTCAAAGAAAGTATCTTAATTCCCAATAATTTTGCTAATGTAATTTTGGTCTGTATCTCTGACATTGTTAAAGAACGAAATGAGTACAATCTTAAAATGGTTCTTGGCCCCGAATATACTTACGAAATTGCAATGTCCGATTCGGTCTACAGCCCAGAAAAGTATGAAGAATTAAAAGCGATTGAAGCCGAAAAAATGATTGACTGTAAAAACTTTTATATCGACATTGCACCAGGTGATCACCAGACAATTTTAAAAAGGTCAGAATACGATCTTCAAACTAACTATATAAATAAATTAGGAAAATAATGAACAATCCTTGGAAGACAATTAATAAAAACGTAATTTTTGAAAACAAACTCGGATACAAATTACGTAATGACGATGTAATTACTCCAGGAGGTCATGAGGGTAAATATATGGTGTTAGAAAGTCATGGGTTCGTGGGTATAGTTGCAGTTGATAAAGATAAAAATGTATTGATGGAAAATATCTGGAGATATCCAGTCGAAAAAGAATTTTTTGAAATTCCAGCTGGCACTATTGAAGATGGTGAAGAACCACTGTCTACTGCCAAGCGAGAACTGCTTGAAGAAACAGGCTATGTTTCCAATAAATGGACCTTGTTAGCAGATTATTGGTCAGGAAATGGTGCAATGAAATTGCATGGTCATATTTTTTTGGCTCAAGATATAGAATTTAAAGAAATTACTCAAAATCCAGATAGTACCGAAAAAATCAAAACCTCACTGGTAAAATATATAGACTTACTAACTCAGATTAAAGAAAATAAAATAGATGAAGCCAGGACACTAATTGGGTTATTAACTGCTAAAGAATTTATACTATGACTATTACCCCCATCATTGGAATTGAAGCTCATATAGAACTAAAAACCAAAACAAAAATGTTTTGTTGTTGCGACGCTTCCCATTTTCATGCCGACCCTAATACCCACACCTGTCCAGTTTGTCTTGGTCTTCCTGGTGCTCTGCCAGTACCAAACAAAACTGCTTGTGAGTGGTGTATCAAATTAGGCCTAGCGCTTGGTTGTTCAGTCAATCAAACCTCTTTTTTTGAAAGAAAAAACTATTTCTATCCCGACCTTCCTAAGGGCTATCAAATATCCCAGTACCAAAAACCATTTACAGTCAATGGCAACCTCGATTTGGAGGGACATGATATCAGAATCAATCGGGTCCACATGGAAGAAGATACTGGAAAGTCAGTTCATCTTGGAAATGATACATTACTAGATTTCAATCGTTCCGGAGTCCCTCTTGTAGAAATTGTATCTGAACCAGATATCAATTCTCCAGAAGAAGCCAAAAAATATCTCCTTAAGATACAGCAAATAGTTCGATACTTAGGTATTTCTGATGCTGATATCGAAAAAGGGAGTATGCGTTGCGAACCAACCATCAATCTTAAGATAGAAGAGAATGGAGAAACTTTTTATACCCCTCTCGTCGAAATTAAAAATGTGGCCTCACTAACCGGGGTTATGACCGCCATTCAGTTTGAAATAGATCGTCAAACTACCCAGTACGAAGAAGATAAAATAGTCAAAAACTCTTCTAATAAAACTACCCGAGGTTGGGATGCTGACAAACAACAGACCTTTCTCCAGCGCGAAAAAGAGGGGAGTGCCGACTATCGTTATTTTCCTGAACCAGACATTCCCCCCATTGAATTTACTACTGCAGAAGTTGAAAAAATCAAATCCACTTTACCTGAAATGCCAGATGCCAAGATTGTTAAATATAAATCATTTGGACTTTCCGACTATGATGCTGGTTTGCTTTCTGAAGATGCAACTTTAGCCAGTGCTTTTGAAAAATCAATTTCTCCAGATACTTCACCAGAATTTGTAAAATTTTCTGCCAATATGTTCAATGGCGCAATCCGCACTCTACTGAATGAGAGCCAAGAAACTATTGATATTTCCAAAATTAATCCAGAGTATTTTCAGAAAGTATTTTCTAAAAAATCTGAATTATCTTCCGGCTCTATTAAGCAACTCATAGTCGAGTCGTATCAAAACGGCACTGATCCCCTAGAATTTGCCACTAAAAATAATCTTTTCCAGGTTTCCGATACTGGTGCTATTGAGCAAATGGCCAAGAAAGTAATTGCCGACAATCCCAAGGCAGTCGCCGACTATAAGAAAAACCCCATGTCTGTTGGTTTTCTTGTTGGTCAATTGATGAAAGCTAGTCAAGGCTCGGCTAATCCGACTCTGGCCAAAGAAATATTAGAAAAATTACTTAATTAATCTAAAATATGGCAAAAATTAGTTTAAGTGAAGCAACCGCCTTAAATAATTATTACAGTCGATTCTCGGTTGTCTCAGGTGGTGTTCTAGTAGACGCTGGACAGCCAGTAGGTAGCAGTGCCGTTGTGTGTGCTTCCGATGGTAATTCATGTCGCCACTCATTCGCTGACGGTTTGTACCACTGTACCAAAGAGGGTTGTGATACTACTTTTTCGATGTTGCCAGTACCCCGACCGGCATAGTTACTAATCACATAATATGTGAAGTAAAATAGGGTGTGGAACTAAACCAAGCCCAACAACTCGCCGTCAATACTATCGAAGGTCCAGTCATGGTCATCGCTGGCGCAGGTACTGGTAAGACTCAAGTTATCGCTCATCGGATTGCCAACATCCTAAAAGTTACTCAAACTCCTCCCTCATCCATCCTTTGTCTCACCTTCACTGACAACGCTGCTTTTAACATGAGAAATCGGTTGATTTCCATAATTAGTAGTCAGGCTTATTCAGTCAAAATTCACACCTTTCATTCTTTTTGTAACGAAGTTATCCAAACCCACCCAGAATTTTTTATTTTCGGTAAAGGGGCTAAGGTAGTTGATCAGTTGGAGCAAATAGAAATTTTTAGACAGATCATTGACCATCTTCCCGATGGTGCTGTCCTCAAACCCTGGGGTGATAAATATTTTTACTTACGTGAAATTGGTTCCCGTCTTCAAAACTTAAAACGAGAAAGTATTAGTCCTGATACGTTCCAATCTCTCATCGATTCTGAGAAATATTTTATAGACCAAAGTGCTGATATTTTTTCAAAAATAAAACTACTAAGGGTTGGTAAAACTCTAGAACCAGATTTACTTAGTTTAGTAAGTGGACTTCAAAAAATCCCCAATCTTTCTGATGCTATCACTACCCTTATTTCTTACCATCAAACACTTTTTCAAAATGGAGGTTACGATATAGGTGCTGCCAAAAATCCAGCAATAAACTTTAAAAATGCTCTGCTTCATCTATATGATAGTTATCAAAAAAACATCCCCAAGCAACAAGAACTGTTAAGTCTTTATATCGACTACCAGCAGACTTTAAAAGATCGTGGTCGCTATGACTTTGATGACATGATACTTTTTGTCCTCAATGCTTTCAAAGAAAAACAAGATTTACTTCTGGAATATCAAGAAAAATTTCAATATATGTTGGTTGATGAATACCAAGATACCAACTCTTCTCAAAACCAAATCATCGAGTTACTTGGCAATTATTTTGACCACCCTAATATTTTTGTAGTGGGGGATGATGATCAGTCGATCTTTCGATTTCAGGGCGCGTCACTCGAAAATCTGCAAACATTTTTAACCAAATATCAAGTTGACCCCATAGTTCTAACCAACAATTATCGTAGCCATCAGCTAATTTTGGACACAGCCGCGTCGGTCATCAACCACAATCAAAATCGTCTCGGAAATCTCATCAAGACCATCGATAAAAATTTAGTCAGCTCCACTACCACCGATACTAACCCTGTTAACCTGACAATTGCCGACAGTCCACTTTCAGAAAATTTTTTGGTTGGCTCAAAAATAAAAGAGTTACTTGATTCTGGCGTACCTGCCAGCGAAATTGCCGTAATTTATCGCAATAACCGTGATGTAAACGATCTTCTCGAAATTCTCAATCATCTTCAAGTCCCATTTTACCTACCATCAGAACAGAATATCCTTGAAAGCAAACCAATCATTCACCTCATCAATCTACTTAAATTAATTCTCAACCCCAGTGATAAATCTTTACTTTATCCAATCTTGGCTTCGGAGTTTGTCAACTTTGATGCCTTGGACTTACTCCATCTCACCAAAGGCGAACCAATTTCTAAAAAGTCTCAGCTAAAACTCAAAAAATTTAACCTCCGCCTTGCTCGGGCCAGAGTCCGGCTGGAAAGATATAATCTCGACAAATTTTTCAACATCACCATTCGTAAGTTTAAGTTTCTGAAGTACTGCCTTTCACAAAAAAATATTTCTATCCTCAACCAACTCCATACTTTTTACGGAGAACTCAAACGTCTTTGTCTAGAAGAAAAGTTTACTCTGGAAAAATTTTTACAAAGACTCGATCTGTATTCTGAAAATCAGGTGCCGTTATCCTGTCCACCACTTATCTCTGACACCGCCACTTCAGTAGCCCTCATGACTGCTCATCGGGCCAAAGGATTGGAATTTGGCCATGTTTTTATTATTCAGGCTCTAGATAAAAAATGGGGTAATAATCCTGATCGTTCCACCATTAAGCTACCACCAGGAATTATTCGGACCGAACTTTCAACTGAACTAAATGATGCCAATGAAGAAGAACGCCGACTATTTTATGTCGCTCTGACTCGGGCAAAGTCCCAGATTTATATTTCTTATGCTTCCAAAAATAATTCACTTCGTGATCAGTTGCCTTCCGTATTTTTATCTGAGATTGACCCAAAACTAATTGAATTAATCACCCCTCCCTCCACCACCCAAACTCAATCTTTGGAAACAATTTTTAATCCCACTGGGCCTACTTCTATCAAATCCATTAGTCTTAAAAAATATCTTACTGAATTTTTTGCCACCGAATATGTCTTCAATGTCACCCATCTCAATTCATATTTACGCTGTCCTTTTTGTTTCTATCACACCACTATCCTGCTAATCCCTCAGTCTAGGAATAAATTTAGCAGTTTTGGCACGGCTATACACGCCGCCCTCTCAGTTGCTTATCAAGGTAAGCCAAATGTCATTGAAACTTTTGATCGGGTCCTCCTGTCCGAACAACTACCGTTATCTGATTATCAGGAAAGTCTTAAAAAAGGTCATGAAGTGCTGACTAGTTACTTAAAAAATTACCCAATAGACACAAGCATTCATAGATTAACCGAACATAATTTTCGATCAAGCCATGTTCACCTAGATGACATTCCTATCACTGGAAAAATCGATTTAGTCAACATTTTGGATAAAAACCAAGTTGAAGTAATAGATTTTAAGACTGGTAATCCCGATGGGAAATATAAAGAACTTTCTCCCGATGGCGACTACTTCCGTCAACTAGTATTCTACAAACTGCTGGCCACTCTCGATCCAAATTTCAAATACAATGTTGTCAAAGGCACTATCGATTTTGTAGAAAAGAGTAAACAAAAAGAAACTTTTATCCGTCGGGAATTTGATATTACTGAAGAGCAAATAACCAACCTTAAAAACTTAATCAAGGATACTTATCAAAAAATTATTTCATTTGAATTCAACATAATTGGTGATAATTGTCGTAATTCAAATCACCTCCATCACTTACTATAAGCGGATCTTAAAACAGTACCTCCATTTCTTGTAAAACCCAATTACTTTGAATTTTTGCTTTTCTAATTAATTTTTTCTGAAGATCAAAAAGATAAATTGACTCCCGGTTTGAATCAATGGCTGTGTAAAGTCCAGGGTAGCCGGTTACTTCCTTTACTTGTTGTAGCCACTCCATACCTCGTGCCGATTCTATCTGTGGCAAATTAGTAAAATCCAAGACCGCACTTCTTCCAAACTCTTCGTTGTATACAACAGCCCTTCCATTACCGGTATCCGTAACCATTATTTGGCTGTTTGAAAGAGTGGTGACTGAATGAGGGTGTTTTAGGTTTTCATCTAAGCTTACGGCTGTATTGGTTGTCTTATCAATTTTGACAAATCCGTGATGAAAAAATGTTGCCAATATATACTCACCAGCATAGATGGAACTATTTGGAAAGGCTGTTCTTAGCCCTGGAGGTAACCCTAGGCCTGAACTATAGTCTGCCGAATTTATAGTCATATTAATTGGCGCTTTAGTTGCATATGACTTATCGAAACCGTTTTCCCAGGCGTTCCAAGTGTAAGTTGGTTGACCAGATGCAATATCGAATTCGATAATTCGATCAAATCCCGCTGAAGTTACCAGCAATCTAGTTTGATCTGGAGAAATTGAAATTGAGTGGATAAAAGCCAGCCAACTACTCTTCAGGGGGACTTCTTTTATGCGTAAGTCGTTCTTATCTAACTTATACACCTTATCGACTGCTCCAAAAAAAACATCTCCATTGTCATCTTTTACTAATCCTCTTGTATCCGGGGTATCAATTCTAATCTGGACATCATTGTCACCTAGAATATCATCATCCATGGGTAGATCATCGGTAACTATAATAGCCCCTTGAGAAATTTCTCTATGTGATATCGAACCTGTCGCTCCACTAGCGACTTCATCATTCCTTTTTTCTAACCTGTCCTGTCGATTAAATCCCTTCAGCTGAATAATCCACCTTAATCCGTCGCCCAATCTTTTATCCTCGGTAAATTTGCTCAAGTCAACTACCATAACATTTTCGACTGCAGTCTCGGCTTGATTTAATCCCTTATCCAGTAAATCACGCATTAGCGATTAGTATACAATAGTGTAATGACTCCGGTATATCTACTCCTCATCCTAATTCTTGCCATCTTGAGCTATATTCTCTATCGTCAAAGTAAGCAAAAACCAGTTGAAATCGATATCAATAATGCCATCGATATTCTCGTCAAACAAGCCAATGAAAAGTTAGACGATAAAAACAAACAAAGTCAGATCGATCTGTTGAACAAAAAAGACTCAATCGAAAAAATGGTCAAGCAAGTCTTAGATCAACTAAACAGTGTCGAGAGAGAGCGGGTTAGTAGCTTTACCGGTCTACGTGATGCCATTGAAAGTACCAGCAAAATTACCAAGGAACTATCCGCTACTACTGAAGGACTAAAACGTACTTTAAGTAGTGACCGCATGCGGGGAGCTTTTGGTGAAAAAGTTGCCGAAGATTTACTCAAGCAATCAGGCTTCGTCATTGGGACTGATTATAGTAAGCAAGAGTCATTTGAACAGGGGAGACCGGATTTCACCATATACTTACCAGACAAAACCAAGATCAATATTGATGCTAAGTTTCCCTATGCCAATATCGTTAAGATGAGTGAAACTGAAAATCTCGATCAAAAAGCTCAGTTTCTCAAGTCATTTGAATCAGACATCAAGCGAAAAATCACCGATGTTTCCAGCAGAAATTATATTAACCCAGAAGATAATACTGTTGATTTTGTCGTCGTCTTTATACCCAATGAAATGATTTTTAGCTTTATTTATGAAAAATTCCCTCATATTTTGGAAGAAGCCTTTAATAAAAAGATTGTTTTTGCCGGACCATTTAGTTTTACGGCGATCTTGAGGATGGTTCGCCAAGCCTATGAAAACTTCCGTTTCCAGAAAAATGTCAAAGGTATTATCGCTCAGATTAAAATTTTTGAAACAGAATTCGAAAAATACAATGAAGAGTTTGGCAAATTAGGTGATCGAATCGATAGTCTTCACAAACAATATGACGAAGTCGGTAGTACTCGTACTAAAAAACTCCAAAAAGTAATTGACAAAATAAAGATTGAAGACAGTATCTCCCATGCCCTTCCTGAATAAAATTTTCGCCTTTATATTTTGGTCTTTATTGGCACTATTACTAAACATTTTTTCTCCCGATAATCTTTTATCTGTAGTCGGTTTTTTTGTGGTGTTGTTTTGTGCTCTATTTACTACTCTTCGAATTTTTAACGCTAGCATACGGAGGTGTCTGCTGATAACCACATTTTGTATTTCTATTCTATTGCTTCAGTATTTTGGCCAGATAACCGCTCTTAATGTCGGGCTTATTTTAGCTTTATTTATAGTCTTTGTTCGTCGTTAGATTATCCACTTGACACCTGTTAGCAGTCTCGCTATTATATTGCTAATATGGCCGACCTAACCCAACGTCAAATAAAAATTCTCAAATGTATTACCGAAGAGTTTATCGATAGCGCTGCACCAGTTGGCTCCGAAAACTTGGAAAGAAAATTTAGTTTGGGAATTTCATCGGCGACTATTAGAAATGAAATGTCTTCTCTGACCCAATTGGGATACCTCAAGAAGTCCCACCTTTCAGCCGGACGTATGCCCACTTCAATGGGTCTCAAATATTATGTCCGCAACCTCATGACTCCTAAGTCGATGAGTGTCACTGAAGAAATTGGTGTCAAGGAAAAAGTTTGGGATTATCGCAACGAATTTGATAAGCTCCTCAAAGAAGCCACCCGTGAATTAGCCGTCCGTACTCGGGCAATGGCTATTTCTACAACAGATCATGGCAGTATCTACAGTTATGGCGCTAGCAATTTGCTCGAAGAACCTGAGTTTTTCAACATTGATGTCACTAAGACTGTACTTTCTCTCATCGACAATAACAATTTTTGGTTTGATATTGTTTCCCGCTCTGGTGGTTCCAATCGTGGCACTTCCGAACAAGTCATTCATCTTTTAATCGGTGAAGATCTTGGGCTTGAGCATCTCGAACCTTGTGGGTTTGTCTATCAGACCTACGAAGCCGGTCCACATCGAGGCATCGTTGGTATTGTTGGTCCCGCCCGATGTCACTACCAAAGTATCATTCCTGTAGTCGACTATTTTGCTGATCTACTATCTACAATTTCCCGTTAATACTATGAAAAACAAGAGTCCTAAACTTGACACATCTACTGAGGTCCAAGAACTCAAGGAAAAGTTAGCCCGATCTTTGGCTGACTACGCTAATTTAGAAAAACGCATCGAAGCCCAGCGCCAGATGTATGTCACCTTGGCCACAGTTAGCATCATTACTAAAATGATCAATGTACTTGATGATTTATACCTTACTTACGGACATCTCAAAGACGATGGTCTCAAAATAACTATTGATAAATTTGTTAGTATCCTAACCTCTGAAGGTTTAACTGAAATAAAAACCGACACTGAGTTTAATCCGGAAACCATGGAGTGTATCGCTACCGCGCCAGGGGAAGACAACCAGATTATCTCAGTCGAGAAGCGGGGATATAGCCTAAATGGCCAGGTCATCCGCCCCTCTCAAGTCATCGTCGGTAAAAAAGATCAACTCACCAATTAAATTATTATTTTATTTAAAAAATATTATGTCAAACAAAATCATCGGTATCGATCTTGGTACCACCAACTCCTGTGTCGCTGTCATGGAAGGAGGCACAGCCAAAGTAATCTTTAGTTCTGAAGGTCGAAACACTATTCCATCTATTGTCGAAGTTGTTAAAAAACTTGTCGGTGATTTGGCCAAACGCCAAATGGTTCTCAATTCCAAAAACACTGTCTTTAGTGTCAAGCGTCTCATGGGTCGCCGCATAGATGATCCGGAAGTAGTCAAGACCATTTCTATTGCTCCTTACAAAATAGTTGCTGGTAAAGACAAAATGGCTTGTGTCGAGATCGAAGGTAAAGTCTATACCCCTCAAGAAATATCCGCCATGATTCTGAGTAAATGTAAGGCTGATGCTGAAAAATATCTAGGTGAAAAAGTCGACAGAGCCGTCATTACTGTTCCTGCCTACTTTGATGATTCCCAGCGCCAGGCAACCAAGCAAGCCGGAGAAATAGCCGGTTTAACGGTAGAAAGAATTGTGAATGAACCAACAGCTTCGGCACTAGCCTATGGTCTTGATAAGAAAAAGAAAGGCATGGTGGCTGTTTACGATCTTGGAGGTGGAACTTTTGATATCTCAATCCTCGAAATTGGTGATGGTGTCTTTGAAGTCAAAGCTACTAATGGAGATACTTTCTTAGGTGGAGATGACTTTGATCAAAAAATTCTTCATTGGCTAATTGATAACTTCCAAAAAGAACAGGGAGTCAACCTTGGCAACGATCCTCAAGCTCTTCAGCGTCTGCGTGAAGCAGCTGAAAAAGCCAAAATTGAGCTTTCAACTGCTCAGGAAACCGACATTAACCTTCCATTTATCACCCAAAGAGACGGCAATCCTCTTCATTTGACCGTTAAGTTGACCAGATCTGAAATGGAGAAATTGGTTGATGATCTTATCCAAAAAACTATTGGACCTGTTGAAAAATGTCTTAAGGATGCCAAGGTCAGTAAATCAGAAATTACAGATGTGGTTATGGTCGGTGGTATGACCCGCATGCCTAAAGTCCAACAAGTAGTTAAAGACTTCTTTGGTAAAGATCTTGATACCACCGTTAACCCCGACGAAGTCGTGGCTATCGGAGCTGCTGTTCAAGGAGCAGTTCTGACTGGTGAGGTCAAAGACATAGTCCTTCTCGATGTCACTCCACTAACCTTTGGAATCGAGACAGCTGGTGGCGTTCGTACCCCACTTATCGATCGAAATACTACCGTTCCTACCAAGAAATCACAAATATTTACCACTTATTCTGATAGCCAGCCTCAAGTCGAGATCAATGTTCTTCAGGGTGAACGACCTATGGCCGCCGACAACAAGTCACTCGGTAGATTTATACTCGATGGGATCCCACCAGCACCTCGTGGTACCCCCCAAATTGAAGTTACTTTCGATATCGATAGTAATGGTATCTTGAGTGTGTCCGCTAAGGATAAAGGCACTGGCAAGGAACAACGCATCACTATTCAAAATGCTACCAACCTCAAAGATGAAGAGATTGAGCAAATGAAAAAAGATGCTGAAGCCCATGCTCGTGAAGACGAAGAAAAGAAAGGTCTGGCCGAGGCTAGAAATAAGCTGGATGCTACCATCTTCTCCGGCGAAAAGACTCTTAAGGACTTCGCTGACAAGGTCAAACCTGAAGATAAGAAGATTATTGAAGATAAAATTAAGGACGGTAAGGAATTGCTCGCCAAAACTGAAGTCAAACGAGATGAGTTTGACAAGTTTAGTGAAGAATTCAATCAAATTCTACAAACAGTAGGTGCTGCCATCTATTCACAACAGCAACCTCCAGCAGGAGAGCCATCAGCTGAACCTCAAACAGAAGAACCAACTGATAAAAAGGCTAAAAAAGGTGCCAAACCGGAGGCTGAAGAAGGTGAAATAGTTAAGTAACTAACTTACTCCCCGGACCAATTTCTAGGTTCGGGGAGTATATTTAAAGCATGAAAAGTATAGAATTCCAAATTCAAAGTCTGCGACAAGATAAAATTATTTATGCTGTTGAAGCAGCTACTTTTAACTTAGCAGCTATCGTCGCTGTGAATTTATTCCTCTACCTTCATACAATTCGTCTTTACATAATTCTTACCGCTGGAGCAGCATTGGTCTACACCGTTTATATGGCCCTTGGAAATCTGCAAAGATTGCGTAAAATCAAACAATTGGAAGCAAAGTTATGAAAAAAGATTTCTACGAAACTCTGGGTGTAAAAAAGGGTGCTAGTAAGGATGAGATTAAAGCGGCCTATCGGAAAATGGCCATGCAAAACCATCCTGACCGAAATAAGGCACCTGATGCAGAAGAAAAATTTAAAGAGATAAACGAAGCCTACGAAGTTTTAAGTAACGAACAGAAAAAAAGTGCTTATGACCAATTTGGCCATGCCGCTTTTGACCCATCCTCTGGTGGTTTTGGTGGTACTACCCACACTTCTCAAAATGGACCTTTTAGCTATTCTTGGCAAAGTAATAGTGGTGCCAATCCTTTTGGTGGTCAGGAATTCGACTTTGGTGGATTTAGCAACCCTTTTGATATATTTGAACAATTCTTCGGAGCCAATATGGGTGGCGGCAACTCTCGGGCCCGACAGATACCAACTTACAAAATTCAAGTTAGTTTTCTCGATGCAGCCTTAGGTTGTGAAAAAGAAGTTGATATTGATGGCCACCGCCGCAGTATCAAAATTCCCGCTGGCGTTGACGATGGTCAGCGAATCAGATTCAATGAATTTATACTTTATATCGATGTATTACCCGATAAAATTTTCAAACGCGATGGTAATGATGTCTTTGTGAGTTTCGACATCTCTTTTGCTGATGCTGCCCTAGGTACCGAAATCGAAGTGCCTACCTTACAAGAACCTTTAAAGATTCGGGTCAAACCTGGGACTCAACCGAGTACTTTGGTTAGATTACGTGGTAAAGGGATTCGTGATGTAAATGGATATGGTCAGGGTGATCTCTATATTCGTCTCAATATTGTCGTTCCCTCTAGGCTGAACGCTCGCCAAAAAGAGCTTATTCGGGAACTAGGACTTTAGTTCCATTTCTGGTATAATCCCTTAGTTAGTTGTGTTAATTGGAATGGGGGACTTGTCGTCCCCTTTTTTATTAACAAAAATAAAAAATATGGATATTAAAAAACTACCAAAAACTGAATTCGCTGCCGCCGTCGCTCAAATCGCCGGTGAACGTAATATTGATCCTCAGGAAATTCTTGATGCCATTGAACAAGGTTTAATCTCCGCCTACAAGCGTGACCAAAAAGAACATGGTAATTTAGTCAGTGATGAGGCTACATTTGAAGTCGAAATCACTCCAAGTAGTGGCTCTTTCTCCATATTTCAAACCGATGGTGATAAGCGAGTGGATGTTACTCCTCCGGGTTTTGGTCGAATTGCGGCTATGACAGCCAAGCAAGTCATCGATCAAAAAATTCGTGAAGCAGAAAGGGGTACTATTATCGCTGAATATCAACGAAAATTAGGTTCACTCGTGGCTGGAGTTGTTCTTCATATGGATCCTTATAAAACCAATGTTGGTATTGGAAAAACTGAAGCTATTCTTCCTAAAGATGAGCAAATTCGTAATGAAAATCTTAATTTAGGTGACAAGAAACTTTTTCTCCTAAAATCAATCTCTGAAGATGAAACTGGTCGTAAAGAAATTATTCTTTCCCGAAAGGATCCTGATTTCATCAAAGAATTATTCTCCCGAGAAGTTCCTGAGGTCGGTAACCGCACTGTCATCGTCGAAAAAGTTGCCCGATCTTCTGGTGAACGTACTAAGGTTGCCGTCTCTTCTTCCCAACCAGGAGTAGACCCAGTTGGATCTTGTATTGGCCAAAAAGGAAGTCGTATTCAAGCTGTTCTTGGTGAACTTCCTAGTATTGAAAAAGTCGATGTTATTGCCTATTCTAAGAGTCTTCAGCAATTCATTGCTAATGCTCTTTCGCCAGCTGAAAACGTCAAAGTAATCTCCATTAAAGATGGTTTAGCAGTAGTCGAAGTACCTGAGGATCAATTAGCTTTAGCTATTGGTGCTGGTGGTGAGAATGTCCGACTTGCTGGAATTCTTTGTGACCTCGAAATCAAAGTCCAAGGAGCCAAAAACTAAACATTGTAGCCGAATACGGAGAATATAAACAGGTTCTTAGGATTTCCCCCTATTTTGGTATATAATTCATAGATTTTCCGATTTACTGATTTATCCAAAAATCATAAATCATATTTTATAGATCTTTTATATAGGTATATAAAATATCATTTATGGTATCAAAACTATGCCAGAAAATACCAATAAATTCCGACCACCAATTGTTGCCGTTATGGGTCATATCGACCATGGCAAAACTTCACTCTTAGACAAGATTCGTCATGCTACTGTGGCTGCCAAGGAAGCCGGTGGTATTACCCAACATATCAACTCATATCAAACTGAAGTCAGTCTGAAAAATGGTAAAAAAGGCAAAATAACCTTTATTGACACCCCTGGCCACGCTGCTTTTTGTAATATGCGGGTTCGTGGAGCCAATGTTACTGACTTGGTAGTTTTAGTAATTTCTGCGGTTGATGGTGTCATGATCCAAACCAAAGAGTGTATTGCTGAAATCAAAAAGTCCTCTCTTCCGGTAATCATTGCCATGAACAAGATTGATCTTGATGGTTCTTCACCTGAAAAAATCAAAGGCCAACTAGTTGAAGCCGATTTGACTCCTGAAGATTACGGTGGACAAGTTCCTGTAATCCCTGTTTCCGCCAAAACTGGTGCTGGAATCGATGAACTTTTGGAAAGCATTTTACTTCATGCTGAAATTATGGAACTAGAAAATCACCCTGAGTTACCATTAGAAGCCAGTATTATTGAATCTAAACTCGACAAAGCTCGAGGTCCAGTTGCTTCAGTTATCGTTAAAAACGGTACTCTCCACCTTGGTGATGTAGTTTACGCCCATGACATTTTTTGCAAAATTAAAGCCATGTTGGATTCATCTGGCAAGCCAATCACTGAAGCCTTTCCCTCAACCCCAGTCGAAATTCTCGGTTTTGAAAAAGTCCCAGCTGTTGGTTCACTTATCACTCCGGTCAAGTTCGAAAAAGTTGTTGTAGAAGCAAAAAAGGCCAATCCAGCCAATTCTGACTTAATCCAACTACCTATAGTTATCAAAGCCGACGTTGAAGGAACTCTTGAAGCGCTTAAGAATAGTTTTAGCGATGATGTTCGGGTTATTTCCGCTTCTGTTGGCGCAGTCACTGATAACGATATCTTTTTAGCTCAAGCCGCCAAAGCCCAAGTCTTTGCTTTCAATGTTAATGTACCTCGTTTTATCCAGAACCTTGCAGAGAACCAAAAGGTAACCATAATACAGTCAAAAGTCATTTACGAAATTATTGAGAATATTCAGTCTCAAGTATTAAAGATGATGGATCCTACCATTGAAGAAACTATTCTAGGTGAGGGGACTATTATTGCCGAGTTCAAGATTGATAAAGTCCGTATTGCTGGAATCAAAGTAACTAAAGGTGAATTCACCAAAGGTGACTTGATTCATTTACGTCACGATGAAAAAATAACCAAAGACACAAAAGTTGATGGTATCCATCAAGCTAAGAGCATCGTCGAGAAAGTTAAGGTTGGGGCTGAGTGTGGCATGACTTTTAAGCCTTATGTTGACTTTAAGATAAACGATGTTATAATATCCTATAAGAAATAATAATGAATAGATCAGACACTAATCTGTTTGCTTCTACTCAATCTATTAATTATTCTGTTGTAAAGCAGGCCAACATGAAAAATTATAATGTTACTGATATTCAGTCTTTAGTAAGTGGAGCCAAATCAGCTCTAATCGTTGCTCCTACTCTTAGTGTTGATAGTATAGGTGCCGCCTTGGGTTTGGCTATAGCTCTTAAAAAGAAAGGTAAAGAAGTCCGTGTCTATTGTCCCCAAAAAACTGATCAGAACTATAGTAAGTTAAGTGGTCTTGAATTGATTTCTGAGACTATTTCCACTAGTGACCTAATGGTCTCTTTGGAATATCCTTTAGATCAAATCGAACAAGTTTCCTATAACGATGATGGTGGGCGATTAAACTTGGTTGTTAAGACCAAAACTGGTGCACCAAAAATCGATAACGACAAAATCATCATTAACAATGATGGAAGTGGTGCTGATGTCTGCTTTATGCTAGGTGATGAAACTGCTCTAGGTGCCAATGCTAGTATTACTAGTAAAGGTAACTGGATTTATATTTCACCTACAAATACTTCAAAAGCTTGGGCAAAAGCCTCACTAATTGATCCTGATGCTCCATTTTCCGAGATCTTCACTTTCCTCTTGCCAATGATTGGCCTTGAGTTGGATATTGATTCAGGTAAAGATCTTTTGATCGGACTTAGAGTTGCGACTCAGTCTTTCTCTGTCAACGTATCTCCAGAAAGCTTTGAAGCTGGCGCTATCTGTCTAAGAGCTACTCAACCAGAAACCCCAGCTGCCCCAACAGCTCCAGTCAATCAAGTTCCAATTGAGAACATTGAAAAATCCGGTGGAATCACTCCTGGATTGATGTCTAATCCCATCCAGCCCAATCCTACTCCTACCGCCTAAATATAAATATGATTCTAATAGGTCAAGTAGATAGACTAAAGAAGATAGCCGAAGCTACCAAGCAAACTGTTTTAGCAAACGTTACTGGTACTGAATCATTTCCTCCTGAACAAAGTATCTACGAGAAAGCTGGTGTACCCCGCCCAGGAAATCGGGTTGCTGATCTTGGTCAATACATTTTAGATGTCAACGTCGGTGGTACTGTAGGATTAGTCATGGCTGGTAAAGACTTGGTTGTGGCCACAGGTAGTGCTCTAGTCATTAGAAGCAAGCCACGTTCCCAAAGCGAAAAAGAAACAGATATTTGGAAAACTTAATATGCCAACTGGTTGTCTTTATTCGACCAATATTAATAAACATTAGTTATGCGTCGAAGATGATGCTCCTATAATTAGATAGTCATATGGCAGAATCCGATGATGACTTAAGAAAACAAATTGCCGCCGCAGCCGATAATCTCATTCATCAGATAGTTACTCAGAACGCCCCGGGTGCTTGTCCTGAAAGAACCATCATCCATAATGCCCGAATATCTTTCTATATGGAAACACTTTCAGCTATTTTCAGTTGTCCCGGACATGCAAACATGCCGGTATGTCGCGAGTGTAAAATCAAGGGTTCGTTTCAGGTTGGAATACCTCGTGGTAAAAACGTCATGTAATTTTCTAAACTGCCGGTAATGGCTGTATATGATATAATCCGTCTGTACTTAAATCGGTCATTTGGGAGCCATTCCAAATCATTAATTTTTCACCGAATTAAGCACTTCTAATCATGGCATTAACTACTGAAGAGAAAAAAGACATTATTACTAAGTACGCCCAAGCTAAGGGTGATACCGGTTCCCCAGAAATTCAAGTTTCCATTTTGACCAAAGAAGTCGAAAAACTTCAAGGCCATCTCGGTGACAACAAACACGATTCCCCAGCCAAGCGTGGACTTCTTAGCAAAATTGCTAAGCGCCGACGACTTCTCCGCTACCTTTCCGCTCACAATCCTGAACGTTACTCTAAGATCATCAAAGACCTCGGCCTTAAGAAATAAGATACAATTAGGGATATTATTAAATTTATTTTTACATGGATAAGATTTCACACATCATCAATCTTGGTGATAAAACCATTACTCTTTCTTCTGGACATCTCGCTCCTCAAGCAAACGCCTCAGTTACCGCTCAAATGGGTAAAACTATGGTACTTGCAACAGTCGTGCTTGGTCGACTAGATACCACTAAAGATTACTTTCCTTTATCGGTTGAATTTCAAGACAAGCTTTATGCTGGTGGTCAGATAAAAGGTGGTAAATGGATGAAACGTGATGGTGGTGGTACTGATGCTTCAATTTTAAATGGTCGTATTATTGATAGAGCTATTCGTCCCCTTTTCCCAGCAGGATTCAAAAACGAAGTTCAGGTAATCATCTCAGTACTTAGTAACGATAAAGAAACTGACCTTATAATTCCTGCATTTTTAGCTGTCTCGGCTGCTCTTTCAATTTCAGATATTCCTTTTAATGCACCTGTATCTATCATTAGAATGTCATCAGTAGAATCACAGCTGATTTCTTTCCCAACTCTACTAGATCTATCAAAATCAGAGTTAGACCTCCTTATCTGTCATGACTCACAAGGTGTAAACATGATCGAAGCTGAGGGAAATATTATCAATAACGAGACCATGCTTTTGGCCATGAAAGAAGCCATGGACTTGGGTCAAAAGATAAATTCTCAACTTTCTGAATTTTCCAAAAATTACGGCAAGAAAAAAATTGATTTTGTTCCTCAACTACCTAGTACTGAGTTAATGGACAAGATTGAAAAAATCTTGGAAAAAGATATCGAAAAATTTATGTCAGAAGGCCTCGATGGGGCTCACATTATTGGAGAGGAATTGCTCAAAGACAAGGCCAAAGAAGAGCTGTCTGAGGATATCAAATCCGGAGTCACTTCAGAAGCAACTGTTTTAGAAGCAGTTGATTTGGTTGTTCAAAAACATTTTCGTAAAGCTGCCCTAAATGGTAGCCGTTACGACAAACGAGCTTTTGATGAAATCAGACCATTGAATATCGAAGCTGGTTATCTCCCTTGTACCCATGGTTCCGCCTTATTTGAAAGAGGACTTACTCAAGCACTTACAGTAACTACCCTAGGACCAATAAGTGAACAGCAATACCTTCAAGACAGCAATGGTGAAACTACTAAAAGATATATTCACTATTACTCTGCTGGTCCATACTCAACTGGCCAAACAGGTCGACTTGGTCGCCCTGGACGTCGCGAAGTTGGTCATGGAGCCTTAGCCGAAAAAGCTTTGGTACCAGTCATACCAACTATCGACGAATTTCCATACACCATAATTTTGACTTCAGAAGTACTCTCCCAAAATGGAAGTAGTTCCATGGCTTCCACTTGTGGATCCACCATGTCACTTATGGATGCTGGTGTTCCTATCAAGGACAAAGTCGCCGGAATCTCAGTAGGCATGATTTCTGACGAAACCGACAAATACGTTCTCTTAACTGACATTGCCGGGATTGAAGATCACTGGGGCGACATGGATTTCAAAATCACTGGAACTCGTACTGGTATTACCGCTATTCAATTGGATATCAAACGAACCGGTTTAAGTTACCAAATGATTGTTGATACTTTTGCTGCTTCTACCAAAGCACGGTTGCAGATTATCGATAAAATGGATTCTGTCTTAGCAGCACCACGTGCCCAACTTTCTGCCTATGCACCTAAGATTAAGATGATCACTTTGCCAGAAGACAAAATTGGTGAAGTTATCGGCTCTGGTGGAAAAACCATCAAAGCCCTTATGGAAAAATACAGTGTCGGTATCGACATTGATGATGAGGGTAGAGCCTCAATTTCTGCCATAGATCAGGAAAAAATAGATGCCTGTGCTACCGAGATCGAAGCCATGATCAAGGAAGTTCAAATTGGTGAAGAATATGATGGAATTGTCACTCGAGTCGAAGCCTACGGGGCATTTGTTGAGTTCCTTCCTGGTCGCGAAGCTCTTCTTCATGTTTCCGAGCTTAGTGGGGGATTTGTCTCCGATCCAAGTACCATCATTAAAGTTGGTGACACTCTTAAGGTTGTAATTGCTGGTTACAATGATAACCACCAGATTAAACTAGCTTCTCCTGAATTCAAAAAGGCTCATCCTGGTAATCCGGATGCCATGCCTCAAAGATCAGAAAGACCCCCATTTGATCGTGATCGCCAACAAGGTGGCTTCCGTAACTTTGCTTCCCGCGGCCCCCAAAGACCTAGAAGATAAATAATTTATCAATCTAAAATACCCCTAGAAATAGGGGTATTTTTTTGGTCAAAAATATTTAGAAATAAATCTTACATATTGAAATTATGAGATGCCAGGTGTTTACTTAGTTATTAATATATCGTTATAATCATGAAATTTTCACAAGGTTTAGCCTCAATTCCATTGATCATTGGTTTAGTTCTGATGGCGGTTGCCCTACCTTTTGCTGGGAAGTTAGCCTTAAACAATCAGGACATTCGGAACAGAGCTGCTGGTAATCATCCATCAAACTGTAGTTGTCAGGCTGGTAAATACGTTAGTTCGGGTGGTAGCTGTGTAGTCTCTGGATTGGCATGTTCAACGGGTCCTTCTGCAGGTTGTCCTAAAGGTTGTCCTGCTGGACTAATTTGTAAGGATAATAATGGTGGTTGCGCTAAGCCGGAAGAAGTTGCTTGCCGCCTCCGTGGCTGTGCAAATAAAACAGATGTGTGCACTTCAAACGGTTGTGTCGCCAATCCTGTGGGAAAAAGTTGTACATCTTCTAGTCAATGTTCCGGGCTAGTTTGTACATCTGGTAAGTGTGTCGCCCCTCAACCAACTGTCATAAAAAAAGCAAATGGCTCATCCTGCAATCTAGACGGTGATTGTGCAAGCACACATTGTATTGGCAATTTTCCAAACAGAAAGTGTGCCTATAGTGAAAACAATCGTCTTGCTGGGGAAGGTTGTCTTGTCAATAGTGTTTGTGCCAGCGGTAAGTGTTCCTTTGGAAAATGTACTGCTCCTCCAAAATCTAAGCTTGGAAGCGCTTGTAATTTTGATTCAACTTGCGAAAGTGGATATTGTGTATCTGGAAAATGTACTTCTTCTACACCACTCGCAACATGCATTAGTGACAATGATTGTACTGGTGGTAAAAAATGTCGAGGCAAGATAACTGATCCCAAAGGTCGGAGTTGCCGTTAATATTTTTATGAAATAATTAAATACCCCTAGAAATAGGGGTATTTTTTCCATATGCTAAACTGAGATTATTATCAAAAACAATAAACTATGTCTGCAAAAAGTATAGCTGTAGGTGGATTACATCATGAGATGAATAAAATTTTGGCTCGCGAACCTAGTCCAAACTTAATTCAAACAATACTTTCCACTCTAGATAAGCCTACTGAACGGGACGGGCATATTGCCGGTGCTGCTTCTTACAACATTGCTTTATCACAATTTAGTTTAGGTGATGCTGTCGCTGCCGAAGTTGTCAGGACAGGCTCTGTTTACGATACTCCTTCACATGTGAGACAAATTCTAGACAACCTTAATGAACAAGGAAAACTTCCAGTTCGTGGTGAAGATGGCTATTTAAGTCGTTGTTACGAACAAGATGGTCGCTATTTTCTTGAAACAGCAGTCTGTAGCCCTGTTGATATTGGTGGTGAAAAACCAGTCGAACCAAGTGTAGAATTCAAAGTTGCCCTGCTTAGACAACTTGGTTTTATCACTCGAGAAGAGGGTCTCGCCAATTTAATAGTTAATCAGCTAGAAAAACCTGACCAACTATTAGAAAGCAGTAAGTTTCCGGGAGTCTTTGTCCGTACAGAAGGCGAGCCGATGTCAATTTATCTTGTTCAAGATGCCATAGCTCTTTGCATGAATGAGTTGGCTGCTCCAATTGATAATCAAATTGAAAAACTACTTCCACCTCCAACCGATTCCCTGCTTGAGCCAAGTAGACAGAAATCATAGATATGCATCGGTGTTGGTATCGAGTAATGTCGCTCTAATTTCGTGTATACTTTTTATATGGATACTGCCTCCCTGACTCCCCAATCAGCCATCGCTAAACTACTTGCCAAATCAGCTTCGGTAAAACTTCCTGAAGGTATGACGGAAAAGTTGACTGAACTTTGTGGTCAACTCGAAATAAATGCCCGATCCGAAGACACTTTTTGGCAGTACTATCAGTCGACCAGTAAATATGTCGATTGGGTAGTTTCCCTACCTTGGTACAAAGAAGGTGAGGACATTCTCGATCTCCAATATGCCAAAGAAAAACTAGATGAAGGTCACTATGGACTTCAAATGGTCAAAGATCGTATTCTCGAATATATTTCAGTATTAGCTCTTCAAAAAGCCCGTAATCCAGATCAAAAACTTCGGGCTCCTATTTTGCTTTTTGTTGGTTTGGTTGGTACTGGAAAAACCACCATGGCCAAATCCATTAGTAACGTCATGGGACGCGAACTTATTCGTATTCCATTTGGAGGTTTGGGAGATCCCCTCTATCTTAGAGGTCAGTCCCGCCTTCATCCTGAGTCAGAGCCTGGTGCCATTATCCGCGGACTAGCCCAAGCCAAAACTCGTAACCCAGTAATTCTTCTGGACGAGATTGACCGCGTCGCTGACGAAGCCCTCAATACCATCATGGGTGTACTTGTCGAGTTACTTGACCCTGAGCAGAACGACCGTTTTTCTGACCATTATATTGATTATCCTTTTGATCTATCCCAAGCCTTTTTTGTAGCTACTTGTAACAACACCACTCGTATCGCTACCGCTGTCATGGATCGTTTGGAACCTATTCAAATGCCTTCTTACAATGATGAAGAAAAAATTGGTATCGGTCGCGACTATCTTTTGCCCCGTGCTTTAAAAGACGCCGGTCTTTCTAAAGATGAATTAGTTATCGCTGAAAATGTTTGGCTTAATATTGTCCGTCCTCTAGGGTTTGATTCCGGAGTTCGTACCTTAAAGAGAAATATTGAAAGCGTCTGTCGTAAGGTCGCTCTTTTGATTCTTTCTGGAAAAGAATCACGCGTGGTGATTGATGAGACAAACGTTAAATATTACATGCCTCAGTGGTAAAAAAACCCAAAAAAAGTACCTACACTTTTCCTCTACTTGAAATGTTTCTTTTGGCCATAGCTTTCGTGGTACTTCTAGTTACCCTTTACCCGTATTTTCAATAATAATGTGGCATTACTTGCGTAAGCTTCCAAACTCTGCTAAACTGTCTATACAGCTTTTGAATTTGTATTCATGCATTGAAAATGTGTTACCGGCGAGAAGTCCAAATCCCATTTTTTTAAATAAACGAATGCCAATTCTGGCGAATTATTAGTAAAAATTTATGTTAAATAAAAATTTTAAACCAAAAACAGATGTCCGCTTACCAGTTCAATCACAATTTAGTGGAACTCCATCTCCAGTCAGACAGTTCAATAGTAAATTGGATTCCGTCCGCATTGTCTCCCTAGGAGGTTTCGGTGACGTTACTCAAAACATGTATGTTTATGAGTACATTCCTTCTGGCGATGAATCAAAAAGTCAAATTATTATCGTAGACTGCGGTGTCGGCTTCCCTGAGGAAGACGATTTTGGAGTTGACCTCCAAATTCCTGATACCAAATATCTTGATAATAAAAAAGATCGTATCTTAGGTATCTTTATAACCCATGGTCACGAAGACCATATTGGAGCTTTACGCTTCATTTTGCCGGTTTTAGGTACCAATATTCCGGTTTTCGCTCCCAGAATGGCTGCTGCCTTTATTGATGGTCGTCTAGTTGAAGCCAACATCCGAGCCAAAATGACCGTCTACGAATCTGGTGATACCCTGACAGCAGGACCCTTTAGTATCGAAACAATTAGGGTAAATCATTCAGTTCCCGATACTAATCATTTTGCAATTACCACACCTATTGGAGTTATTTATCACGGATCAGATTTCAAATTTGATCTATTTCCATTGGATGGCAAGCATACTGATTACAGTCGTATCGCCCGAAACGGTGAAAAGAAGGTAATCGCCCTGCTTTCAGATAGCCTTGGGTCTGAACACGAAGGATTCTCTCCATCGGAGTCATCTATTGCCGAAAAATTCGAACATGATATTAAAACAGCCAAAGGGCGTGTTTTTGTCACTACGATCTCTTCAAATATTATTCGCTGGGGACAGGCTATCGAATATGCCAAACGTGCTGGTCGTAAGATCGTCACAGTCGGCTACTCAGTTGATAAGGCAATCAAAATTGGCCAAGAGTTAGGCTATATAAATATTACCGATGCCGATATTGTGCCGGTAGAGCGAGTCAAAAACTTTGCTGAAAACAAATTAATCTTCTTGGTTGCTGGTTTTGCTGCTCAAGCAAATTCTGCTCTTTCCAAAATGGTTATGGGTAAGCATCGAGTAAAAATCAAAACTGGAGATAAAGTTATCTTTTCTTCTCCCGACTATATTCCTGGAACCACTTCCAAGATCTTTGACCTTATTGACGTGCTTTCCAAAATGGGTGCCGAAGTTGTTTCTGGTGAAGGACAGGAAATACACGTTTCCGGCCATGGCTATCAGAAGGAACATGCTCTCTTGATTAAACTAGTTAATCCAAAATTTCTCTTGCCAATTGGTGGTAATTATCGCCATGTCAAAAGCTATTTTACGATGGCCAAAACCATGGGCCTAAAGGATGATCAGTTTATCAATCCTGATGATGACTCAATCATTACTTTTTACAGTGATGGCACCTATGATCAAAAACTTCACAATCCCATCCGCAAGGTATTGATTGATGGTCTAGGTATTGGTGATGTTGGTACCACTGTCCTTCGTGATCGAAAATTATTGGCTGAGGAAGGAATGTTCTCCGTCGTCCTGATGGTCAATAAAGCTTCTGGAAACTTAGTCAAAGAGCCTGAGATTCTCTCCCGTGGTTTTGTCTTTATGAAAGACAATACCGACCTGATTGATTATCTAAAAAGAGAAATTGGCACTAAATTCAAAGAAGTAAGTAGTTCTCCGGCTAACTTTGAATATATCCGTCAACAACTCCAAGGACATATTGAACAAATGATTCTGAGTAAGACTGGACGTCAACCTATGGTTCTACCTCTAGTGATTGAAGTTTAGTTACACAAACCACTAGCCATTGGCTAAAAGTTGGCCTATTATAAAAGTAAGCCCGTTTTTGTAGAAAATTTATTTTTTACAGAGCGGGCCTTTTTTATCTGATATAATTACCAAAACCTATGAAACGGTATCCCGCCGTGGAGGTGACTATGAAAATAGTTCCGGAACTCTCCGTTAAGAAGAAACGAAGTAAAATCTAGGGTGGTACCATCCCGTAAGGGGTCCCTAAAAATATTATAAATGTTTTTAGATGGACCTATGGCTACATACGATGACTTCGTCAAACTCGATATTCGTGTCGGTAAAGTAATTTCCGTTGAAGATTTTCCCGAAGCCAAAAAACCAGCCTACAAACTGACAATTGATTTTGGTGTAGAGATAGGCATAAAACACTCAAGCGTTCAGATAGTAAAACACTATTCTAAAGATCAGCTAATCAACAAGTTAATCTTAGGAGTTGTCAACTTTCCACCTCGGCAAATCGGTCCATTCATGTCAGAATCTCTAACCTTAGGTGTCCCTGATGAAAATGGAGACTGTATTCTTATCACTCCAGATAAAGATAAAGCTGTTATTGGCGGTAAATTATTCTAAAATATAACTATGGCAAAAACTCAACTCGCAGATTTTAATACAAGTCTTTCTGAATGGTTCAACGATGTCGTCCTCAAAGCTGAACTAGCTGACTATGCCCCTGTTAAAGGTTGTATGGTTATCCGCCCTTATGGCTACGCACTCTGGGAATCTATTCAACAATTCATGGATAAACGCATAAAGGAAAGGGGAGTCAAAAACGCCTATTTCCCTTTGTTTATTCCTATGCACTTTTTGGAAAAAGAAAAGGAACATGTCGCTGGGTTTGCTCCAGAATTAGCTGTCGTCACTATCGGAGGTGGTGAAGAATTAACTGAAAAACTAGCAGTTCGGCCTACTTCCGAAACCATTATGTACGAAATGTACAAGAAGTGGACCAGCTCTTGGCGCGATCTTCCTATATTAGTTAACCAATGGTGCAATATTGTTCGTTGGGAAAAACGTACCTATTTATTTTTAAGAACTTCAGAATTTCTTTGGCAAGAAGGTCACTGTGCCCATGCTACTCACGAAGAAAACATGGATACTGTCATGTGGGCTCTAAACATGTACGAACAAACCTACAACGAGCACTTAGCAATTTATGGTGTCAAAGGTCGCAAAAGTAACAGTGAAAAATTTGCTGGAGCTGGGGACACTTATACTTTTGAAAGTTTGATGCCAAACGGTAAGTCTCTTCAGTCTTGTACCAGTCACGATTTAGGTCAGAATTTTTCCAAGTCATTCGATTGGTCAGTTCAGGGTAAAAATGGAGAAAAAATTTATCCTCACCAAAATTCTTGGGGTTTTTCTACCCGTAGTATAGGTGGATTGATTATGGCCCATGGTGATGTAAATGGTTTGGTATTACCACCTTCTGTTGCCCCAACTCAAGTAGTTATTGTCCCGATTCCGGCTCATGAAAAAGCGGCAGTCAAAGCTCAAGAAATTTTTCAAGAATTAAAAACAAACTACCGTGTCGAAGTTGATGAGCGCGAAGGTGAAAGTGCTGGTTTCAAGTTTAATAAATGGGAATTAAAAGGGGTGCCATTGCGAATTGAAATAGGTGACCGTGATGTCGATGGTGGTACAGTCATTATTTGTCGTCGTGATACTAGTGAAAAAATAACCGTACCTTTTGACAAAATCAGTTCGACAATTGCCACACTAGCTAAAGAAATCCAAGTTGGTTTATTTGAAAAACATAAACAATTTACTCTTGACCACACTTACAAAGTTGATAGCTATGATGATTTCAAAAAAGTCATGGAAACTAGTCGAGGATTTATTTCTGCTCATTGGTGTGAGAATCCCGAATGTGAGGCAAAAATAAAAACTGAAACCAGAGCCACAACTCGTTGTTTACCGTTAGATGCTCCAGAAGAATCGGGTAAATGTGTCGGTTGCGGCGGAACATCATCTCACCGTTGGCTCTTTGGGTTGTCCTACTAAGCTCAATATAATATATACTGTATTTATGCCCAAACGTGGTCGAAAAAAGCGAGGTCTATTTCCTCGTGTTCAGCTCAAGCCAGAGACAATTCAAACCATACTATTTGTGTTTTTTATTGTCCTAACTTTAATCTCTGTCGTGTCCTTTTTGCAAATAGGTCCTATCCCCACCCAGTACAACTATATTCTGATGCAGTATTTTGGTTTTGGCTCTATTATGGTGCCTTTTTTGCTATTGCTCATTTCTTTTTCATTTTCAAAACTGAAGTTTCCTCTTAAAGAAGCCAATGTCCCTTTGGGATTTTCGGTCATGTTCATCTCTATTATTAGTTTATTCCGACAGGGGACTATTGGAGACTTTTTTTGGCTCCAAGTGCTCACCTTGTTTGGACAAGTGCCCACCTTCTTAATCTTTATTTTTTCATTCATAGTCGGGTTTGTAGTTCTTTTCGACACTGATATTGGTTCAATTATTAAGTTCTTAGTTAAGATTTTTCTGATAGTCAAGAAATACACTGTTGGCGAAGCCAGAAAATTAGTTAAAGAGAAAAAATCCAAAACGAGCTCGGCCCCGGTCTATATTCAAGACGAATTGACTTCTCAAAAACAAACTAAAGAAAAAGATGAAATAGGGGTGGTTAATATTGCTCCGGTATTTAAAGCAAATCCATCTTCTAACCAAGCCTCATCCACTTCCTTAAAATCTAAAGATACCCAGATTTGGCAATACCCATCACTATCATTATTTGACGATACTCCTGGTGCAAAAGCCGACCGAGGTGATGTTCGCAAAAATGCCCAAACTATCGAGAAAACTCTAGAGTCATTTGGTATTACAGCCCGAGTTGCCGATGTCAACAATAGCCCTTCAGTCACTCAATATGCCCTAGAAGTTGCTCTAGGTACCAAACTCGCCAAGATAGTCAGCCTTAGTAATGATTTGGCTATGGCCTTGGCTGCACCCGGCGGTCAAATTCGCGTCGAAGCTCCTATTCCTGGCAAATCACTAGTCGGTATCGAAGTTCCCAACCGTTCATTGGAAGTTGTTCCAATTAGGGCAATTTTGGCCTCTGATGCCATGAATGGTGCCAAATCAAAAATTTCTGTCCCACTTGGTCTAGATGTTGCCGGCCAACCTCGAATTGCCGATATTGCTAAGATGCCTCATGTTCTTATTGCTGGACAAACTGGTTCCGGAAAATCAGTTTGTGTAAACTCCTGGATCTCTACCATGCTCTATCGATCATCTCCATCAGAATTGAGAATGATTATGGTCGATCCTAAGCGGGTTGAACTTACACCTTACAATGGAATTCCTCATCTTTTAACTCCGGTAATTGTCGAACCAGAAAAAGTAATTTCTGCCCTCAAATGGGCAGTTAAAGAAATGGAAAACCGCTACAAAACCTTTACTGAAGTCGGTGCCAAAAACATCGAGAGCTACAACAATCTAGCAGGTTTCCAATCTATGCCCTACATTGTCATTGTTATCGATGAGTTAGCTGAAATCATGTTATTTTCTCCAT
>JBAZZE010000012.1:0-25367 GCA_041658955.1 Candidatus Shapirobacteria bacterium
CTACATCGCATGATGCAAATCAATTTCTTCAGCCCAATGTTTAAGTAAATCCTGCAAATTTTTAAAGAACTAAGCAAACAGGTTCACACAGCATTTGTGTGTATTGATTACTTATAGATATTGTAGCAATTAAACCTAATAATGTCAATATTATAGGGTACTAATTGGTTGGAAAGATGTTGGTAATGGTGGGGATTTTGCTTTAAAATAGAGCATGACTAAATATGTGGCTTTGCTACGGGGAATAAATGTGGGTGGGAAAAGTAAAGTAAGGATGGGTACTCTCAAAGAATGTTTTGAAGCACTAGATTATAAAAATGTAGTGACATATATAAATAGTGGTAATGTGATTTTTGAGACTGACGAAAGTGATGAGAAAAGGATTATTAATAAATCTGAAGCAAAATTAAGAGAAATTTTTGGATTTGAATTAAGACTGGTAGTGAGAAGTTTTGAGAATATAAAAAATCTCTGCGAAAAAATACCTAATGATTGGGCGAATAATGCAGATCAAAAAACTGATGTCATGTTTTTATGGGAGGGTGTAGACAATAAAGAAAGTGTGGCGAGTATTAAGCTAAAACCAGAGATAGATAGATTACTTTATGCTGATAGAGCAATAATCTGGCATATCGATCGAGTAAATTATGCTAAAAGTGGAATGAATAAGTTTATCGGTACTGATGTCTATAAAAATATGACCGCCAGAAATGTAAATACTATCCGAAAGCTATACCAATTGATGGGTGATAAAAATGGCAACTGAGAGGTCGACAGTTGAGTTTATATTGGACCAGCTGGGAAATGGAAGCGAATATAGAGCTGTAAAAATGTTTGGCGAATATGCTCTTTACCTAGGAAATAAAGTGGTGGCATTGATTTGTGATGACAATCTGTACGTCAAAATAACAGATGCTGGAAAGAAGTTTGTGGGGAAAAACTACCAGACCGGAACTGCCTACCCAGGAGCTAAGCCATCAATGTTGATTGACGAAAAAATTGAGGATGGAGAGTGGCTCCAAACTTTAATGCAATTAACAGCAGAAAGTTTGCCAGAGCCAAAACCGAAGAGAAAAAAAGTGGTTACAGGTATTATTTAACTACTATCAAAATGGTAGTATAATATTTTCATGAATATAAATATGGTGGCAGTACTTCTAGCAACTGTTTTACAATTTATATGGGGAGCGGTGTGGTATGGAGCTTTATTTGGGAAACTTTGGGGTAAAATGCATGGATTTGACAAACTTTCCAAGGAAGTCCAGGAAAAAATGATGAAGGAAATGGGACCAACTTATGGGGTTCAATTCCTAGTGACATTACTGACTAGTTTGGTATTGGCAATATTTATAAGTAACCAACCCAGCTGGAATGCATATGCGATGGCAGGATTTTTCTGGATTGGTTTTGTAGTCCCTACCCAAACTAGTAGCGTGCTTTTTGGAGGAACCGAAAGTAAATGGATAGTCACTAAAATAATGGTGCAAGCGGGAGCAGCGTTGGGATCTTTGGAAATCGCAGCTGCAGTCTTAAAAATGATGGGCTAAATTACCATTATTAATTTTGAAATACATGGATAGACAAAAAATTACGCCTTATTTGTGGTTTGATAAAGAAGCATTAGAGGCGGCAGAACTTTATACAACAACTTTTGGAAACTCAAAAATATTAAGCAAATCGAGTCTAGAAAATACACCTTCTGGCAAAGTGGACATGGCAACTATCTTAATTGAGGGACAAGAATTTGGAATGATATCGGCCGGTCCCCTTTTTAAAATCAATCCATCGATTTCATTCATGGTAAATTGCGAGTCGGAAGAAGAATTGGACAGATTATGGAAAAAACTGTTGGATAATGGTGAGGCACTGATGGAAATTGGAAAATATCCGTTTGCTGAAAAGTACGGCTGGTTACAGGATAAATTCGGTGTGTCCTGGCAACTGATTTATAGAGGAAAAGAAAAATTTAGTCAAAAAATTGTACTAACGTTGATGTTTGTAGGTGGAGTATGTGGTAAAGCCAGAGAGGCAATTAGCTTGTATGCGGCGACTTTTCCAAAATCAGCTATTGGAGACATGATGACTTATGGTGCAGGAGAAGAACCAGACAGAGAAGGGACCATAAAACACGCCTCATTTACTTTGGCAGGGGTGGAACTAGCAGCTATGGATAGTGCTCATGATCATAAATTTGGATTTAATGAAGGCGTATCACTAGTAGTTCACTGCGAAAACCAAGCAGAAATTGATGAATACTGGGAAAACTTATCAGCGGTACCTGAGGCAGAACAATGTGGATGGCTTAAAGATAAATACGGAGTATCTTGGCAAATTGTTCCCAACGCTATGGACAGAATGATGGGTAGTGGTAATCAATCAAAAATTGCTAAAGTGACTGAAGCTTTTTTGAAAATGAAGAAGTTTGATGTCGCAGAACTAGAACGCGTCTATAACGAGAGTTAGAGTGAACGAAAAAGATTTAGCAAAATGTGGTAAAGCCAGTTGACCAGATAGATAAAAGTTCTGACAAACCAATCGGCGGCGGCAATAAACAGATTCATAACTTGATCCATGTGTAATTATAGCCAATAATTTGGTTATAATCAGGGCATGAAATGGTTGACTGAACGAAATGAAGCGATTGGAGCGCTGGTGTTAGTTGCATTTGGTTATTCGATTTTGAGCGTGGTGTCGAGATGGCTGAGTCTGGGATATGAGCCATTTACCCAAGTTTATCTGAGACTTTTGGGGGCGCTATTGATGGCGGGGATTTTATTTAGAAAAAAAATTAGGTGGCAAAGAATTAAAGATATCCCTAAAAGTGACTACAAACCACTTCTGGTAATGGGAGTATTTGGCTATGGGTTGATGGTGTATTTTGTATCGTTGGGGGCGCTAAACACCAGTCTATTAAAAGTGTCGATTATTATGGCAATGGTGCCATTTTTTAGCTATGTAATGGGTATATTTTTTTTGAAAGACAAATTTGATATCAAGGTAACACTACTAGCTTTTCTGTCGCTTTATGGGGTAAGTGTATTGGCTGGCAACTCAATTATTCCCAATATTTCAGGATTTGGTAAAGGAGAACTTTTCGTACTTATATCAGCATTTTTGCTAGCGACATATTCGGTTAGCCGGAAGCTTCTGTCAACTCACCTTAATAACCAAGAAATAACTATGGTGGTGATGTTTTTGGCTTTTATAACTACTCTACTTCTAGCAATAGTTAAGGGAGAAAAAATGGAGTTGGCTAACTTGGCAATCCCTTTGGTATTTTTTGGTTTTATATTGGGATCGACCCTAAACATTGTGTGTACCTTCTTAGAAAGTTTTGCATTTCAAAGGTTAGAAGTGGTGGTGGGAAACCAAATATTATTACTTGAAAACTTATTCTCCCCTGTTTTGGGATATTTTTTATATAAAGAAGGGTTGGGACTGTGGCAAATAATAGGGGCGGTAGTAATTATTGGCAGTGTTTATCTCAATAATAAACACTCACTGACAAAATAGTAGAGGTTGGAAATATTGGACAGATATTGGAGGATAGAATAGAATTAGGTATGAAAATAATCAAACAAGTGGTGGTACTCATGCTCGTTTTAGTAGGTCTTAGTAGTAGAGTGGCACTAGCTCAAGAGAATAGTTTGATAATGGCACCAACAATAAAATTACCCGTACTTGTGGCTGGAGAAGAAAAAGTAATTACTGATGATATTGACGGAGATTTGATCGGAGCGGGTGGACAGATGAGAATTACTTCAGTAATAACTGGAGACGCTTATATAGGCGGTGGACAAGTCAATTTTGAAGGATCGGTCGACCAGGACTTAGTGATAGCCGGAGGAAAAGTGACTGTGTCAGGTAGAGTCGGGAAAAATCTGATTGTGGTTGGGGGACAAGTGAAAATTGAAGATACGGCCATGGTGGGTGGTTATGTACTGGCAGCCGGCGGAGAAGTATTAATTAATGGACAAATTGAGGGACCAGTAAAGGTAGCTACCCGAAAATTAACGATGGGTGAAATGGCCTATGTGGGAGGTGACGTTCAGGCGGATGTAGAAGAAGCGACAGTAGCAGAGACCGCACAAATCGGCGGCGAAAAAAATATTAATATTCATAAAACAGAGACTCCTAAGACCTCTGAAAGTAATAAGGAAGTGATGAGAGGAGTGGCTACGATTGGGAAGATAGTGTTCTTTTTGAGTAAACTTATTACACTACTAGTCTTGGTGGCAATTGCGGGGAAATTGATGACTCCAGCTAGTTTACTTTTTTCAAAGTTTTGGACCACTTTAGGGTGGGGAATGGTAGTAGCGGTGGTGACTCCATTTGTGATGATGATCTTAATGATGAGTGTGGTGGGCATTCCCCTGTCGCTAATAACTTTGGGAATTTATGTTTTGGCGATGTACTTAAGTAGTTTGGTGGTGGCCATGGCGGTAGGAAATATAATCGGAACCAAGGGATGGTTACCTCTCAAAAACAAATATTTGTTATCGGTAATCGGATTAATTTTGGTAAGTGTCCTAACTGGGATTCCGATGATCGGATGGTTATTTAGTATGGTGATCTGTTTTCTGGGTCTGGGAATAATTTTCAAACTGGCGACAGAGAAAAAAGTTGCGGGAACTAAGAAATAGGTTGACGATCCTGATAATCACGACCTAGACGGTAAGTGATATAGGCGAGCATAAGTCCACCAACAATGTCGATTGAATAATGACCATGGGAACTAATGAGGGAAGCTATCTCGACTATCATCAGAAAAAAGGAAATGCGTTTGTATCGGATGTTTGGTTGATGACGAACTAAAAGAAACCCAAGAAAAGCAAAAGCAGTGTGACCAGAAGGGAACATACCGGAGGGTAGTTTGCCAAATGAAAAGAAGTCACCGTATTCTATATTGCCAAAAGAATTTCCCACTGGGGTTAGAAGTATTAAGAAACTGCGGGCGAAGAGAATGGCACTGATAGAATAGACAACAAAAGGAATCTTTTCTGGGTAACGACGATAGGCACTAAAAATCAACAGACCAATAAGTATTAGGGTGATGTCAGCAACATAACCAGTCCAATGAATCCGAGGAATGTAGTTGAGGAGAAGATCCCCAACCGGCTCTTGATTTAGACTTAGTAACGATAAAAGATAACTACTAATAAAGTTCGCTAAAAACGAGCTAAGTAGAATTAGAACACTGAAACTGATGTTGGTGGCATGCTTACTGCCGAGGAATTTGATTATGACCTATTTTATCAGGTTAAAAAGTAAACTAGCGTAAATTCAGGAAATCTACAGGATTTTGCCAGAGGGCTAGGTCGACCTCTTGGGAGACATAACCTTTTAAATTTAATTTTGAACCCTTAATAATAGCTAGATGAAGATGGCGACGTTCCCCATCGGTTTCTGGGGAATAGCCTTTACCAAGAACTCCGATTGATTGCCCGGTGGTGAGAACTGTCCCAAGTGGAGACAAAGATGATGGAGCAAGATGTCCATAGAGGACAATATATTCAGAATTTTTATAATTTAGACTCTGAGCAACTAAACCACCATAACCTTTAACAAATCCTGAATAAATTATTTTTCCAGAGTGAATGGCGTGAACGGGAACCTCCGTTAAAATGTCTTCATACTCTGCATCGACTCCGGTATGATATCCAGTAAATTTTTCTGGTTTAACTGGAGAAGAATTGGGGGTTATATGAATGCCAAAAGGCTTTTTGGTAATTCGAGATAAAAAATCGACGGAAGGTAAATTAAATTCTGATTTTGCTAGTGGAACTGGGGTGGGGAAGTTGGAAATCACGGCTTGAGGTGGTGGGGAAACTATAATAGCTCCAGGTGAAATTGGAGTATAAAGCCCAAAGAAGGCAAGAATGGAGAGAAATATTGATTTCACTTTTTAATTATCACCTTTTTAGCCGGTGAGGGTAAAGAAAGTGAAATAAAAAGGCGATCAACTAGATAACCAATAAAAGCAAAAACTATCAGTGCAAAAAGAGAAGAAAATTCAATGATGAATCCACCTTCAATTCGAGGTGAAGGAAAAGCACCAATAAATGGAACTAGTAGTGGCTGAGTAGTCTCGTATATCCAAGAAACAAAAGGAGCGGCAGAAGAGGCGCCAAATAACTTGAGAATGATACGAAGGCTGAGTAGAAATTCGACGATACCGAGAATGGTATTGGTTAGGGTATAGAATAATGGTTGAAACATAATCTATTACTAATATGGTAGCAGTTTGAGAGATGATTGTCAAAATTTTTGCTACACTTAATTAATGAAACCTTGGCATGTAGGACTAATATTGATAATGATGGTACTGGTATCACTACAAGTGTTCATGAGTGTACTTAGTCAAAGAGAACAACAATTCTTGGGAAGCGAGCAAGTATTAAATAATAAATTAACTGAACTGCAAAAATCTTTGGAAGAGAAAAATAATTCATTTGAAGACTTTAAAAAAACTGACCAAGTACTCCTAAACCAAAAACTAGAAGCAGATCTCAAAGATATTAAAACAGGATATAGTGGATTAATCGGGACTTATGAAAGTTTAGTAGATCTGAGGGGTGAAAAAAAGTTGTATGCGAAAGTGGATAGTCTATTCGCCCAAGCATTAAACCAACTATCAGAAAATAACTACGCGTCAGCAACAGCGACAATAAAGAATTTAGAAGCAGAAATCAAAAAAGAACAAGAGAAACGAGCCTTGGCGGCGGCTGCAGCAGTGCCAATAGCGACTGGTAATAGTGGAAGTACCGGGACGGTAAAAACCGATAGTGGAGAATTTAGAGCTAATATAATTAGTGCTGATTTGAGGACAACTAAGGTGGTAGTTGACACAGCATCCCCAAGCGATTGTGCTGATAATTGTCCGGTACTACCACTGGCTACTTTTGCCCAAAGATCTGGAGCTTTCGCGGCTATAAATGGACCATATTTTTGCCCAGCAACCTACCCCGCTTGCGTTAATAAGAAAAACTCATTTGATACTTTAATGATGAATAAAAATAAAACCTATTTTAATTCGGGGAATAATGTTTATAGCTCGGTACCAGCGGCTATTTTTTCAACAACTTCCCGATTTGTACGTCAGTCATCAGAATGGGGTCGAGACACAGGAATTGATAGTGTAATTGCGGGACAGCCACTTCTAGTATTTAATGGACAGTCAATGTTTGGGGGTGATGGTGATCCTAAAAAGTCTGGTAAAGGTACTCGAGCTTTTATTGGAGCAACTGATAATACGGTGTACATCGGGCTCGTCTATAACGTGACAGTCGCAGAAATGGCGAACGTGATCGCATCAAAAGGAATAAAAAATGCAATTAACTTGGATAGTGGTGGATCGATTGCGATGTGGAATAATGGCAGGTATGTGGCTGGGCCAGGTAGAGATTTGCCCTTTGGAATAATGCTAGTTCGCCGATAAGGTAAAATATTATATGGAACTAACCGTAGCTGATCAAAGAGTTTTGATATTTAGTGACCAAATAACCCCAGAAGAAGCTGAGGAAAAAGCTTGGGAGAAAAAGGTTGACTCATTTGGGACTTTGAATAAACTAGGAAGTTTTTTATCAAAACCAAAAGAGGAAGACTTCGAACTAATTTATAGTGAACACCGATACCAGCCGTTTTGGCATGTAATAGCTAGAGCGCATTATGTCTACGACCGAAATACAGAATACGAAGTAAAAACTGCCGGATCTGAGGTAAATTCTGTAAATCTTTTTAAAACAGAGTTTGAGGTAAAGAATGGACATATTCACATACCAGTATTGGAACATTGTACTCAAGAAGAAGTGGATGAGGTGTTGGTCGATGGAGTAAATGGGAGGAATAATCCGGAACTAAAAAAATATTTGTCATTATCTCCTAAACAAGTAAAGAATATGGAAAAAATGGTTAAAAAAGACTCGATTATGATCCCCCCTTCAACTAGGATTTCGGCAATTATGAGAGATTCGCTATCAAAAATGATCAAGGGGATTCAGGCAGATGCAATTCTTGAAGAAACGGTCAAAGTAGAGTGTGTGGATCTTTATTATCACCCGGTATATGCTTTCAAATTCAGATGGAAGACTAAGGGAAAAGAAGCAATTGTGGAAGTAGATGGATTAACCGGGGAAGTGCGACCAGGTGAACGGGTGTTTTCTGAGTACCTGGGAAAAATACTGGATACCAACTTTTTATTTGACCTCGGGGCTGATGCCGCAGGCATGCTAATTCCCGGTGGCAGTATTGCTGTAAAAATTACCAAGAAATATTTGGACACCAAAAAATAAATATGGCTGGCAAAGGAGATTTGCTTCCTAGAGAAGCTCTGATAAAAGCGATCGCTGTGGCATCTGGTGGTGAAAATATGTCGATACTGACAAAAGTTCTGCTACAAAATGCGATGAAAGAAGGAAGCCAAATCAGCGATGAACAACTACAAGCTATTTTGAGAAAGAAGTTGGGATTACCGGCAAATAATCAAGAAGGTGGAAATGGTAGCAACCGAAGATGAAAAATAATATTCGGCTAGCTTACATACTTTCATTTGTAAGTGAGTTGTACTTTCCAATTTCAATTTGGTTGTTTTATTATCTAAGGTATTTAACTTTTTCTGAGATAGGGATATTGACTGCGGTCAAATTATTGTCAGCAATAATATTTGAAGTACCAACTGGAGTATTTGCCGATAAAGTTGGACGGAAGAAGGCGATTGTGATTTCGTTCTTTTTATACGGTCTGGTTATGTTTGGATTTGCTGGAGTATCGGTATTTTGGATGTTTATAGTTCTGGATATATTTAAAGCTTTATCGAGTGCATTTTATTCGGGAAGTATGGAGGCTTTGGTTTACGATACTTTAAAAGAAGAAGGACAAGAAGAACACTATGACAAGGTAGTAGCGAATATGGAAAGCATTGCTTGGATTGGGTTGTTTGTATCTTCAGTATTAGGAGGATTTTTATATTATGTTTGGTTTAGATCCCCTTACTTGGTTCAAGGAACTCTATATATAATTTCAGGAATTATCGCTTTGGGACTGATAGAGCCAAAAATTGATACTAAAAAATATTCTTGGAATGAGGTGTGGAAGGGTAATTTTTCAGGTTTTTCGGAATTATTTGCAAATAATAAGATTGCTCAAATGACAGTGGTATTTGTAATATTGGGAGCTGGATATTTTGTGGCTTCGGAACTGATGGGGATTTCACAAGCCAGAGAATATGGAATGGACTCACGAGGAGCGGGAATATTATTTGGAGTGGGATACGTCGTGTCAGCTCTGTTCTCGCAATTTTATCCCGTATTACGAAAAAGGCTGGGAGGAAAAAACTTACTTTACATAGTGGCAACAGTTTTGATTGGATCGTTTTTGGTGGCTAAATGGGTAGGGATAGTAATGGGATCGATATTAATAGTTTCCAGAATATCCAGTTCAACAACTTTTAGAAATACCCGATCGAGTGTGATTAATAAATTAATCGGGTCAAAGGCACGAGCAACCTCGATATCAACATTAGTGCTTTTGTCACAACTACCAATGGCAATAATGGCTTATTTTTTGGGTGATTATATAGATAAACATTCGCCAAATATGTTGGCATGGCTAGTAGGATGGGTGATGATAATTACATTGGTTTTACAATGGCTATACTTTAGGACTAGAATAAAGTATGAATCCAACAATGCAATGGTACGCAACACTAGTTAAACCATTTTGGGCTCCTCCAGCATATTTATTTGGACCAGTGTGGACTGTTCTCTATATCTTGATTGTGATCTCGTTTGGATTTGTGTTTAGATTGGCTTGGAATAAAAAATCTTATCGAAAGTTGGTGTTACCGTTTTTTCTAAACCTAATATTTAATGTATTATTTACACCGATTCAGTTTGGACTAAGAAATAATTGGCTGGCACTCCTAGATATATTGCTGGTATTAGGAACATTAATCTGGGCGATGAGAGTAATTTATAAAAAACAACCATATATCGCTTACGCGCAGATCCCCTACCTACTGTGGGTTAGTTTTGCGACTATATTGCAAATTACAATTACATTTTTGAACTTTTAATGTTTATAAAACTGTACGGAATTGCACTGCCAATTTTTTTGATAATCGATGGTATGTGGCTGGGATTGGTAGCCAAAAACTTCTATGCAAAACAATTGGGTTATTTGATGACCTCAACACCAAACTGGGCGGCGGCGGGAATTTTTTATCTACTTTATATAGTTGGCTTAGTAGTACTGGTGATAGAGCCGGCGATGAACAACGGATCAATAGTAGAGGCTTTACTAAAAGGAGCTCTATTCGGTCTGGTGGGTTACGCTACCTATGATTTGACCAACTTGGCAACCATAAAAGATTGGCCTCTTTTAGTTACGATAGTTGATCTAATCTGGGGAACTGTGTTATCGGCAACAATATCAACATTAACGGTAGTCTTGGCTAAAAAAATCGGACTATGAACCAATTTGGATTCTTATTCTTGATAGTAATAGGTTACATGATGATTTGGTTTGGGATGTCGGTTGTACAAAAGAGAAATGATGTGGCTGATGTGGCTTGGGGTGTGGGATTTATTATTGTGGCTTGGGCTTCTTTTTCAATAGGCGAAGGAACAATTAAAGCAATTATTGTAAATATAATGGTGACAATTTGGGGCGGAAGGTTGGCGAGACATATATATTTCCGAAATAAAAATAAGCCAGAGGATTATCGATATTTGGAATGGAGGAAAACTTGGAAAAACTTCTATCTCCGGAGCTTTTTGCAGGTATTTTTGTTGCAAGGGATACTTTTGTACATAATCTCTTTGCCAGTGATATTGATTAATCTGAGTCAGAATCAATGGAGGACAATAGATTTTGTGGGGATTATACTTTGGATGATAGGATTTTGGTTTGAAAGTACTGCCGATAGTCAGCTTCGAAAATTTATAGCAAATAAAAAAAATAAGGGCAAAATCATGAACGTAGGCTTATGGAAATACAGTCGACATCCAAACTATTTTGGTGAAGTGACTATGTGGTGGGGAATATGGTTAATGTCGTTATCATATGGTGGCTTTTGGACGATTGTTGGACCAGGAATGATCACATATTTGATTGTATTTGTATCGGGGGTTCCCTTACTTGAGAAAAAATTTGCAGGAAGAAAAGACTGGGAGATTTACAAGAGTAAAACTAGTGTACTCGTTCCGTGGTGGTCTATAATTAAGTAGAGTTATAAATTTCACATAAATATGCAGGGATACAACATCAACATTGAAGAGGCCACAATTAAAAATACAAACTTTAGACAAGTACTATATACCGGAAAACATAGTCAGCTAGTACTGATGAGTTTGCCACCAAAAGAAGAAATTGGGATGGAAGTCCATACTGACAATGATCAATTTTTTAGATTTGAAAGTGGATTTGGAAAAGTAATTATTGATGGTAATGAATATATTGTGACTAATGGGTCAGCAATAGTAGTTCCCTCTGGCGCCCAACACAACGTAATTAATACCTCAGAAACTGAGGATTTAAAACTGTACACAATTTATTCACCAGCACATCACAAGGATAAAATTGTCAGAGCTACCAAGGCTGAAGCAGTGGCCAATGAAGCAGAGTTTGACGGAATTACCTCTGAATAACAGATAGCTTTGAGTAAATTGAGATTGGACAAGCTAATCCTGAGAACTGGTAATATAAATACTGAAAAGCTTACTAGTCTACAAGTAAGGATAGTAAAACATGTCAGAAATAATTAAAAAAATATTATTGGTGGGGGCAACTATTATTTTAGTTTTGGCGACAATAAGAATGGGACGGTTGCTCCAAAAGCCAAAAGTGGTAGTTCCAAACAATCTAACTAGAATATTTTATATTGACGAACTTAAAGGATATGATGGAACGGTTGAAAATAGACCAATATATTTGGCGTATGAAGGTTATGTTTACAATGTAACCGAAGGTAAGGAATTTTATAAACCAGGTGGTGTTTACCATTCTTTGGCTGGAAGGGATGCCACAAAGGAGCTTAATTTTGCCGGCGGATCAATCATTAAGAAAAAATATCCGATTGCGGGAAGATTGAGTCAGGATATTTTAATCAAACCTTAATGTAGGTGGTAATAGAATGGAAAGTAATTATTAATTACTTTACAAATGAACGAAACATTTTTGTCTTCAATGGGTTTTAAATTATTACTTTTAGTGACCGCGGGCGTATCTGTCGCAACGATGGGAGTAGCTGCTTCGAAGGCGACAGAGTCTTTTGGTAAAAGCAGAATTCCTAAAACTGGATTAGAAATTCCTCAACCAACCGTAACAGTGGCCGCTGAAAGCGGATCGGTTGATTTGAAATTAATTGAAGAAGCAAAAACAAAAAAAACTGAGGGTAAATGTGTGATTACCTTATTCTCTAAACAGTATGATGTAACCGAGGTAAATAAGACTGGTGGAAGTACAGATATTTTTGACTGCGGAGATGATATGTCCAGCCGATATTCAGCTAAATACGGTAAAGATGTAAGTAGAATGGAAAAATACTTAGTCGGTGCCACAAGTACAAACAATGAGGCAATACCAACCACGATTCCAACTAGCGGAGCCACAGTGACGGCGATGCCAACGGCACAGCCAATACAACAGGGTGGAGACGACTCAATGGAGTTTGAAGATGACGACAATGAGAGAGAGGATAGTGAGCATACAGATAGATATGAAAAGAAAGAATCTGAATCTAAGGAAACTGAAGTGAAAAGTGAAAGTCGAGAATTAGAAAGTAAAGACAATTAAATAATATAATTTACCTATGAAATCGATTGGAAACTGGATTCTCTGGGTAATAATACTGATAACACTGGGAATGTTTGTAAGTTCCAAAGCAGACATAACTGAAGTTATGGCAACACCATGGCTAAGTGCATCTCAAGCACTAGCCTTGGTGGGCACTGCTTTATTGTCAATGAGTTTTGTACTTAGTAGTCGGGCGAGATTCTTGGAAAGCCTTTTTGGAGGAATGGATAAAGTGATGAAGGTACATCATATAGTGGGTGGCATATCTTTTTTGTTGATTATTAACCATCCCCTTTTTTTGGCAATAGATGCGATACCAAATTTTCAAATAGCGACTAGATATTTTTGGTTATCAACCAATTTGAGTTATAGCTTAGGTGTGGGGGCATTGTATACACTCATTATTACTTTATTGCTGACGCTAGTAATAAAATTGCCATATGATTTGTGGCTGAAGACACATGATTTTATGGGGCTTGCCCTGCTTTTAGGAAGTCTGCATGTTTATACAATTAGTAGCGATGTGTCGAGATATGCACCACTACGAATATGGATGTTTGGATTATTAGGTGTAGGTTTTTTCTCATTTATATATAAAGTATTTTTATACTCGAGTTTTGGTCCTAAATATAAATATTCAGTTAACTCTATCAGGAGGCTGAAAGATGTCTATGAGATTACCCTGCTACCGATAGACGATAAGGTAAGTTTTCTGCCGGGACAATTTGTGTTTATAAATTTTGAAGTCTTAGGACTTGAGGAAAAACACCCGTTCACAATCTCTTCTGCACCAACATTTAATGGGTTAAGAATCTCGGTTAAGGCTTTGGGTGACTATACAGTCAAGCTGAATCAACTTAAAGATGGAATGATCGCTAACGTATGGGGGCCTTATGGACGTTTTTATAAAGGAATGAGTGATGAGGCTAAAGATGTAGTAATGATAGCTGGTGGGATTGGAATTACTCCGTTTCTGAGCATGCTGAACAATGAGTTAACCAAGAACTTAAAAAGAAAAGTTTGGTTGTATTATGGCGCTAGTTCAACCGAAGATGCGGTATATGATACCGAAATCTCGGCAATTGAGGAAAAATTAACAAACTTAAATTACTTTAGACATTTTGGAGGGATAAAACCGAGAGTAAGTGTAGATGTACTAAAAGAGAAATTGGGAGAACTTTCAAATAAGCTTTTTTATATTTGTGGGCCGACTATTATGATGGAAAATTTGAGTGAACAACTAATAAAAAATGGTGTCAAAAGAAAAAATATTATTATGGAAGATTTTGCTTTCAAATGAAAATAATTAAAACAATATTTCTAATATCATTGTTTAACTTTTTGGTAGTGGGGTCAATTGTGATGGCGATGCAAAACAAAGAAATCAAACCACCTACATTAGCAGGAATTATTCCGACGATGGCACCAGAAACAGTTACAGAAATACCAACAGCTAAACCAACTCAAAAAAATAGTCAGATTGCGAAAAATAAGACGACTGATCCATTTGCAATTATTTTTAGCCAGAAAGATGTGCCAGCGCCCAAAGCTACCTCAAAACCATCACAAAATAACCAACCAGCAAATACGCAAGCGCCACCACAACCGGTAGCTGACAATAGATGCATTATTGCAATTGATGGAGTTAGATATGACGTAAGCGTGTTTAGAAACCAACACTCTGGTGGTGATATTTTTTCTTGTGGGACTGATATGTCAGCCATTTTTCATGGACAACATCCCAACTCTTTCTTGCAGAGAATGGCACAGTATAAAATTTAGATAAAGAGCTACAATAGTGGTTTTGTTTAATTGTAATAAAATACAGTATGAGAATTTTAGTGGTGGAAGATGATGAAGTCCTGTCAAAAAACATCTCGATAATTTTGAAACGTGCCAGTTATGCGGTCGATATGGCTAAAGATGTTGACGAAGCCAGTAATAAGCTGGCTTCGATGGAATATGATCTGGTGCTAATGGACTGGAAACTACCTGATGGTAATGGAATAGATCTATGTAAAGAAACTCGAAAAAATAACCCTGAAGTAAAAATAATAATGCTGACCGCCAATAGCCAGGTCGAAGACAAGATTGAAGGACTGGATGCTGGGGCTGATGATTATATTACCAAGCCGTTTGAAATGGATGAACTTTTGGCCCGAATTAGATCGGCCTTAAGAAGGAGTGGATTGTCAACTTTGAAAACAATAATAATTGATGACTTACAGATTGATACAGCTCTGAGAATAGTTAAACGAGGTGGTAAGGAAATAGCGCTATCGACCAAAGAGTATGCCTTACTGGAATACTTGGCTTTAAATGAGGGAATGGCTGTTTCAAGAGTTGACCTGCTATCGCACGTGTGGGACGAAAATGCGAATATTTTTTCCAATACAGTAGATGTACATATACGTTATCTTAGGAATAAAATAGACAAGGGAAGAAAGATAAAACTTATTAGAACAATTAAAGGAAAAGGCTATGCAATTGCGAGGGTCGATTAAAACTAGAGCCTGGGTGTATATCCTATCTTATTTGGGAGCGACCCTACTGGTGTCATTAACCATTTTGGCTGGGAGTTATTTCTGGTTTGCCACTAAAGGAATGAGAAATGATTTGGATAGTGTGGCGACAGAGATGGTAACTAATAGACTTACTTTTGAAAATAATAATATTAAATTTAAACTAGATAGCGAAGGCAGGACTCTGAGTGGGTATCTTAGGGACGAAAACATGTCGGCGGAGATTATCGATGCGACAGATACAGTTATTGCTAAATATGGTGTTTTTCAAAACGAAGGAGAGTTGGTGAATTATGACCGAAATAAGCCGAACGAAATATATTCTGAATTGGTGACTAAAGGTGGCGAAAAGTACATGACTTTGACAACTCCGATTCTTTATCAAGGAAATAAGGTCGGAAGACTAGTATTGGCGATACCAATGTTGATATTGGGACACTTTGGTCAGATTAGCTTATGGATACTATTGGCAGTATTGGTTTTAAGTATGGTTTTAAGCTGGCCACTATCCCACGAACTAGTAAAAGTAGTATTTAGATCGGTAGATGAATTGGTGAGTGCCATGGAAAAGGTAGAAATTGAAAATCTGAGTGACAAGATCGAATACTATGGTAATCAAAATGATGAGGTGGGAGTGTTGGTTAAAACTTACAACAAACTACTAGATCGACTTGCTGAGGGGGTAGGTAAACAAAAATCATTTATATCAAACGCATCACATGAACTAAAAACTCCATTGGCACGAATGGTGTCGACCTTGGAAGTGATGAGAATGGATATAAAAGATAAAGAGCAAATTAAAAAAATAGAGGAAGTTAGAAATGAGTTGATGCAAATGTCGACAAAAGTTGAAGGTCTGCTACTTTTGTCAAAGTATGATCAGGTTGGAAAAAACATTAAAAAAGAAAATTTTTCAGCTGAGGAAGTGGTGGCTACGTTAATAAAAAAATATAAAGATGAAATCACTAAGATGAATTTGAAGATTGAAAACACAGTGGAGTGTGACGGTAAAGTTTATGGAGATAAAATGGGATTTGAAGTGGTAATGTCGAATCTATTGTCAAATGCGATCAAATATAATCGAAAGAATGGGACGATAAAAATATCGATTATAAAACCAAACGGCATGCTGAAGATACAAGTGGCCGATGAAGGAAAAGGTATTGAGAGTAATTACTTTGAAAAAATATTTGAAAGGTTCTCAAGAGGTGAAAAAAATGAGACGGCCGTTGACGGTTTTGGAGTAGGAATGTCGCTGGTTAAACAAGTTTGTGATCGAAATAATTGGAGAATAAAATACTACCGTGAAGTTAGCATGGGAACAAAGGTAGAATTGGCAATTGAAGTGTGATTAAATTGATCAAAGGAGACCGCAAAAAATTATTAACATTTGGCGGTAGAGATATGACACACGGAGGATGCTGTGATTGTTTTGTTTGTAAGATAGGTAAATTTTTGGGATTAGTCGAACCTTGTGGTGACAATTGTTGTAATGAACCAAAAGTAAAAACCAAAAATGTTGCTAAGAAAAAAGTAGCCAAGAAAAAAACTACTTCAAAAAAGAAAAAATAAAAACTATTTGTAAATAAACATTTTGGAACGGACTTTTGGAGTGGAAAGAATTCGATCGGTTAAACGCCACTGGGATAACACTTCGGCAAATGAGGGGGTGTTGATTTTGATTCCACTAATAATGTCGAGAATAACGTTTTGATAGGCGGAACTGGGATGGAGAGATAGGTGACCAATATGAAGTTTTTTGGGTTTTGGTCTTTCAGCGTGTGGTTGGAAAGAGGAATTGAGAGATAAATAGATATCACTATCAGGTGTGAGATTGACAGTCAGTGTGTTTGGAGCGAGTGAACGACGATCTTTCCAGAGATTTGGTTCCGAATTTGGCTTGAAGATAATATTAATTTCGGTGAGTTTTTGGCTAAGTTTTTTGCCGGTAGTGATAGTAATAGGTACTCCTTTCCAACGGGGAAGATCTAATTCAAACTTAATCTCGGCAAAGGTTTCGGTTGACGATTTTGCAGGAACGCCAGGTTCATTCAAGTAACCATGATATTGACCAAGACTTATGCTTTTTGAGACGGGGTTTAATAGCTGAAGGTGATCGAGAATTTCTAGCTTCTTGGTGACAAAGTCTTCGGTATTAAAACTGGGTGGCTGGGTTATGGTGACTAGAGCTAAAAGCTGGAGACAATGGTTTTGAACCATGTCACGGACGGCACCAATCTGGTCATAGTAACCTCCACGAGAGCCAATCCCCTCTGATTCAATAGCAATAATGTTTATCTCCTGTATATGATAACGATCCCAGAGATGATCAATAATGGGGTTGGCAAAACGAAGAGAAACTAGGTTTCGAACTAACTCTTTCGTCAGGTAATGGTCTACCAAAAATATGTTTTCCTGGCCAACTGATTTTTCAAGATAATTCATGAGTTTTTTGGCAGTAGCAGAGTCGGAGCCAAATGGTTTTTCAATAACCAAACGAGTGCGGGAGTCAATAAGTTTGTATTTGTTTAGAGCGGAAATTAGTGATGAAATTAGTTCAAAGCTAGTAGGAAGAGAGAAATAGAAGATGGTGTCTGGAGTAATTTCTTTGGAAAGAGAAGCTAAACCATCGTAGTTATAATTTCCAGTAAAATAGTTAATCTTTTTGAGAAAACCTTTCTTGAATTGAGGACCAGGGAGACTGCGAGCAAAACCAAAATAATTAAAGTGATGACCTTTGGCTGATAACTTTTGTAAGGCAGGCAGAATATACCGCTGACTTAGATCCCCACTTACACCAAAAATTACAAAGTTTTTCATATTAAAAGAGACAATGGACTAATTATACCTTCCTAACATTAAGGTTGAGTTAAAGGGCTGAAATAAGGCTGATGATATACTTTGAATATGAACAAAACAACATCAATGGGAAAAATTGAGTTTTCGATTCAAGTAGATCCTTCTCAGATAAGAGCTGGGACATTTTTACCAGGTTGGGAAGGAATGACCATGGAGAAGTATTTACAAAAAGTTGAAGCTGGTAAGGCGGCCATGGCCGAGCTACAAGCATATGAAGGGCCAATTAATTCAGCCGAAAAAATGGAGAGAGTCCAAAATATTATGGACAGCATGTTACAAGGATGTCCAAGGGAAGTTCGTAGCCTGACTGTTATCGATACGCTAGCGGATCAAGGCACCGGTGAAATCAGAAAATTGAGAATGATGGGAAGAGAAGGCTGGTCTTTACAGGATGCAGTGGATTTTTGGCAAACATCAATAGACCCGGAAGCTAGATTTCAGTCTCCACCAGAAGAAGTAGTTGAAAAATAATCTAGAGTTTACGTTCGACTTTGATGGTGCATTCAGTTAATAGTGCGGCCAGGGCACCAATAGCGGCTAAGGGTGGGGCCAGAACTGTACCGACAACTCCAATGGTCAGAGGAAGAATAAGAATGGTTTTGCCAGTTTTGTCCTCAATAGAAATTTGACGAATATTACCTTCATGAATAATTTGCTTAACTTTTTTTAGAAGATCTTCACCGCTAACTTTAAAAGTTTCGGTTTTTACCTTTTTTGTTTTAATAGTCATGACTGATTATACCTGAGAGTGACGTGTAACGAATATATATTTTTAGTCGATTATGATACATTTATGCGGAGAATACGGAAATTACTTGATAATAATTTATATACATTGTTATATTGACTTCGGGTATTATTTGGGTATAAATGAAGTGTGAACATTATTACTCAGTGGAAAACTTGGGTGGCGGTAGGAGTGCTGGGGATGGATTGGTTGGTGTGGAAAGATATCGTTGCCACAATCAGTAAAATGGCGGGGAACTGATTGTATAATGAAGTGAATGAATAATAGAAGGATATTGTTGTCGACTTTATTAACGGCAGTTTTTCTACTATTGGGGACACATGAATCTTTGGCTGCGAGCAGTAAATCATACAGAATTTCCTCAGCTAACATAGAGGCAAAACTTGATATAGATGGGTCAATGGAGGTAAAGGAATCAAGGCAATACAATTTCAACGGTAGTTATACTTTTGCTTATCAATATATCAATAAAAGAGGTGGTAAAGGAATTGAAAACGGGAGGACCGAAGACTATATACTGACAGACTTTTCACTTTGCGATGCTAGCAGTTGTTACCGAAGATTGGACAGTAATCAAATACAAGCGGCTGATAGTAATAGACCAGCGGGGACCTTTTATGTAATCGAAGAGGCTGATAGATATTATGTAAAGTGGTTTTACTTTAGCAATAGTGGAATAAAGAATTTTGACTTGAGATATAAAGTCGTAAATGCAATTACTCTACAAAAAGATACGGCGGAACTGTATTGGAAAATGATCGGAGACGGGTGGGAAGTGGCCACAAGTAATGTGGTAACAAAAGTAATCCTGCCAAAAGCGGTCAGTGGAGATGAAATTAAAGCTTGGGCACATGGACCTCTCTCTGGAGTGGTGTCGATTCCAACAAACAACTTAGTGGCGGCAACAGTAAATAAACTACCAACGAAAACTTTTTTTGAAGTAAGAGTCCTAATGCCTAAAGAAACTTTTTATAAGGGAGTTGCAGGGACTTTAACGACGGCTGACATTGAGAAACAAGAAAAAAGCTATATTGAGGAGACCATTCGAATCCAAAAAAGGAATGAGATGACAGCCCAAGCAGTAGTTGTTGGGGTAGTACTTTTAACAGCATGGGCAGTTTTGCGGTTTGTAAAAAGTCTAAGTCAATTTCTGAAAAATGGTCTGGAATTAAGGATGCCCAGGGTTAATTTGGCAGATAGAATTTGGGAACCACCAAGTGATATTGATCCGGCACAAGTAGAACAGCTTTTAAAAGCGGAAAAAACCTTGACTCCAAAATCGTTTACGGCGACGATTTTATCCCTAGTACAACACCGGGTTTATAAGTTAACTCGAAGTGACCAAAAGATTGGTTTTTTAATATTTAAGAAATATGAATATTATTTGGAAAAACAGGAGATGGGGAAATATGCTCCATCAGGGATAGAACAAAAAACTATTGAGTATCTTGATAAAGTTGGGACTGGAAAAATTGGGCTATCTGACATTGTTAAATATGCCAGAAGTCGAAGAACGACCAGTTACAACTTTTTTAAATCGCTGGAAAAGACGGCCTTAAGGGAGAATTTGGAGGAAGGCTATTTTGATAAAAAAGCTCATTTTTTGGTGAATGACTACGGAGGGGAAGTGGGTAATGGGATAACAGTATTTATAGCTTTTATGACCCTAACGTTTACTGCTCCCCTACTAACAAAACAACCTTGGTTTTTGGTGGCACAAATACTTTGCATCCCAATACTGGTAATAATAATGTCGATAAGAGGAATAATGAAAAAGTATGGGGAGAAGCGAACTCCCAGGGGTAGTGAGGAAGCAGCTAAATGGATTGCTTTTGAAAAACATATGAAGGATTATCGACAGACACAAAAATATCCAATTGATTCAATTGTATTGTGGGAAAAATATTTGGTATACGGAACTGTATTGGGAGTGTCAATGAAAGTTTTATCACAACTACCAGTGAAATTTAGTGCTGAGGATGCAATAGTAGGAACTACTTACTGGGGAGGAGGACACTTTTCGGGGACAGACGGAGCATTTGGTCGAGATTTTGGGTCGTTTTCACAAGCAATGAATTCAATTGCCTCAACTGCGAGCGCCAGCTATGGGGCTAGTGGAACTGGTTCATCAGGAGGAGCTTCTGGTGGTGGAGGCGGTGGTGGAGGCGGAGGTGGAGGCGGAGCTGGCTAAATATATGATTACCCTACTTGATATACATCGAAGAAAAAAGAAAATATTTGAGAGGATGGGTTTGGGGGTCTTATGTGATTGGTTGCAAAAAAGGACATTTATTAGACCAAACCACATAACTTTGATCAATTTATTTGTCGGTGTGGGAGCGTGTGTGAGTTTGTTTAATGACTTAAGGCTGACATCAGGATTAATTATCTTAATGATGTTGATAGACGGATTTGATGGATACTATGCAGTTAGAAATAATCTAAAAACAAAAACAGGGGAGATTTTAGATCATGGAGGTGATTTGATAATCGGAGTAATAATGCTAATAAAAAGCTATTGGTATTTTGACGAACCATGGATAATATTGTTACCAATATTTTTCATCGGAGAGTGGTTACTTATTTGGTGGAATGAGTGGCAAGAAGAAAAATTTCCGGAAAGGGATTTTATTTATCTATTTATTTTTGGCTGGTATTGGCAAGGATTAGTGGTGCAACTAGTGATGCAACCAATGATTTTGGGGTACTTTTTATTTAATAGAATGCGGGGTGCTAAAATTGGTTATTAATTATTGTAAAAATAATGACTAAAAAATATTTAATACTAGCGGTGTCTTTATTGATATTAGGTGGATGTACTAAACCAGCAATAGTTTCGAATGTAGTAAATAAGGTTGAAGAAAAGAAAGAAGAAGCTAAAAAATCAATTAAAGATTTGGTGGCATCAGGTGTCAGTCAAAAATGTTCATGGAAGTCTGATGTAGACGGAACTTCGTCTTCCGGACAAATGTGGATATCAGGAAAGAAATTTAAACAGGAAATTACTACAACATCGGCTGCGACTAAAGTAGAAACCAAAGCAATAGTGTTATCTGATGGGAGTTATACCTACATGTGGAATAATGAGATGGGCAAAAAGGGTATCAAAATGGCGATTAAAGATGATGAAAACCAAGATTTTACAGCTGAGAACGGAAAAGCTGATTGGAACAAAGAATTTCAGTTTGAATGCAATCCAACTGCAGTGAGTGATAGTGAACTAGCACCTCCAAGCGATATTGATTTTCAAGATTTGGGTCTGCAACTGGAGCAATTACAACAATTGCAAAAGAAATACGGCCAGGGTGAGTAATCATTAATGGAAGTAACTGATCGACAGGAAAAGATAGATAAGGTAATCGTTAATCGACGCGAAGGAGTGGTGGTGTTGCAGGATATTCATGACCCTCATAATGCGGCAGCGGTGTGGCGAAGTGCGGATGCAATGGGTTTGCAGAAGATTTATCTTATATTTGAAAAAGAAAAAGAATTTAATCCTAAAAAAATGGGTCGGGAGTCTTCAGCATCGGCAAATAAATGGTTGGATTTTAAGATATTTAAATCGACAAAAGAATGTTTTGACGAGCTTCACAAAGATGGTTATGAAATTTTTGCAACAGTATTAGATAAAGAGGCGAGAACGGTTGGAAGTGTTGATATGGCAAGCCAAAAAAAGGTGGCAGTTGTGATGGGAAATGAACACAGAGGACTGACTGAAGAGGCTACAAACTTAGCAGATAAAAAGATTTATATCCCCATGAGAGGAATGGTACAGAGTCTTAATTTGTCGGTAAGTGCAGCAATATGTCTATATGAGATAGAGAGACAAAGAAATATAAATGGTGGCGATTTTGGATTGAACGTGGATGAAAAAAAAGATCTGGAGAGGAGATGGAGATAGTTACTAAGCTTTCATTTTATTTTCAGGGGAAAGAAAATCTTCAACAACTTGGTGGAGTTGTTGATATTGATCTTTAGTTACAAAAATATAAAGACTCTTTTCGGGCCGGAGAACTGGAGCAGGATCTTTACCACCACCGACAAATTCGAAATGAGGATAGACAAGTGGAATGGCATCGATGCCAGCAAGCTCCTCTTCGGAAGTATGAGCGATCAGTTCGTCAGTCTGACGTAAAACTTCGGTAAGTGTACAAAGTCCTAACTGCATACCACTTTGAACATCGAGCATTTCAGCTTTACCAAAAGCAACCATCCAACGGTTTTCTCCTCCATTTTCATTGAAATAAACATGAGGTTTAAAATCCCTCATCAGAATTCCTGTCTTGTCGACGTTCTTGAACTTATCTCGATTATTTTCATGACTATATAGATCATCAAATGTTTTATCAGGATGAAGCTGAAGAAACGAATACAGAGCACGATCCTGAGTGGCGAAGGATTGGGATTCATCGCGAAGCTTGGTAGCAATACTAATAGCGACAACAGTGTCATGGGTAATTGAGGCGCTTAAGTCAGCGGACATATTTTTTTAGGGGTTGATAGGAATAACGGTGGATGGAGCATGGTCCATATTTTATTATAGCTTCAAGATGGGTTTTGGTACCATAACCCTTATGAGAGGCAAACCCGTACTCTGGAAAGTTTTGGGCGTGGATGTCCATCTGTTTGTCTCGATCAACTTTGGCAACAATCGAAGCACTGGCAACGCTAAAACATTTTTGATCGCCTTTGATAATTGAGCATGTATTAACTAATTTTTTAACGTTATAATTGCCATCAATAAGGCAATAATCAAAGCTAGAACTATAGAATTTTAGAGCTTTGGTAATTAAAGAATAGATACAAACAGCTATCCCCTGCTTGTCGATTTCGACTGAGGTGGAGGAAAAGGTTGCAAATCGTTGACCTGAACTAAGAAAATGTTCGTGAATTTTTTGGCGTTTTTGAGCAGAAAGCAATTTGGAATCACGAACTCCAAGGTTGATGAATTCCTGAGGATTAAATGTATGGAGATCAAGAAGAAAAGCACCGATGGTAACTGGGCCAGCAAGAGGTCCTCGACCTACCTCATCAATGCCAAGTAGATAACGACAACTAGGTGGTACTTGTGATTTTTCAAACTTAAAATCGGGAAGGTTCACGGAGTAGAATTAATTGGTTATTAATTCAAATTATAGTATGGCCGTTACCAAGATAGGAGAAAAGTATTATTGTACCGTTTGTGGAAACGAGGTTAGTGTCGATAAAGTCGGCGGAGGAACATTGGTTTGTTGTGGAAAAGAAATGGTTTTGAAGACTGAAAGGGCTTTTTAGCCTTGCTACAATAAGACATGGCTAAAAATGAAGCAGAAAACTGGAACTTGAGCGAACTAGGAAAAGTAGAAGATTACGATAAGCTACTGGCGGAAATTGATTCCAACATCGCTGTGGTGGAAAAATGGTGGAAGAAGTTAGATCCAAAAATGAGTAAAGAAGAGTTTGCGGAGTTTATGGAATATGACGAGACACTCGACGAAAAATTTTCAAGGCTAGGGTATCTGCCTGAATTAATGGAATCGACAAATCAGAAAGACAGTATGGCTCGGCTAATGAAGAGTAAGGCAAGTGATCTTGCTTTGAAATTTAATAAAACTAGCCGAAAGATAGGACATTGGCTGAAAGGACTTGAAGTAGATGGTAAAGAAAAACTGGATGATACAAATGCTAAAAGATTGTTTAGTGCTATCCCTGATTTGGAATACGGTCTTAACTATGGACGATTGGCGGCAAAGTACACTCTACCCCAAAGAGAAGAGGAAATAATTGATAATAAGGATGTAAATGGAATAGGGGCAGTGAGTGATCTTCGAGGATTGATCGAAGCTGACTTGGTTTACGATATGGAGGGGAAGAAAATTAAAAATCAGGCTGACTTATTGAAATATGTCCATGATGTTAATCCTAAAAAACGAGAGTCGGCTTATAGAGCTCTGTTTAAAGAACACTACAAAAACATAGATAAATTTTTCGTAATCTACCAGTCAGTAGTTAAAGACTGGGGATATGAAGCCAAACTACGAGGATACAAATCGGCGATTGAAGTAAGAAACTTTGGTAATCATGTACCAAACGACGCAATTGAAACATTATTGAGAGTTTGCCGTGAGGAAAGAAAAGTTTTTTGGAGATACTTTGAGACTAAAGCAAAACTTCTTAAAAAGAAAAAACTAAGTCGGTTTGATATTTATGCGCCAATAAACCTAAAGTCCGGTAAAAAAATTAAGTATCCGGAAGCAAAAGAGCTGGTACTAAAAAGTTTTGCGACGTTTTCTAAAAAATTTGCGGATATGGCGGAAAAAGTAATGGTCGAAGGACATATTGACTCTCATCCAAAAACTAATAAAAGAAGTGGGGCATTTTGTGCGACGGTAAATCCAAAAGTCACACCTTATGTACTTTTAAACTATACCGATAGTCAAAGAGATGTATCGACATTGGCTCACGAA
>JBAZZE010000013.1:0-23495 GCA_041658955.1 Candidatus Shapirobacteria bacterium
ACATACTTTTCAATAACTTGACCAACGGATGCGTTGAGTGACTTACCTGGTTTTAGGGCATCAATAGCCAGATACATTGAGTCTTTGGTGGCTTTGATGAGTTGACGAGCCAATGGACTAGTTTCACCAACCGGATAAGTTGCTGAAGTATCTCCAAAATAACCATCAAGGATGGTAGTGACGTCGATATTAACAATGTCTCCATTTTTCAAGATTGCCTTATCGGAAGGAATGCCATGACAAACCACATTGTTTATCGAAGTACAGATGCTTTTAGGATAACCGTTGTAATTTAGAGGGGCGGCAATTGCCCCATTTTTTGAGATAAATTCGACGGCTTTTTTGTCTAAAAATTCGGTGGAAATCCCCTCTTTAACAAAAGAGGCTACATACTCCAAAGTCCGAGCAGCTAATTGAGAAGATTTTTTGATTCCCTCTATTTGTGGGGGAGATTTGATGATAACCACGAGTTATTATACCTCAACGATGACTTTTCGGCCTCTTGGATATTTTGGTGTATTCCCAATAAGAATAGAAATAAATGATAGCGATGGATACTAGTAAAGGAATAAAAAATACATAAAAAGTCACTGATGGAAAAATCATGCCAATTAGAGTCAAAATGGCAACCATTTTAAACATGGTAGCACCGAGTTTGTGCGTTTTTTGCCAGACGATAGGGTCAGACATGGTCCATGGTGTTCTAATTCCGACAAACCAATTCATTTTAGTGTTTTGCAAGAGAATGGCAGTATAGAAAAACAGGAAAGATAGCCCAGGAGACATAAATTGAGTCAGATTGAATGCCATCCCAAAATTCCAAGACAAGGTTAATAGGTAGATATAAAACAAAAATGAAAAGATTACGATCATAAAGTTGTCGTAATGTCCCTCAAACTGTTTGAAGTTTTTTTGATATGGTTCTAATTTGGGAAGAAAAAGAAACAGGACATACATGACCAAAGAAATGAATGGCATAAGAAATAATGCTGTCATTCTGGGCATATACCCATCAACTTCACCACTGATACCCCAATGTGAAGCCATCTGTAGTGGCATATAAGGAATAGCAATTATCGCCAGTACAAAACTAAGAACTAAAATAAAAAGTGGGGTAATTTTTTTCATTTATTTTTGGACTGTCAACTCTTTTTCAGGGACAGTGGCATCGAAATTAATCTTACCACCATCTAAATTGAGTGAATTAATTTTTAGATTTGGGACAGATGAGATTCTTTCTTCGGCAAATTTTTCTACCGCAGGTATGTTTTCAGTGACGATGTTTTTAGGAATGGTAACTCTACCTACTTCAATAACCTGAGGAACTAGGCTGACTTTATTATTGACGACTTTGACACCACCCTTTAAATAAAAAGCTGGAGTAAAACCAATATTGTATTGATTAATTTTAGACTCAATTTGGGCTACAGAGTGGGTGAAAGATATCCAAGAAAGTATTTTGTGAACGTCTAGAGTGCCGGAAGCCTCACCAGTACCATCTTGATTAATTTTTATTTGAAGATTTGATATCGGATAATTTACCCACTTAACCGTATTGTTTAATGCCGTTATTTCTGCGGAAGTAAAAGAAGTTTTGACATCTTTTTTACCCTGATAGGTGATCCCTGACTTGTTTTCTACTGAAGGTGTAATTGATTCCGATATAACGCCGTTGTTGGTATAGGCATTTAACCTGTCCTCTTCACTATACCTAACTCCCAAATCTCGTGGAGGGCTGGAAAATATATACCGGTAAGCAGCAAAAGGGAGTAAAAGTAAAATAATTATAAAAAATATCAAAATTAAGATGACTTTTTTCATATTTAGTATATTTTATCACTATTGACAACATACCTAACTCCTACTATAACAGTAATAGTTAATGATATATAATTATTTTAAATATGAGTAAATTTACCCTAAACCCCCTCCCCTACGCTTACGAAGCTCTTGAGCCAGTAATCAGCAAACAAATCATGGAACTTCACCATGACAAACACCATGCAGCCTATGTTAATGGTGCCAATGCAGCTTTAGAAAAACTAGAAAAAGCCAGGGCCGGTGAGATTGAAATAAATACCAGAGAAGTTATGAGAGACTTAAGCTTTAATGCTAACGGAGCAATGATGCATGATATTTTTTGGAGAGTTATGCGATCGCCTACCGAAAACAACTTACCTACTGGAAAAGCCTTGGAAGTCATCAACCGTGATTATGGTAGTTTTGAAGCTTTCCAAAAAGAATTTACAGCAGCCGCAGTTTCTGTGGAAGGATCCGGTTGGGCAGTAGTATGGAAAACACCTGAAGGCTTGGTCACCGGACAATTGGAGAAACATAATTTGATGGCCCTTAACGGTTGTCTACCAACATTAGTACTAGATGTCTGGGAACATGCCTATTACTGACAATATCTAAATAATCGGGCAGAATATGTGAAGCAATGGTGGCAATTGGTGAACTGGGATGAATTCAGTAAACAAATCTAACTCAGTAAATACTTAAAACCCCTCCGAAAACTTTCGGAGGGGTTTTTATTTATTTAAAGAAAAGTTTATAAGGTTATTTTCTCTTTCACTAAATTATCGAGAATTTGATTTAGCTCAATGGCTAGTTCACCAGTGTAGGAGGCGGTGAGAGTGTAGACAGCATTACCTTTGATATAAACTCTCTGGATAACGTTTATCTTCTGACCCTTATTGGTATAAGTAGCGGTAATAAAGGCAGAATAATATTTTTCCAATGAATTTCTCATGTCACCGGTGACTTTGAATGAGGGAATAGCACTCTTAGTTCCGGCGATCAATCGATCAGTGTATTTGGCCGGGGTTGAGGCTTCAGTGGACTGAGTTTCTTTGAAGACTACTTGGGGTTTGAGACCCTTATCGACTTTCTTTTCGAACTTAAGATTGACATCCTTATCCTCAACTTGGGACCAACCGGATGGCATCTTCAAAAGCTCTTCAATTTTAATGGGTTCTTTGACCACTGTCTGGGGAGCGAAGGTTTTGCGGGACATAAAAAAACCTACACCGAGGGCAAGAACGATAATTAGAGCAATATATCTTTTCATAATTATTTAGTTAATGAAGCTTTAATGACGATACGATAATCAGGTTGAGTGAAGCTACAAGTGACCAGGACTATTTGATCACCAGAAGTTTTTATACTATCAACTTGGCTCTTGTGAACAAATAGTTTTTCAGTAACTTGGTAACCGGCATCAACTCCATTGTTGTTGGTAACAACTTGATCACCAATATTGGTCTTATATAGTCCACCAAAGACATCGTAACCATTATGGCCATAGTAGACCGAGCTACCATCAATAGTAGTGTGGAGGACTTCCTGGTGACCGACAGTATAGTCATCACCGATACGAGCAGGATTATAGATTGGTTGATTGACACCGAGGCGTGGAATACTGATGGATTGACCAGAAGCTAAAGTGTTACCGGAGGGTAGTTTATTTTGTGAATAGACAACTTCAGCAGTAGCCATTAGTTCGGTGGTAGCGCCAAGAATGTCACCACCATAACTTTCACGAATACCATCGACTAAAGGATTGTAGTTGTCAGTGACACCGAGGATTTTGACGGTCGAACCAACATTGATACAAACTTCATTAGATTTGTCGCCGGGCATACAGTTGTTCTGAGCACGGACATAGAAACAATACTGAGCACCGGGAGTTAGTGAATTGACGGTATAGCTATTACTGTTACCAACATTGGGACTACCCCAAGGATAATTGCCAATAGATGGGCCATATGCGACTACATAAGAAGTATGGGGATCAGAAGCATGATCCCAATCGAGTCGGACTTGAGTCGAAGAAATGCGAGTGACTCTTAAGTTGCTAGGAGTACCAGGCTTGGCATCATTACAAACTGGAGCGCCAGGGTTTGAACCACCATTGTCACCACCACCAACTGGAGATTCGGTTGGAGTTGCAGTTGGGACTGGGGTTACTGTTGGAGTGACAGTTGGGGTTGGACTTGGAGTGCCACTAATTTCACATTCTTTGGTAGCTGCACATTGTTTTTTGCCACCCTTACCATCATTAACTTCACTGGCTTGTTGTCCACATTGAGTAGGACATTGTTCTTCGGCAGCATAGGCACAATATTTATTGATCATTTTGCCAGATTCCCATGGTTTACCTTCCGTTGGATTTTCGTTTAGTGGGATGGCACGGGCAATATAACCAGTACTGCTTTCTTCGTCTTCAAAGCACCATCTTTTAGTGGAACAAGAGTTGGTTGCAGGACATTCTTTTTGCCCACCATTACCGTCATCCACGGTTCCACCTTCGTAACCACAATCCTCAGGACAAGCTTGTTCACAGTTAAATGTGTTGCATGATTGTGGCTCTGAAGGGCATTCTTTTCCATTGCCTGATGAAGGAGTATCTATAATTACTTCCTGCGTTCCACCGCCACAAGATTTTGAGCATGAACCCCAATGAAAGACACAATCCACGTCACAGGCTACCAATCTGACTGAACAAGTTACGTTTTGTGTTTGAGATTCAGCTGGTACATCGTGACAATTTATATCTACCTCATCACGGTGTTCTGGGTTGTCTTTGTTAAAGTCATCTTCAGCCCAAGAAGGTACAGCCAAAGATGATCCTGTTGGACGATGGCATTTATTTGGATCTTCTGACTTTATGTAGTTAAAACTTGGAATTGTAAATGTCTCTAGTGGACTCTGTGGATCATGATTTTTTTTGTGACACTTACCATCTTCAGATTCGTATTTATATTCAGGACTACATTTGTGCGCAGTCCAATTAGTTACTGTTGGACATCCTTTGTCACATTCCCGATGAGCCAATTTACATTCGCATTCGCCATCTCCATCCACACATGTTCTTTGCTGGCTCTTTGTACCAGTTGTTGTTCCGCAACTAGCGTTTGGGACACAAGAAGAAGTGTCAACCCAAGGACCCCAACTACCATCATCATCAGCTCGGACAAGATTTATTGTTTTTGATCCAAGTGAGAAAAAAGCAGTGAATAATAAAACTGAAGAAACGATGAATAACTTGAGTGTTTTTGTCATAAGTAGCTGATTATAGCATCGTGAAAAATTTCAACAATAGTCTTATAAAGAAATACTTGGGTACAAGTATTTCTTTGTTCCGCATTGATGGCACTTCGTGCTGATTTTTATCGCTCACTTAGACAAAAATGAATATCCCCCGTTCGCTTTCTTGGAATAAAACAATAACGGATAAAATGCGGTTTTTTATTTTCATTAAAATAAACGCATGGTCACGCAAAATAAATTATTGGATATAATAGTTCATGCAAAAAAATACTTCTTGGGGCAATGTCAGTAAGTGGTACAACAAAACTGTTGGTGAGAAAGGTAGTTTTTTCCACCAGGAAGTTATCCTACCTCATACCCTGAGACTATTAAATATGGGACCAGATGACCGCATACTAGACCTTGGTTGCGGACAAGGGATCCTGGCTAGAACAATTCCTAAAATACGGGAATATGTTGGAGTTGACTTATCAGTAGAATTGATCGAAGAGGCACGAAAAATGGATACTGACCCAACTCACAAGTATGCGGTAGCTGATGTCAGCAAAACCATGCCAGTTCGAACTGGTGGATTTAGTAAAGCAGCCATAATCTTAGCTTTACAAAATATCAAAAATCAGTTTGGAGTAATAAAGAATGTCTCAACTCTACTGGCCAAAGATGGTGAACTAGTAATAGTGTTGAATCATCCGGCTTTTAGAATTCCCAAACATGCTGACTGGGGAGTCGATCGAGTGAGACATGTGCAATATCGCCAAGTGGACTGCTACATGACTCCATTGGAAATAGGAATTGATTCTAGTCCGTTTGATCATAAAAATAATCAAAAAACTTGGTCGTATCACTATCCAATTTCGTCTTATAGTGAAATGCTACTAGACAATGGAATGGTCATAAAAAAAATTGAAGAATGGATATCGCCAAAGAGATCTGAGGGTGGTCTTGCTGAAATAGAAGACAAAGCCAGACGAGAGTTTCCTATGTTTATGGCGATAGTGGCTAAAAAGGTATAACAACTAAACTAGAGGTTTTAAGATTGCCGCGTCGCTACGCTCCTCGCAATGACCCTTCGACAAGCTCAGGGTAAACTCAATTAGGAGTCGAGTTGCTTACCAAAAGTGACACAAATCTGACGACAATCGACCAGAGAAAATCCAGGATGAGTAATAGCAGATTTGAAGGCAGCGATGACTTCAATTGGATTGTGTCCGTCAACACTGACAGCATCGATACTTGGGTTGACAGCCTTGGCTAAGGGAACGGGATCAATTGGTTCATTGGGAGTACCCAGTGGGGTTGATTTGGTCTTTGATCCTTTGGGGGTGGTTGGGCTGGTTTGGCCAGTGGTCAAACTATAAAGATTATTATTTGATACAAAAACACTAATATCGACAGAAGAACGGGCCCAAGCAATAAAATGCCCCATTCCTTCACCATAAATTCCACCATCACCACCGACAACTATGACGGTTAATTCGGGATTGGCCAACTTGATACCGATAGCTGTGGGAATAGATCGTCCATGAAGGGCGTGGACGGCATAGGTTTTGAAAAAATCAGCCATGTTACCAATACAGCCAATGTCATAGACAATAACTACCTTTTCTTTGGGAATATCTAAAGCCTTAAGGGCGTTTTCAATACCCAGATACATAATGAAGTCGTAACAACCCGGACACCAAGTGGGAGCTATCTTTGAGCGGATGTTTTCAATTTTTGGAGCTGCGGTGGGGGTGTCTGTCATTATTCGTTTAACAATTTAACCAGTTCTTCAGGGAAATAAGGACGGCCATCATATTTTAATAATACCTTTTGAGGGTTGAAATTAAATTGGGATTTTATAAGGCTAAGCATTTGAGCATGAGCATTATTTTCGATGACAATAATATCTTTAAAAGAAGAAAGCATATCTTCTAGACCAGGGTTTAGTGGCCACATGGAAGTTAGTTGAATAAATGCAAAGTCGTCTTTGTTGTCCATGATTGATAGAGCTTCGAGAATCGAGGACTTGGTGGATCCCCAACTAACAATGAGTTTTTTGGCAGTTTTTGATCCATAAAAAAGTGGCGAAGGTATAGCTTTTTTAATTTCTTCGAACTGGGCTAATCTTTTTTCGACTGAAACTTTGACTGGAGCAGCATCTTCGATAGCGAAGCCTTCTTCATCATGTTCATAACTATTGGCCATATATTCTTTGCCTACCATTCCAGGAATTGGTTTAGTGGAAAGAATTTGATCAATTTTTTGGTTGGCTAAATCGGGGAGTGAAGCCGATGATTCGGCAATAAATTTGTCACTTAAAACAATTACGGGAATATTAAATTTGGCAGCTAAGTTAAGAGCTACTCCTCCAAGTACAAAAGTTTCTTGTTGGTCGCCTGGAGCCAGAACAATTTTATTAAATTCGCCATGACCGGCATTGACCGCAAAAAGCAAATCCCCTTGTCCGGTCCATGTAGGAAGTCCAGTAGCAGGCCCTGGTCGGGAGACAAGATAAAAAACAACACCAAGATCAGCTGCACCACTAAGGCTAATGGATTCGACCATTAAGGCAAAACCTCCACCAGAAGTACCAATAGCACTACGGGCTCCAGCAAAAGAAGCACCTGCAGCCAGAGAGGCAGCGGCAATTTCATCCTCAGGATGAATGACTTGAATAGCAAATTCTTTCTGTTTTGCGGCTAAAAAGTGAAGTGTACCTGACGAGGGAGACATGGGGTAGGCACTATAAAAGTTTCCTCCAGCCTTGATAAATCCCCAACCAAACGATTCATTTCCATCATGTATTGCTTGGCCGTTATCTTGGGCCGATTGAGTTTCACTAGAAATTAGTTTGTCAGAAAAATGTTCTTTGGCATAATCAAGCCCTAGTTGAAATGCTTGATTGTTGGGAGACTCAACTCCAAAGTTGGCAGAAACAATTTTTTTACACAGTTCCAAATCAAATGAGAAAAGATAACAAGCGATAGCTAGACAAATGGTGTTTTCATATATTCGACTACCAAGTGGTGTTGATAAGTCTTTGAGGGGAACAGCAGAAGTAGCATCTTCGCTAATAATGATTGTCTTTTCGGTGAATTCGGGCTGATGTTGTTGCCAATGTTTGGGCTGGAGAGATAAAAATAGATCGATCTGATATCGGGCGGTAAAAATTGTATCTTTACTGAAACTTACTTGATAAGTGTTGTGACCACCCTTGACCAAAGAAGGATATTCGACATAGTCACGAATGTTAAAACCATGCTGGACTAAGATGTTTGATAAGAGTAAACCAGAACTTTTAATTCCCGCACCGGCCGGACCAGCTATCTTAATAGTAAATACTTTCGAAGACATAGATTATTTTAGCACTTGGTTAGTAAACGTCTATTCGGAGAATATATATGGGTTATGTATTTTTTATTTGACAGCTAATTTTATTTGTGATATCCCTTACATAATAATAAATTTCCTGTCCCGGGAAATTATAAAAATGAGCGAGAAGCTCGTCCTGATAGGTGTTGTGACCTGCTCGGACCGCGAAGGGCAAACATTGGGGATTTACGTGAACAAAATTTGCCGGGATTTTATGCGCCTTTACGATTATTAATTTAATTAAAAAAAAGGGGGGTGAATATTATTATGTTCAAGAAAATAGCAGCAATCGGGGCCGCATCTACGGCTCTTTTAGCTCTGGCAGTTCCAGCTTTCGGTTGTTGGGGATCGATGTGTTTTTTGCGATCCACAACTAACGAGGCAACAGTGAACACTGTTACAACAGCAAATGCTTTCACTGGAGAGAATAGCCAAAGCAACATTACTACTGTCTCAAAATCACATGAAGTGATTGCACTTTCAGGAACTGGATTTGGTTCTAGGACCATGACCACCGGCACAGCAACAGCTGATGCTCGTTCCTTGACAGTTGCCAACGCTTCCAACTGTGGTTGTAGCGGTAGTGGTTGTCTAACCACCATTGACACCAATCGGGCAAATGTGGGTGCGACAACTGGTGCACTCGCTGATACTGGACTGAATGCTCAAGATAACGATTCTTTTGTAGATAGTTCTCATGAAGTCATTACTGGTTCAGTAGCACTAGGAGGGACCTCAACCCTTCACAGCGGAGCCGCCACTTCAACAGCACGCGGACTAACTCTAGTCAACGTTCGATGGAGTAGGTAACTCAATCCCCATATCCATCGGAGGCAACTCCGGTGGATATTGGATCAAAAAATGTCATATAAAAAAATAAGAAAGACTATAGCGTGTCTTCTGTTTGTTCTGCTTTTTGGCAGAGAACTAGTGCTGCCATCAATAGTTTTTGCTGAGGAAATACTAGAACCAACTTCAGCACCTACTAATTCTCCACCTTCAACCGAAACGCCACCCATAGTTGAAACCACTACTGGCAACGCTACAGCGACTACTGAAAATACTAATGTAGTAAATAATTCTCAAACAGAAACTCCCGGAAGCGTGGATGGTTGCAATATAAATGGAGGGTGCGAAGGATTAGTAGATAAAAATAATACTGCACAAGTAGGGACGAGCAATGCTTCCACTGCCAGTACCGGCGAAAACTTAAGTATCGCTGACAGTTCTACGGTAACTATAGACACCGGGACTGCGGTAGCAACAACCCAAAATACCAATCAACTAAATAACTCACAAACAATACTGGAAGGAACATTGCCAGCGAACACGAGTTCATCTATAAATAATACCGATAATAAGGCAGAATTATCAACAACAAATGAAGCAAGTGCCCAGAGTGGAGAAAACATTGCCGGCGGAACAAATAACGCTGAAGTAAAAATAACCACTGGTGAGGCTGTCGCCTACGCCAATGTAGTTAATTTGATAAATACCAATATAACCGGTAGCCAATTGGGAATATATTTTTATAATAATTTTGGTGGAGACCTGAGTAACCTTGATCTAAATCAGGTTTGGAAAAATATTCAGAATAATGAAAATGGTGGCGTAATCAAAATTCAAGAAGGAACAACCTCTCCTGATACCAACCTGGTGGTAATTAGTAATAAAAACATGGCCTTGGTAAATAACCAGGTAACAGTGGTGGCCGATACTGGAGGTAATTCTATTAGTGGTAGTAGCGAAAACGCCTTAATACTCACTGGAAATGCTACTGCTCTGGCAAATGTAATCAACTTAATAAACGCCAACTTGGTGGGGACAAAATTTTTTGTAGGAGTAATCAACCTATCGGCCAATAGCTTGGGTGATCTGGTCCTCCCCCGCCCTGATGCAATAACAAACCAAAATACTACCTGTAATAATTGCGGTGGACAAATACAAAATAACAACCAAGCCATCTTAACTTCAACAACTAATACCACAGCCAATAGTGGCTCGAATCAAACTAATGGTGGTTTGGGTGGGTCGATAGTTACTGGAGATGCAAGTTCATACGCCAACAATTTTACGACTACAAACCTAGATCTAGTGGGTGGCGGTCAAATGTTTTTGGCGGTTAACGTATTAGGTCAGGCTGGTGGAAAAATATATAATTGGCAATTTCCCGGGTCAAGCGAAGAGTGGGTAGATGGGCAAAAGTTCTTCTCCTATATATATAGTGGTACCAGTCAGACTAATAGCGGCCAAGATATTTTGCGAAATGATAATCAAGCGATCCTTAATAACAATATAAATGTAACTGCCAATACGGGAGGAAACACAATCGAGGGAGCGACTTATTCAAACATTATTAGCGGTAGAGCGAGCGCTGTGGCCAACTTAACTAATTTAGTGAACCTGAACATTTTTGGGAGTAATTGGTTTTTTGGAATAATCAATATTGTTGGCGACTGGAATGGGAATACCGTCTTTGCCTACCCAGACGTAGCAGTCGAGATTTCTAGTGAGTCAAAAGAGGTTCAAGTAGGTAGTGAAATCAAATATTTGGTCAAATATAGTAATTTGGGTTATGAAGAAGCAGGCAGGACAGTCATGGAAATCCAGCTTCCTAGTGGAGTCGAGTATCTTGGTGATGATAGTGGACTAACCATAGTAAGAAATGGCAATAAATTGTCGTGGACATTTGAAAGAATGAGTGCCATGGCTCAGCATTATTTTGAAGTTAGGGTTAGGGTAATTGACATAAAAACAGCCAGCCTACCTTTCTGGAAGCGAATAGTAAAAACTGCCTATGCTGCAGAGAATATTAGTAAGTCCGAAATTGAAACAGTAGCCACCATTAAAACTAATGGTCCAGAATCAAATGTAAATAATAATAGTAGCTCCATCAAAACAGTTACTTTTATTAAAACGGAAGTGGCTGATCAAAAAAAATCTGACGCTCAATCAAAAACGACAGATGACAAACGCTTTCCAAAACTGGAGATAACTGCTTCTAATAATGTCAATAAATATGTGTTTTCAGGAGATATAGTCACTTTTGAAATAAACATTAAAAACAAAGGTGAAGGAATTGCCAGAAACAATGTATTGGTTCACGAGATATACGACCAAAACAATCAATTGTGGAAAAAAGATGAATTATTTTTGGGCGATCTAGAAGCAGGAACCGGAGGCAAACTTAACTTTGGGATTTATATTGATTTACCACAAGATAATGCAAGTGCTATCAGTAAAATGTTTTACACCAAAACTAGAGTCGAAGCAGACGATGATTATGATAGTCGGATAAATTCAAATGAAGCCTTGACGGAGTTTGGCGTTCAGTTTTTAACAACAAAAAGAATTTCAGTTCAGGCAGCTGATAAGATAAATGGCGAAATATTGGGTGCAAATGATGCGGTATGCTTACCTGAAAAGAATATCCTTCCATATTTACTCTTATTTTTGGTATCCGGATTTTGGCTCCAGAAACAAACAGTTTATTGGCTTAATAGGTTAAAAAAATGATAAAAATTAAAAACACATTGAAAACTGCGAGCGAAGTGTTGATTTTTATCTTCGTATTTAGTTGCTTTATATATTCAGGTGTCTATATTTATCGCTCTCGGAGTAAAGTTGACCTCCGGAAAGTTTTTAATTCTATTCCCAGAGAACTCAATTCCCTCCGAGACCAAACGTCGTCTTTGTTCCGGCCAGTTACCCAGTGAAAATTGGGCTGCAAGGCTGCCATCAGCCTTGACTATCCGATGGCAAGGAATGGTCATATCGGGATTGTTGCGAAGTGCCCAACCGACAACGCGGGGGTTGGTTCCAACTGCCTTTGCAACAGCGCCATAAGTACTAACTTTTCCGGAAGGGATTAAGCAGACAATGTGCCTAATTTTTTGGAATATTTGCATATTTAATTATATATGATAGACTAGCAACTGATTTAGTTAGGCAAAGAATCGTAATAACTGCCCCTTTGTACAGAAGCTGTACTTAAATAATTATTTGTGGGCAATATTAATCTCGGTATCACCGGGTAGCCACAATTTAATTTTTTTATGTACAACAATAGTAAGCCCTCATCTGGTTTTAAAAATTTCGGATCAAACACTTCTTCCGGAAATTATCGTAGCCGTCAAGCCGGCAATTCATCTGGTACCCGTCGCGGTTGGTTTAAAAACAAGCCAACTACCAAATGGGCCAAACCAAAACGTGGTTTTGGTGAACACATTGATACTGCCATGTTTATTCGTAAAGCTACTCCGGTCGTCACTATCGAAGAAACTATAACAGTAAACAGTTTTGCTGACTTTGGATTTGATCAAACACTTTTAGCAAACGTAGTCACTAAAGGTTATATAAAGCCAACCCCAATTCAAGACAAAGTTATTACTGAGGTAATGCAAGGTAAAGATGTCTTGGGTATTGCTAACACCGGAACTGGTAAAACAGCCGCTTTTGCACTTCCACTAATTAACGAAATATTAAAAAATCCAGGAAAGAGGATAATTATTTTGGCACCAACTCGTGAGTTGGCCATGCAGATCAAACAAGAGTTTCGTACTTTCACCCCAGGACTTCGTGTCTATATGGCTCTAGCCATTGGTGGTGCTTACATGCGCGAGCAGATTATTGATATTAAACGTGACCCACAAGTAATTATCGGTACTCCAGGAAGAATTAAAGACTTAGGCGAACGCCGAGTCATCAATTTTTCAAAATTGAACACTGTCGTCTTGGACGAAGTTGACCGAATGTTGGATATGGGTTTCATTGAAGACATCCGTCATATCATGAACCAGATTCCCAAAGAAAGACAAACTCTATTTTTCTCGGCAACCGTCAACAAAAAGGTTGAAGTATTAATTGACACTCTATTGACCAGCCCAGTTAAGATATCTGTTAAAACCCAAGATAGCTCTTCACACGTTGAGCAAAACATTGTCCAGGTCGCTCGTCATGAAAAAGAAGCTAAACTTCAGGAACTTTTAGAAAACCCAGACCTTAAAAAGGTGTTGGTTTTTGGTGCAACCCAAAGTATGGTCGAAAGACTATCAGTGGGACTTTCTGCTAAAGGTCACAAAGTAGCCTCACTTCACGGTGGTAAACCTCAACACAAACGACAAGCAGTTGTCCGAATGTTTAAAGAAAACGTTATCCGAATATTAGTCGCTACTGATGTGGCTGCTAGAGGTTTGGATATCGCCGATATTACCCATGTAATTAACTTTGACAAACCAAACAATTACGATGACTATTGTCACCGAATTGGTCGTACTGGACGCGGGGACGCTACCGGATACGCACTAACTTTTGTCGATAGATAAATACGAGTTATAATCGGCCATGGTCAAAAGCCTGGTTGATACCGAATCTTCAAATGAGATTGTCGCCGGCAATGAGGCTGCTAAAAAGCCTGATTCGTCAGGATCAGCCAGAAAAGCCAGATCAGCAGACGAGATTAACGGGTGGGCAAATAACGAGGTTCACATAGGTGAGACTGAGGCATTTCTGGAAGAGTTGCTTGAAAATATTCGTAATGGACGCAGAGTGAATCTCAGGGGGTCTCTAGTGACGTCAAAAGACCGATTTAACTCCACGAAGTAAAAAACTATACCAAGCTATTTTTGGTTGACTTGAGAAGAGGGAATGTTTCGATTGGCTGGAGAAAGTTTACTTTTGAACTTAAAAAATCCCCAAATTAAACTGGCAAAGAAAATTATGGTCAATAAGATTTTAAGGTCACCTAGGGCAGTTTTATCGGTAGACATAAGATTATTGTGACATAAAAAATACCCCAATTGGGGTATTTGATATTTGGTTCGTTTTCGCTCTTTTGAGCTCATCAGTGACGAAACACATCGTCACAACGAAAAAAAACAGCGGAATAAAAACACTTTAAATATATAAAAAATATATATAAAAAAGGATTTTTAGTCCAAGGTCTTGCTGTTTTTTTGTTTTTTTGGTTTTGGGTTTTTTTGTGTGTTTTTCGCCCTCACGGGCGGGCGGTTGGGGGACTGGCTGAGCCAATATCCCCGACCACAGACACGACGTCTCTCTACAAATCTTTCGCCGTGTCTTGGTAAATCTTGCGTCTTTCATCCCGGGTTGGATGAAGGGGGGCCGGAATCGCCAACGTGCGGCGGGATCACTGGTCATGACCAATATCGTTCAGGCATGCCAGTCTGAGGGGTGAAAACAGTAAATGTAGAGAGTTTCCCGGGATCGATAAAAGGCAAAATAATTTGCCACTTGTCGACCTCGGGAAAGTCCAAAACCAAAATTTTAAAGTACTACCGAAAGGTTCAATGCAATCATTGAAATTTCAGTTAATGGGAGGATTATATCCCAAGGCTTATAAGTTGTCAATCGAAGATAAACAAGTGCTTTTCGAAGTCAATTATTCGATCTTTTTTATCAAGTATTATCCCCTCTTCTTTGTAGAGTTTTAGCCGTGATTTACGGTATTTTGGTGACATCCATACTCTCCCACCTGAGTAAACTATCCGATGAAAAGGAATATTATCAACATCAGGACAACGTCCTAGAATGCTGGTAATCATCTGAGCCATCATCGGGTGTCCACCAGCACTGATGGTTAACAATCCATAAGTAGTTACTCGACCAGGTGGAATTGACAAGGCTAATTCCCAGACTTTTTTCATAAAAGGGGTAGGTGATTTTTTATTCATGGATTAAGGTTGGTATCGGCCCAGATTTTAAGGTCTTCGAAATTACGATAATGATAGCCATCCCCTCCCAATGACTTGAAGTGGTCTATTGATCTGAGAGAATCTTCAATTAATAAAGCAGAGTCATAATCATTGGTACCAATTAGTTTCATGGCGACATCAAACAAGCCTTCACTTTTTAGCATTTTAAATGAAAATGAGTTGACCACTATATCAAATAGAGTTTCAAATTGATAATGGGGGTTAATATATAAGTCAAAAACGTCCATATTGTCGGTGACTAGGCCAACTTTTATACCAGAGGATTTTAGACGGTCGATTAGGTCAAAATGACGACTATCAATTGCAAATTGGGCGCCACCTTTAATAAGAGAATCTTCGAGTGTAAGTTGATCCACTCCAGTTTGCTTAATAATATAGTCATTAATAAATTTAAGATCAATGTCAGCTCTCATCCACTTAGTAATGACATCGTTCCCTTGAGGCCCAAAAATATTTGACTGAACAAAATCCCAAGCTTTAGGGTGAGTTTTTTGGAGTGGTCGGTAAAAAAAATCGTGTGAGATGACTCCATTAAAGTCCCAGAATACTGTCTTGTATTTCATTTTTTCTTAAGAGGTTTAAAGTATTTTTTGCCTTTTAATTTGTCTGGGAGCAGGTCTTCTTCAGTATATTGTTGGTAGCCTTTTCCATATCCAATATCTTTCATTAATTTCGTGGGAGCGTTGCGGAGATTAAGCGGTATTGGGAGATTGCCGTAAGTCTTAATATCAGCTTGAGCAGAACGAAGCCCATCATAGGCACTACGATTTTTAGGGGATGTGGCCAAATAAACCACACCATGGGCTAAGTTAATAGCGCATTCTGGATAACCAATCTGAGTTACAGCCTGAAAGACTTGGTTGGCTAACATCAGGGCGGAAGAGTTGGCAATACCTACATCCTCACTAGCAAAAATAACCATTCTTCTGGCAATAAATACTGGGTCTTCACCTGCATCAACCATCCGAGCTAGATAGTAAAGCGCAGCATCAGGATTACTGGCTCTCATTGATTTAATAAAAGCCGAGATGGTGTTGTAGTGTTCTTCGCCTTTCTTATCGAAACGAAGAAAAGAATTTTGGAGAGTCTGCTTAAGTGTGTCTATAGTTAGTTTGCCATAGAGAGTAAAGGCGTTATCAATCATGGTAATGGCTTGACGAGCATCACCATTGGCCATCTGGGTTAGCCACTCTTTGGGAACTTTGGTAATTTTGGTCTTGAGAATTTTGCAGGCACGATTGATTATTTCCCCAACTTCCTCAGATGAAAGCTCATTAAGGGTAAAGACACGGCAACGAGATAGAAGTGGTGAGATAACTTCAAAGCTAGGATTCTCAGTGGTAGCACCAATTAAAGTTAGAATACCGGACTCGACGTAGGGCAAAAGAAAATCCTGTTGGGCTTTATTGAACCGATGGATTTCATCGAGAAATAAAATCTTTTTGACCAAACCATGTTCCCCGTTACCAATTATTTTTTTTATATCGTCTTTGCTGGCGGAGACGGCCGATAACTCGTAAAGATCGGCATTTGATTCATGAGCTATTATCTTAGCTAAGGTAGTCTTACCCACTCCAGGAGGTCCCCAAAAAATCATTGAAAATATCTGGTGATTTTGAATGGCTAGTCGAAGTGGTTTACCCTCACCGACTAGGTGAGTCTGACCAACAAAGTCATCTAAATTCTTTGGTCGGAGGACTGAGGCTAATGGTAATGAAAGTGTCATGATTATTTTCGGGTTTAATTCGGGTATATGAAGAATAAAAAATTATGGTGGTTTTGTCAATCCGGAAAAGTTATAATTTCAAGTTGTGAAAAATATATTTTTGTCGCTCTTTTGGTTTTTAGGGGTGGGCCAGACCAAATTTGTACCTCCAGCAATTTTAACCCCGACAATTGCTCCGACACCTACCGTTCATCAAGTTACCTTCGCTGAAATCAATCAAAAATACGGACCCTGTGCCAGTGTAAATGTACTGATGTATCACCATATTCAAGATGAAAAGGTGGCTAAGAAGTTAGGACAGGCCGGACTAACAGTTACCCCCGACTGGTTTGACAAACAGATGCAGTATTTAAAGGAAAAACAATACAATGTTTTAAAAATTGAGGACTTAGTAGACTATTTCAATGGTAAAAGAGCTTTGCCAAAAAAAGCGGTGGTAATTACGTTAGACGATGCCTACGAAGATAATTATCTATCTGCATATCCGATTCTGAAAAAATATAATTTTCCAGCAACTATTTTTACTCCAACTGGCCTGGTTAATGTTATGGACTACCTAAATTGGAATGAAATTAATGATATGAAAAATTCTGATCTAATTTACTTTGCAAACCATACTTGGTCACATCACAGCGCCCTTGATAAAAAGGAAATTTTAGAAAAAGAAATCGGATTAGCCGATAGCCAATTAAACGAAAAAGGACTAAATACTGCTAAGGTATTTGCCTATCCGTACGGTAAACCAAGTGATGGTGCTGAAGATGTATTGGCTAAACTTGGATACAACATTGCTTTTACCACCCGCCATGGAAACATTCTCTGTACCAAACAAAAATACACTCTTCCGAGAATTAGGGTCGGTAATGCTCCCCTTTCAAAGTATGGGTTATAATAAATTATGAAACTCGTAAACATATCTCCACTAATGTCATTAATCTTTGGAGTACTAATACTTCTAAATCCAAAACTATTGTCACTACTAGTGGCTATCTACATGATTTTGACTGGACTATTGGGGCTGGGAATTCTAAAACTAGGTTAAGGAATTCAGAGTATTTTAATTTCTGTTTGTTTAAATACAAAAAAAACGCCGGATAGATGTTCCGGCGTTTTTGATTTACAAACTTTGGAAACTAATTTTTACGGGTTTTGAGATACCAGATTATTAGTCCAACTGGGATAAGAATTGGCAGATAGACTACTCCCCAGATAATAAGACTTCCCAGTCCACGGACATTGGCAATCAGTGAGCGTACGGCCTCCTTGAAGATAACAGCTGGACGCCACTCGTTGGTGGGAGCATAGGGTAGGGCTAACTCATCGGTTGATAAATAGACACTTACCAAACTGAGCTTAGCTGATTGATCAAGATATTTTTGTTGACCTTTAACGGAATCGATTTGTTGTTGAATATTGATAAGTTGTTGCTGAACATTCATCAGATCTTCAACCCGGGTGGCTTTGTCTAAAATATCTTCAAACTTAACTTTGGTCTTAGTTAACACAGCCAACTGAGCATCGAGGTCAACATATTGGTCGGTAACATCATTTCCACTAACTGATTCAGAAACGACTTTGACAGCGAGCTTTTTGAAAGCGGCCATGGCCTCTGATCTTTTGGCTTCTGGTACTCGAACTGTAATTGAACCATTGGCAGCAGACTCAGGACGAGATAGATTGGAGTTAACCAGGTAACCTCCAAATCCCTTGGCAAGTGTTTCAATTGCACTCACTTCGGCCGCCACATCTTTAACTTGGAGTGACAGACTAGAATCTCGAATTACCAGACGATTTACATTATCAGTAGGTGCTGCCTCGCGACCATAGTTCATCATTTTAGCCGAGGGAGCTGAGGAAACAGAGATGCTATCTTGCATCATAATTCCAGACCCACCACCAGCTGTTGGTAGAGTAGTAGCTCGATAACCAATGTTGGGGTAAACAACCTTACTCCTACCCCAGAGAATGACAATAACAACTAGAGCAACTAGAGCCCAGTTGCGTTTAAGCCAAACTATCATAGTTTACTGATAATTATTAATATTGAGGAAAATATAATGGAAAGCCAGAGCAGAATTTGAAATGGACTTAGAGAACTACTGGTAACGACTGGGGTTGAAGTAACTTTTTTAGTTACTGTTTTTGTAGCTTTTTTAATTGTTTTTTTGGCAGTTTTTTTTACAGACTTGATTGTCTTTTTTGGGGTGGATTTTTTCATGATAAATTAGTGTAGCATGAAATTTTGGTGGCTGTTGACAGCTTTACTTGGTTTATATCTGGCGGTAGCCAACCAATCTCTTTGGTTGGACGAAGCCATCTCAGCTAATGTGGCCAGAAATAATAGTTATCGGGGAATCGTAACTAACTTTTCCAAATATGATTTTCACCCCCCGGGTTATTATCTCGTATTAAAAACGTGGGCGGATATTTTTGGGTATTCGGAAATATCTTTACGCTTGCCATCGATAATTTTTACTCTGATAACAGTGACATTGGTCTACAAACTAGGTGGAATGGGAGCTGCCATGATAGTTGGGTTTAACCCTCTACTTGTCTACTATTCCCATGAAGCTCGGATGTATGCCTTGGTAACCATGCTACTAACATGTTCAGTTTATTTTTTAATTAGAAAAAAATATTTATATTCGGGAATAGTAGCCGGACTAAGCTTTTTGGTTTTCTACGGGTCGATATTTTTAACCGCTGGTATCGGAATTTACCTTTTATTAAATAGAAAATATAAACCATTATTTTTATTTTCAATGGGACCAGTTTTGGGATTATTAGTGATTAGCCCGTTACTAATAAACCAGTTTAAATACTCCAAAGAAATGCTGTCGACAGTTACAAACTGGAGCTTGGTACTAGGGAAAGCGAATATAAAAAATCTATTACTAATCCCGATGAAATTTGCTGGTGGGAGAATAAGTTTTTATCCAAAGGTTTTATATTATGCAATTGTAGGTATTTGGTCAGTGTTTGTGTTTTCGAAATTATTTAAGAAAAATGTTTATTCATTCTTATTTTGGGCTAGCATCGCTCTAGGAACTTTGTTTTCAATATTTACCCCAATGCTTCAGTACTTTCGTTTTTTGTATTTTATTCCACTGATGGCGCTAATAATAAATAAAAATAAAGTGATTGTATTTGGGTCGCTAGTTTTCAGTTTAATATATATAGCAGTGCCAACCTTTCACAGAGAAGATTGGAAAAGTTTGGCGAAAAGTGTACCCATGAAAGTGTATATGGTTGAAAGTTTTGGGGACCCGCTTTTGTACTACAAGCCAGGTATTGAAATTATTGATATTAGAAATAAGCCAGCGGAAAAAGTAATCATGGTAATACCTTACGGTGAAATAATCCACGGAGTTGACCACCAAAAGATATTGACCGATCAGGGATTTAAGTTGGTATCAAGGACAGTCTTTCGAGAATTGGTAAGCGAAACTTGGCAACAAGGGTCTTGACATGCTGGCACAAGCTATCTTATACTGCTAATAACTCCCGTCACTATTGAGGGAAGAGCTCTTAACCACAAAACAATACGGGAGATAGTTAAAAATTAAAAATAATATGCGATACCTACCATATAGCCCGCTTATTAACTGGCACCCATTATCATGGGATGAAGATAATTGGCCAGAGTTACAATCAAACTCAGGTCTTAATGTTTATATAGATGATAAAGAAACTGAAGTAACTGTAGAAGCGCCGGTTCCAGGAATGGATCCAAAAAATTTAAAGGTTACCTATCATGATGGAATGCTTCATATATATGGAAGTGCCAGTGAAAAAGATGAGGAAAGAAAAAAAGGTAAACTCATAAAAAAATGGGAAATGGCCAGTTCTGTTGACTATGTTACTTCCCTCCCTCGTCCAATTGATACCAAATCGATTGACGCTAAGATAAAAGATGGGGTGGTGACTATTAAGGCAAAAATTGCTGAAGAAGCCAAACCAAAAGAAATTGAAGTTAAAGTCGGATAGATTTTAATTCTTCTCGATTTAGCTCCCGGTACTCTCCGGGGGCTAAATTGTTTAGTTGAATTGGCCCAATACTTATTCTCTGAAGATCAACTACATAGAGATGAGAAGAGGCACACATAAGTCTAATCTGTCGTTTTTTACCCTCAAATAAGGTGATTTTGATTATAGTGTGGTTGTTTTCTTGTTTAAATACTTCAGCCTTGACAGTCGGACTGACCATACTAGTGATCTTAGTTGGTGACACTTTACCAAGAACAGTAACCAAATAAACTTTGGGTAAATGATATCGAGGGTGAGTTAACCGCAATGATAGGTCACCATCATTGGTCAACAGAATAAGGCCAGTTGATTCAAAGTCCAAACGACCCACTGGATAGACTCTGGTTGTCCTGGGGACATAATTGAGAACCGTGTCTCGACCACGATCATCTCGCGAAGTACTCAGAACATATTTGGGTTTGTTAAGTAGATAGTAGACCAGTTTTTGAGGGCGAGGAGGAATGATTTTTTTATCAACGATAACTTTATCTATTTCTGAGTCAACTTTGTCTCCAGGAACAGCGATCCGACCATTAATAGTGATTCTTTTTTGAATAGTAAATTCGTCAATTTTACGACGAGAAGCGACTCCGAGACTAGCAAGATATTTGTTGAGACGAATTAATGGCATAATATAGATTATATGCCTAAAGATAAATTCAGCGCGGTGTGGGTCAGTCACTCTTCTATTGGAAGTTTTTTAGAATGTCCTCGGGGATATTATCTTCGTAACATATATAAAGATCCAGATACCGGTCACAAAATAAAAATAACTTCACCACCATTGGCTTTAGGATCGGCTGTTCATGAAGTAGTAGAATCATTATCCGAACTTAAAACTAGTGAAAGATTTAAGGAACCACTTATAGATAAATTTAATCGATCGTGGAAAAAAGTCACTGGTAAAATGGGTGGTTTTTTTGATGAAGATACTGAATACAAATATAAAATTCGAGGTGAAGAAATGATTCGCCGGGTGACTAATCACCCAGGTCCAGTGGCCGAATTGGCAGTAAAAATAAACATGGAGTTGCCATACTACTGGCTATCCGAGGAAGACAATATAATTTTGTGTGGGAAGATTGATTGGCTCAAATACAACAGTGAAACTGATAGTGTCGAAATAATTGATTTTAAAACTAGTAAGAATGAAGAAGGGTCTGAGTCACTGCAATTACCTATCTATAGTCTATTAGTTCACAACTGTCAAAAAAGAAAAGTTGATGGAGCTTGGTACTGGTATTTAGGTAATAGTGACACCATGGTCAAGAAAGAACTTCCAGACCTTGAATCTTCCTCAGAAAAAATATTAAAGATTGCCAAACAAATAAAACTAGCCAGACAATTGGAACGGTTTAAATGTCCTAATGGAGACACAGGTTGTCGGAGTTGCCGACCATACGAGATGGTACTACGTGGTGAAGCAGAGTTAGTGGGTAATGATGAATACAAAGCTGATGTTTACGTAATTTCCAATCCAACCACCAACGACGAGGAAGATTCTAAAATTTTATAAAATACAAAAAATGGAAATTGTTGATGAAAAATTAATCGATTTAAACAGCCACGGAGTGGTAGCGCTGATTAAAAACCAAGATAAGTTTCTTTTAATTAAAGAATCAAGAGACTTACTAAATGGACATTTTGGACCACCTCACGGAAGAGTAAATGAAGGAGAAACAGATGAAGTAACCGCTTTAGTTAGAGAAGTGAAGGAAGAAGTTGGATTGAATGTAATTCCAATAAAAAAGTTATTAACCATTCCTGCTGATACTAAAGTAAAAACTGTTTCTTTTTGGTTGGTTGAGGTAAATGGAAACATGGAAGTATCAATTGATCCAAACGAAGCATCAGAATACGGTTGGTACACTCCCGAAGAAGCCTTAAAATTGACTCTCTACCCTGGTACAAAAATGTTTTTTGAGATGGTTGTGTCGGGCAAAATAATTTTGAGCTAGTGCGGTAGGGGTGAAAGAGTGTTATATTACTTACTAACATGAAATGGTCGTCACGTATCGATAAGGCAATCGAGGTAGCGGCGCGAATGCACGGAAACCAGTTTCGAAGAAACGGAATAACTCCCTACATAGTCCATCCAATTACTGTTGCTTGGATGGTATCAGAATACACAGATAACGAAAACACGATTATTGCGGCGCTTTTTCACGATTTGATTGAAGATGTTGAGGGCTATGAGTTGAGCGATATGGAGAAAGATTTCGGAAGCGAGGTTGCCAAAATGGTAGCCATGATGTCAAACAACATTGACGTTGAACCTGGGGAAAAATGGATTGATAAGAAAAAAAATTATCTTAATAAATTGGAAAAGGCTGATAATCAAGTGCTCCTGATACTACTTATGAACCATCTCCACAACCTGGTCACCATGAGAGAAGAATTGAAAGAATATGGTGGTAAGTTTTGGGATAAATTCCATGGAAGTAGAGGTGAGAAATACCAATGGGTACATTCATGCTGGCAGTTGTTTGTGAATAAAAATTTACCAGAGAAACCGGTAAATAAGATGGAATTCCTGATAGATGAAATTTATGGAGAAGAGGCTAGAAAAGGCTAGCTTGCAAATCTTTAGCTTCGGCTTTTGG
>JBAZZE010000014.1:0-21493 GCA_041658955.1 Candidatus Shapirobacteria bacterium
ACCTATTATCTGCCCAATATCTCGGGAGTCACCCAATATGCTGTAATTCTAGCGGAAGAGTTAGTAAAAAGAAATTATATAGTCAGTGTGGTCTGTGGTAATAGTAACGGAAATCTTCCAGATAAAAATATCGACAACGGAGTAACAATTTATAGAGTAAAAGGGAGAGCTTTTGGGAAAGGATTTTTTATGCCACTATATCCGATAGTATCGCTGAAACTGGTTAGTGAACATGATGTAATAAACTGTCATCTTCCATCGATTGAATCTTTTTGGTTGGCGCTGTGGGGAAAATTGCTCGGGAAAAAGATCATCGTAACCCATCACTGTGAATTTAATTTCACTGGTACATTTAATAATAAATTTATTTCTTTGGTAACTTTTCCGATTCATTGGATGGTTTATATGATGGCTGACGAGATAGTTTCCTATACGAAAGATTTTGCGATGACCTCAATTTTTCTTAAGCATTTTATTCCTAAGATAAACTACATTCTTCCCCCAATAAAAGTCGTAGATACTCAAGAAAAGATGAACTTCGGAAAAGGTAAAATAGTAGGGTTTGTGGGGAGAATTTCTTGGGAAAAAGGATTGCCAATACTATTAAAAGCCATGAAAAAAGTTAAAGCGAAATTGGTAATAGTAGGACCATATAATGATGTGGCTGGAGGAGATAAAACAATAGATAAAATAAAAAATCTATTTGATGAAAATGTTATTTTACAGGGCCCATTGACTCATTCGAAACTAAGAACTTTTTATAATTCATGTGATTGTTTGGCATTGCCTAGTACAAATAATTTAGAAACTTTTGGTATTGTTCAAGCTGAGGCCATGGTTTCTGGTTGCCCGGTAGTAGCTTCAAATTTACCCGGAGTCCGGCTACCAATAAAATTGACCGGGATGGGAGAAATTGTAAAGATTGGCAGCATAAGCGATCTGGCTCTGAAACTAAATAAAGTACTACATAAGGGGAAAAAATATTATCAAAAAATTGCTGTTAACTTAGATAATTTTGATTACAAAAGTACAGTTAGTGAGTATGAGAAAATTCTGGCCTAAGTTGCTGTTTTTGGTCGTTGTAATCGTAGCTATTTTTTTCAGATTTTATAAGATCAATACACTACCGGGAGAAATTTTTGGTGACATGTCCCAAAACTTAATGCATGTTGATAATTTGCTTAAAGGAGACTATCGGTTGATCTATGGATATGACGGGAGAGAGGGAATGTGGTTTTATTTAGTCGCATTAGTGGCAAAAATTTTTGGCAATAACTATTTTTCCCTTAAAATTGCCGCGGGAATAATTGGCACATTGACTGTAATTATGTTATTTATCCTGACGAGAGAATTAACGAATTTTTATATAGGGTTGACTGCAGCATTGCTGATGGCCGTATCAAAGTGGAATGTGGTATTTAGTCGAATTGGATTTAGAGTAGTCCTGGTCCCCCTTTTTGTGAGCGCAGTCATCTATACCTATGTTAGGGCCAAAAAAACGAAGAACTGGTTTTGGTATGTGATGACTGGTGGGTTAATGGGATTGGGAATGTATACCTATCCAGCTTTTAAACTAATGATAGCTGCCATGATATTGATAATGACTACTGATTATTTACTACACCGTAATACCCTAAAAAGAAGTCTACTGGCATTACTCACCCTAGTAATTTTTTGTATTCCACTGGCAATCGATATGAATAAAAATCCAGAACAATACACTAGCCACACCAAACAGATGCTACTAAATGAAGATGGCGTTATCCGACATGATTGGATGACAACTATAGGCAAAAATATAATTAATCAAAGTTTGATGTTCAATTATCAGGGAGATTTAGTCTTTCGGGTAAATCCTTCCAAACAACCGATGCTTGACCCAATCAGCGGAGCGTTTTTTTGGATAGGAATTATAGCTTGGCTTTTTGTGAAGAAAAAAGAAAATTTGTTACTGCTGGTGGTGTTTTGTTTTATGCAACTACCTTCAATTTTGGTTCTCAATAACCCGCAAGATATCCCCTCGGCCACCCGAAGCCTAGGAGTAACTCCTATAGTTCATATAATGACTGCTTATGGATTATGGTTTGCTGTCCAGAAAATAAAGTTACGGATTGGTTGGAGGCATGGATTAATTACAGTGGTATTAATTTTGATTGGCATTATTAACTGGCATAACTATTTTACTGTTTATGCTTATGGTCTACCAAACCACAACGAAGCCTATGATAGGGTTGTGGCCGACTATATTGAAAAAGTACCTGATGATGTGGAGGTGGTGATGTTTGACTGTTGCTGGGCTGATATGGGAACACCTGAACCAGAAGGAATAGATTGGATAGTTAAAGGCAGTCGTCATGTTAGATTTATTAAAAAAAGTGAGACTCTTAGCCTAAATGAAAACACTAAAACCTTAATAATATTGCCCCCAACAATTGAAATTGTCGGTGATGGTTATTATAACGATATAAAATACGACAAATACGGCAAAGTGGTATTTAAAGTACTGAAGAATTACGACGAAAGATAATCACCCGGGGATGATCATATACCGAAAATGATTCTTCTGCAGTATCATCTCTAAGATAAACTCCCGGGTAAGCGCAATTGCTATCAACTTCGAACCAACGATTGTTTATACCGGGAATGTTTGATGGTCCAAGATAGATACATTTTTTCAAAAACGGTATAGAAAAACCTGGATAACTACTGGATTCGTAGATCTTAGAATAAGACAGTCGATTATTAAAAAGATCTTGGTAAAACTTAGTAGTCTCGGGGTATCTGGTGGGAACTAGGGGAATAGAACCCCAGAGTCGGTTACTCGATAAAACCATGTAATTTGCACTATCTAAAATAGGATTGAGTTTTGTCCACTTTTTAGGTTGATCAGGATCATAGAGAGACAGACCTTTGGTTGAATAAATTTGGGGGATACGGTTATAGTAACCTAGAGGGAGTGGATCGTCCCATTCTTCAAAGGTTAACAGTGCACCTTTTTTAATATGATCATAAATCCACTCAGATGCTTGAACACGGGTATGTGGTCGTGAATAAATTCCCAAAAATGCCAGCCCGAATAGAAGATGGAGTATGACTAGTCCCCTAACAACTGGAGTTTTTAATGAATATGTTTTGTAGGTGATAAGTAACAAGATGAACGGATATATCGGTAAAAAATACCTCATGTTATGAGCGAATTGCGAACCTTGAAAAAGATATAGGGTGACCACCCAAAAAAGAATGGTGAAGTAGATAAATGAAGTGGTGTGCTTTTTTGTCTTGAATATAGAAATTAAAAACAAAATGCTCAGCGGTAACCCGAGTCCCCAGAGAATAATATTTTGAAGTGAGAAGATAAGTGGAATTTTACTCATCCACTGTACAGCCGGTGGAAACCAGCCTTCTGGATCTGAGAATGATTGTAAGGTTTTTAAGTTATCTAAAAAAAGTGGATTTGGTAAAAAAAGTCCTTTAAAAATGTAGGGATCAGCAATTCGGAAAAGTAGTGACGAGAAGAATCCAAAACCAAGACCATTTATCAACAATTTTTTGAGATTTTTGGTTTGGACAAAGTCCCTAATTAAAAATATAAGGATAATTGGTGCAAAAGTACTAGCGGAAATTTTACAAGCAAGAGCTAAGCCAAAAGTAATACCTGCCAAAAAATATCTAGAGTAAATGACTAGAGTAAAAGTAGCCAGTAGAAATGTAGTTAAAAAAGTATCAACTGCGAAGAAATGAGATAGCTGAATGGGGAGAACAGTAGTAGCATAAAGAAAAGATGGTAAATAGTGGAGTTTTGATTTTGATGAAAAGGTTTTTTTAGTTATTAAATAAAGTAATATAATGTTGATTGAATCAAATACAGCTGATAATGCCCTACCTACAAGGTTCAAATATTGATAACTATCTAAATGTAACAGCACTGCAATTACCTTAGTAAGCAATACTGGGAAAATACCGTAGACATAAAACTGAAATTGAGAATAGTTGTAGGGATTAACAGGTGAAGTTGAATTATCAAAATATTGGGCAATAGAATTTGGCAGATGGATATCATTGGCAACCATGGTTAAAAATCTTTCGTCGGGATGTAGATGAGTCCCCTGGTCCCAACTTAGTCCATACAATCGAAAACCTAATCCGAGTAAGAATAATAGACCAACAACAAAATTAGGGGTTAAGAATTTTTTCATAGTCTTCTAATGACAAATTATTAACCTTTTTATAAATTCTGATAGTAGGATGATCAAATACAGTCCAAGTTTCTTCAGCCAGTTCTTGATTTAGAATTATATCGGTATTCAATCGAAATGTTTTTACTGTGTAAAACCAAGTGACCCATTGAAGAGTGCTTGGTAATAAAGATGTGAAGCGGGGAATAAAGGTCCAACTTGGTTCATAAATACCCGACGACTAGGGACGACTAAGTATTCCGCTTCAAATACTTTAGAGACTAACTTCTTTTTTGATATAGGATTATTTTCGAGAGAATAAAAGTCAAAATTTGTGATATCGATTTTGCCGTCGACCAGTGGGATATCAATTACATTTCCACCTTCGGAAAATACTTTACTATTGACCGGGATATTACTATTCATCCACTCTGTTGCAGTAACTCTAATATCCGGTGTGAAATAAAGTCTCATGAAATATATTCCCGGAATGACAGATATAAAAATTATAAATATTTTAAGAGATTTTGAGGTTATTTTAGAAAGACTAATTGATGCCAATAATGGAAATAAGAAAAATAAGGGTGACATGAATCTGGTCCATTTGACGTACAACTGTCCAAAATACAAAAAATAAAGTAAAGCGGAAGTGAGTACTATTATCATCTTTTTATCTATTTTTTTATAAGATGTTATAAAAAATCCAACCAACGCTAAGGTAAAAATTGGGAGTGAATTGATATAAGGAAATATTTTTACAAATTGAAAAATGTATGGACGAGTGTCAATAAATTGATTGGTATAGAAGACATGCATTCTACCAGTTGCCACATCTGTCTCGTATCGCAGAGCAGATAGAAAATCTTTGTTCTCAATTAGGTTATAAGGGGAAAATAAGATAAAAAATATTAAAACTAATAGAAATGTTAGTTCTACCATTAGGGTAATTTTTAATTTTGATTTAGTTTTAAAAAAATTAAATAGAGATACTAAAAGTATTGGGAAAAGAAATATTAAAGAGCTCAGCTTACTAGCTATACCAATGCCGGTAACAATAGCTGAATAAAAGTAAATTTTAGAATCAAGAGGTCTGGAAAGCAGTTGGAAACTTAGATAAATATTCAGTAAAAATACTAAAATTAACAGACTTTCAGTTGTTCCAAAATGAGAAAGTTGGATTAATCCTGGTGTAAATATATAGAGTAAAGTGGCAACAAATGCTGTTTGATAGTTAAATATTTTTTTAACTATTTGGTAAAACACAAATACAGAAATTACAGAAAATAAAGCTGACCAAAATCGGAGAACTAATGTAGTCATCTCGTACGAATGGGAAAGTCCTAGTAAATTTCGGGTAAGATAAGTTAAATAAAGGGGGAATTGGCCATAGGCAAAAAAATGTGGGTTTAAGTCCCCTGGTGACATTTTTAATATGGCATTAACCATATTATTTTCATCCGGGTTAAAAAAAAAGCCGTTACCCCAACTTAGTCCAAAAAATCTGGTAAATAATGTTGATAAGATCAGAACTACTGAACTAAAGTACATAGATTATGGTGACTATCATAAGTCCCCAAGATACGACGGCAAACAACAAGGGGATATCAGTGGCGATAACTCTTTCAGGATGTTCGCCCTCTTGCATTTCGAAAATTATTTGACCATACCGCATAATTCCATAAATGACAGGAATAATTGAAAGCATATACCATTTTCGATCTAGAGCTACAGGAAAATTTTCTAATAAAAACTCATGAATGATCCCCTGAAACTGAATTTTATCTTCAAAAAAAGCAAACATAGAATAAGCAATAAGAGTACAAACAGCAAACATAGTGGTATAAAAATTTAGCAGTGATCTTCCGTAACCACTTAAAGCAGACCTGGTTTTGACACCAGTATTTACCAGCTCACTCCGGCGTTTTCCACTAGCTATAAAAAGTGATAGGAAAATAACGGTCAACATAATCCAGATTGGCAAATGATAACCAGAAGCAATCTCACCAGCGAAAGCACGGATAATAAAGAACAATGAAATTCCAGCGATATCGACGACAGCTTTTTTCTTAAAGAAAAATGAATATGAGTATTGCAATACAATAAAAACCAAAGCCATCAAGAAGAAACCAGAACCGATTAACATCGAAATGCCAAGACCTACAAAAAGCAGAAAAAACGCTGTGAATACAGCCAGAGATATTGGGACATCTCCACGAGCAATTGGGCGTAGTTTTTTATATGGATGTTGCCTATCTTTGGGTGCATCTAATATATCGTTAACTAAGTATGATGAGGAAGAAAGTAAACAAAAAGAGAGGAAGGCAAAAATAGAGGGAATGGTGCTATCAAGATTAAAAAGTTGACCATTTAAAATGACAGCTGCAAAAAGGCTAAGATTTTTGATCCACTGAGCGGGACGGAGAGCTTCTAATAGTGATAATGCAGGTAGTTTTGTTCGCATGGCTTAGAGCAAGATAAATAAACCAAGTAATGTAGTAATTATACCGACGACTGTCAACGCTTGGATGGGGAATTCAACTCCTGAGTTGGGAAGAACGATTCTGGTTGGTGACGGACCTTGGGCAATATATACAGGAGTATTTGTTGCCATAGGAATATCAGTTGGAGTATTGGTGGGGACAATTGTTCTAGTGGGGGTATTGGTTGGAATTGGAGTATCAGTGGGAGTATTGGTTGGGGTGGGTGTTTCTGTTGGTGCTTGAGTCCCGGTTGGAGTCATTGTTGGAGTTGGAGTGTTAGTTGGTGTTTGAGTTGGTGTGGGAGTTCTAGTCGGAGTTGGGGTTCTAGTGGGTGTTGGTGTACGAGTTGGAGTTGGAGTACGAGTTGGAGTTGGAGTGGGAGTATCAGTAGGTGTTGGCGTTGGGGTTCTAGTGGGCCTTAGGGTACCTGTTGGAGTTGGGGTTGGAGTTTTAGTAGGTGTCAGAGTTCCGGTAGGGGTGGGTGTGGGTGTTTTAGTGGGTGTAAGGGTACCTGTTGGAGTTGGGGTTGGAGTTTTAGTAGGTGTCAGAGTTCCGGTGGGGGTGGGTGTGGGAACTCTAGTCGGAGGAGTGGTTGGAGTGGTAGGTCGTGGTGTGGGCTTGTCACCTGGAGGTTTAGTTGGAGTACAGTTTTTGGTACAGACATTATTAGTATCGTGACATAACCCATCGCAGCTTTGACCAGATGAACCAATTACCCAAACACCGTTATTACACTGACAACGAATGCGGCCAATAGTGGCACAAGGAACAGAGACACCATTTACCCGACAATAATCACCACCACCTGTTAGGTCCGGCTCACAGGGGGTTCCACCATTTACACCTCCACAAAACCAGGAACCACTGGGCAATTTTATACACTCACCAGATGGAACAAAGTGTGGAGTAGCTGCTCGATTTCGTAAATCTTGATTTAATCTAGTTAAATAAATAGTCCCGACGAGTGATCCTAAAAGGAAAATTATGGTGGCAATTTGATACCACCCCAAATTTTTACGAAATTGGATCACGATTAAAGTTAACTTAATTCAGGCAAAATATCAACAGAACAAAAGTACTCTAGAGCAATATTAGATAGCCGAGGAGTGTGGTAATTATTCCAATAACTGTCAGGGCTTGGATGGGGAATTCTACACCTGAGTTTGGTAACACTATCCGAGTTGGAGAGGGTCCTTCGGCAATATAGACAGGAGTTTCCGTAGGAATTGGAGTATCAGTTGGAGTATTGGTAGGGATAATTACACCAGTAGGAGTATTGGTGGGGATTGGGGTTTCTGTCGGAGTTGGGGTGGAAGTTGGAGTTTCTGTTGGTGCTTGAGTCCCAGTTGGAGTCATAGTTGGAGTGGGAGTGTCTGTGGGCGTTTGAGTCGGAGTGGGAGTACGGGTGGGGGTTGGTGTTCTGGTTGGAGTTGGAGTTCGAGTGGGGGTTGGTGTTCTGGTTGGAGTTGGAGTACGGGTTGGAGTTGGAGTACGGGTTGGTGGTGGTGATGTTGGAGTATTTTTTGGTGGAGCAGGTGTGTTGGCGGCAGTACAACCACAATTTCCAGTATAAGACTTGAATCCTGAACCAGCCGTATCAACTTGGATTACTCCACAGAAACAGGTTGGCATCTGAGTGATGGCAACACCACCAGTGGATAAGTCGCAGCTATTTGGGACTCCATTAGTGCTACCTGGGGAAGTTTTACAGTAGTACATTCCACCGACGCCATGTTGTGAAGACAAATTGTAGACAGCACAAAGTCCTTGAGCAGTATTACATTGAGATCCATCTGGTTGTCCTCGGTCAAAACAAACAGTAGTTCCGCCACAACTACACTTAATGTTATATTGAGCATTACAAGTTCCAGTAATATAATTTGCACCTGTTTGAGCTGGTTCACCACATTTGTCTAATTGAGCTTGATTACAAGTTTTTGTGGCACCACTAGTACAAAATCCACCGCAACCAGCACACCAAAATCCTCCACTGGCTTTACATTTTTCTGAGTCTGAAGCGGGGATGGTTTCATTTCCAGGAACTTTGGTAGGTTGTGGTTTTGCCGGACAAGCATCAGCGCATTCAGCATTACAACCACCACCTTTAGGATCGGCACAAAAACTTTTACCACAACTACAAGTACATTTTGCCCAACAACTTCCAGCGGCCCGATTACGATTGTCTTGATTGAATTTTACAAGATACATAGTGCCCCCGAGTGAGAGCAACAGAAACACCACTGTCAATATTTGGTATCGCCAATAAAAAAACAATGATTGTTTCACAAAAGTAGTTTATACGAAATTAATATAAAAATGAAAGAGAAGAAAATTATTGAGACTGTGGGAATGTAATTTCCAGTAACTGGTGGTTTAACAGTAGTGCTTGGTCGAGCGACTCTTTCAGTGGGGACTGGGGTCTCAGTTGGGGCAATAGTGGGAACTATTGTCGGTGCTAAAGTTGGGGTAATTGCTGAGCCAGATGCTTCAAAGGCTGGTCCACCATTGTCAGCAGCAAGGACAGTAAACTTTTTGGTGACAGTCTCCCATATTCCAGTAGCCCCGTTTTGAGACTTTACGGTAATAGTATGTTCACCGGGATCAAGATTTGATGGAGGTGACCAATGCCAAGTGCCAGTAGAATCAGTTATAGCCTCACCATTTATTGCCTGAGCTGAATGGATTTCGATGACGACTCGAGCATTTGCTGGCGCATTTCCAAAGAAGTCAGGGCGACTAATGTTAATCATGTCGCCATCTTTGGGGTTAGTAATATCAATATTTTTTTGAGAAATGACCGGAGTTACAGATTGGAGTTGGCCAGTTTGAGGCGCTTCAGTAGGAAGTGGGCTAGCCGCTTCTAGTGAATTGACGCCAATGACTATATTTGGAACAGGATTATTTCTTCCAGTACTATTGACCACTTGAGTGGTGGCACCATCTTCAGCGATGACGATAATATCTTCATTAATAGGATCAATTGGTTGGACAAACCAGTTGTTTTTGGTGTCATTAAAAGTATTGGCTAATGAAATTGACCAGTTTCCGTTTGTGGTAACTATAGACGAAAGTGGGTATGCACCGGGGATATTTAAATAAACAATGGCATTTCCTGGAGTTTTACCATCTGGAGCAAATACCTTACCCCAGGCCAAATTTGATGTTGGAGTAGTTGATGAGGGTGAGGAACCGGTAGTAAATTTGTAGGTACTATCGTTATAAGTATTTCCTCCAGAAATTAAGGAGAAATCATAGGATGTTTTTTCTTTTAATCTCTTGATTTCAAAATAGTGGACATGAGTGGCCAAATCCGGATTGTTAAGTGTCTCTAATTTTAGATCGGTAATAGTTTGATTGTTAATATCGACCGTAGCTCGACAGGTTGAAGTGGTTACGAATGAAATATTGGCACTAATATGGGTCAGGTTGGTTATTTGAACATTTTGAGGGTTACAGCCGCCAGAAGCCTTTGATCCCAAAGTAACTTTTGAACCAGATAAATAGACTCCAGCAGCAATAGATACCAGAAGTAAGACCAATCCTAGAATAGTGGGGAATCTAAACTCTTTTTTCATGGTGTTATAACTGGGAGGGTTTCTTCAGAGGGTGTTGGGGTAATAACGTAATTTATAGCTTGTCTTTTTTCGATTTCATCTAATGTAGAAATATCAAGATTTGGATCTATTGGTTTAATAATAACGCTTTGTTTGACCTCAGTGATCGGTTTCATCAAACTATCGTAGCTTTTTTGGACAATATAGAAAAAAGTAGACAAGAAAGTAAAAATGCTAAATATTAAAAAATAAGAGGATAGTTTACTTTTTTTCATTGATAGGTGGCCAATAATAAAAGATGGTGGAAAATCTAGTACTAACACCACCAGCGGTTGCGCTCGGGCTTGCTGAGCTATTATTTAATTCGGTAGCGTTTACAAAATTAAGAGCACTAATGTAATCGGTGCGACGATTTTTAAGTATTTCTGTTGCAAAGCTCAGAGCGTTTGTAAAAGGTCCGTTGACACCGACGGAAACATTGTAGGCTTGGATACCGGGATCTTCTTTAACCTCACCAGCATCTAAATTGAACGCCATAGATTCGGCCGAGACACCATACTTTTGGCCGATCTGCTGGATAATAGCTGAAGATTCATAATAGTTTGGTTTGTCGGGAAGGCTTGAATTGACAACTTGGTATCTTTCTTGAACTTGAGAAAAAAGATCTTGAGCGGTGATTACTTTGTTTATTTTGTTGCGAAGCTCTTCCTTAAGAATTTTCTTTGATTCGATGTCACCCTTGAGAGCGGAGATGGTAATAATAGTCGGACGAAGAGCAAACAAAAGGAAAAAGGTAATTAAAATAAAAGTAGCGCCAATTTCGATCGACTTAATAAATTTTCGATTCTCCTGCTGTTTCTTAATATAGTCAAAAAGCGGTTTGGCTCGAGAAACTTGGGGGTTTAGGTTCAAACTCATGACTTTTTAGAAAATACTAAAGATAAATTGATGTTGTATTTAGTGTCGTTGGGTTTTTTCTCAATTGTTCTAATATCAACAGAGGAAATTTTAGGATTGGCGATAAGATTGGTTATAAAACTGACGATAGAAGACTCTTGATAGGCAGTGAGAGAAATTAGAGCAGTAACTTCGTTGCTCTGGGGATTGTGACTAATTAAAAGGCTACTAAAATTAATATCATCGGGAGTACTCTCGACTAAAGAAGATATTTTTGATTCGTATTCTGGTTGGTTGGAATAGAATTTTTTGATGACAGTTAGTTTCTTCTGTAGTTGAGCGTATTGAACTTCAAAATCAGAAGTACTATCGAGAATAGCTTTTTGCTGGCGGACTATTTCCGAAAGATCAGAGTTGGTACGATCCAACCAAAACCGCGATAAAAAGGCGCAAATGACGATAAGTTCGGTGAAGACAATAACAAAGCGTCCAACCGAAGTTAGCCAGCGAATTGCTCTTGCGGAAACTGAGTTTATATCCTCTTGATCTGGTAAAAAGGACATATCCTTTTTGACGGGCATATAAACAGTATATATACATTTCCGGCAAATTAAAACACGAGGTAAATCAAATTATTTCTTAAAAAAAGCGGTGAACTTACCAAAATAGTGACGGTAGTCATCAACTTCAGAAATATTGAGAATTTTTGATGAGTAAAAATAAAACACCAGACTGATCATTACTGAAATTGAGGAGAGAATAATCAGGTTCAAAGTTCGAGTCGTATCCAAAACAAACATGTCAAAAAAGCGCATACAGGCCCATGAAGTAAAGCCGAGTATGGCTGAGGCGATAATTATTTTGAAATAGTGGAAGAAAGTCTTTTCCCAACCAGCACCATCAACTATCCTGACAAAGGAGTAGAAGAGTCCGAAACATTGGGTTAAATTTCCTAGTGACGCGCTGATGGCCAGTCCTAAAATTCCTAGATCAGTATAGTTAACAAAAATAAAACTAGAGACTACATTAACTAATAGGGAGAAGAAAGAAATCTTAAGAGGTGTTTTGGTATCGTGAATGGCATAAAAAGCCCTAACCAAAATCTGAATGACTGCCTGACTAACAATTGCTGGAGTGAGATATGCCAATGTCTTAGCCGTCAATAGAGTGGCACTCCAAGGAAATTGTTTGGCACCAAAGGCTATCCGAATAATGGCTAGACGATGGACGAGAACTAAAACGGTTATCGGTACAGCTATATAAAGACTCTGGGAAATAGTCTTTTTGACAGTATTTCTAAAGATATCCATTTCGTTTCGAGCAATATTTTTAGATAGCATAGGAAGAGAAGCCTGACCGACTGTAGTGCCAAAAATACGACTAGGTAGGTACATTAATTGCAATGCTAGATTTAGAAGAGAGATTGAACCAGCAGTAAGTGAACTTGCAAAAAACAAAGTTACCGTATTTTCTATTTCACCTAGACCCAAAGAAAGACTACGGGGAATCATCAGTCGAACAACTTCTTTGACACCTGCCAGCTTTGGCTGGATAGTAAATGAATACTTCACCCCTAGTGCCTTAGCCACAGGAATCTGGATTAGAAGATGAAAAAAGGCACCGATAACACAACCAATAGCCACACCATAAATACCCATCGAGGGGACTAAGAAAAATATCGATAGAATTATAAAGATGTTGTAAACAATCGGAGAAAGAGCTGGGACTACGAAAACTTGGTGTACCTGGAGCATGCCCGTCAAGAAGTTGCTAATCAGGAAAAATATCTGGGCAACCAAAAGTATTCGGGTCAGATTGGTCATCAGATCGATCTGTTCAACAGTAAAACCATGGGCGATAATTCCCGAAAGTGGTTTGGTGAATATTAGAACAGTAATTGAAGCGATAGTGAAGAAAATTAGCAGTAAGTTGATAACTGTTGAAGCGACTTCATAGGCCTTCTTTTCATCTTTATGAAGATAAGTACTAAAGACAGGGATAAATGAAGCAGATAGAGCTCCCGTAACTAGTAGCTTAAAAATCAAGTCGGGGAGTCTGAAGGCGGCATTGTAGGCATCCAGTTCTAAAACACAGCAACTGAAAAAATGAGCATAGAGAAAGCGACTACGAAGAAACCCTAAAATGGCAGACAAGCCGAAAGTAATGGCCAAAACCAAACTAGCAGATAGGATGCTGTGTTGCTTTTTGGTACCGAGTGATTTAATTTGATCGTGGAAACCCATATCTGCATTATATTATGCTCGAGTGATAAATTCTTGTATTTAGAATGTTCATCAGTTAGAATACTACTCATGCCAATCAGCGCCTCATCTAAAAAATCACTGCGAAAATCGATTAAAAATCGAAAAGCCAACCTTATAATTAAGAACAAGTTCAAAGAACTGGTTAAGAAATTTTTAGGTCAACCAAATGCCGAGAATATGAAAGAAGCCCAATCAATTTTGGATAAGGCTCAAAAAAAGGGAATTTTACACAAAAATAAAGTCTCCAGAATGAAATCACAACTAAGCAAAAAAATTGGTGGTGAAGGTGTCAAGAAAATAACTAAAAAAACAGCTAAGAAAGTCACCAAGAAAGTATCGAAGAAAACTGTCGTCAAGAAAGTAGCTAAGAAAATGTAATAGCCATAAGTTTGGATATTTCCAAATTTTATGGCAGAATAAGTATATTTTATATATTTAGCATTTTCGTATGAGCAAGAATTTTTACATTACTACCCCGATCTACTATATTAATGACATACCCCATATTGGCCATACTTGTACTACTGTGGCCGCTGATATTTTAGCGAGATTACACCGCCAAAATAATGAATCAGTATTTTTCTTAACTGGAACAGATGAACATGGGCAAAAAGTAGCTGAGTGTGCCGAAAAAGAAGGATTAGAACCACAAGTTTACTGCGATAGAATTGTCCCCAAGTTTATTGAGGCTTGGAAGTCGCTTAATATCTCAAATGACTTTTTCATTAGAACTACTGATCCGAAGCATGAAGCCGTGGTCAATAGTTTATTAACAAAAATATATGAAAAAGGAGATGTCTACAAATCTAAATACGAAGGTTGGTACTGTGTTGGTTGTGAAAAGTTTCTAACTGAAACTGATTTGGTAGACGGACATTGTCCGCTTCATCCACCAGAAAAAACTGTAAAAAAGTCGGAAGAAAATTGGTTTTTTAAACTATCAAAATATGTTCCTCAAATTATTGAAATAATTGAAAAAGATAATTATATTTTTCCAATTGGCAAAAGAGCTGAAGTCATAGCAAAATTGAAGGGGGGAGTAACGGATATTTCTCTTTCACGAGAAAATGTATCTTGGGGGATTCCCCTACCATGGGATAAAAGTCAGACAGCTTACGTGTGGTTTGATGCACTAATTAATTACTATAGTGCCACTCAGTTTGTCGAAAGTAAATCAGAATTTTGGCCAGCAGACTTGCATCTTCTGGGTAAAGAAATACTTTGGTTTCATACAGTAATTTGGCAAGCTATGCTGTTGTCGGCGGAGATCAAACTTCCTAAAAAAACATTCACCCATAGTTTTTATATGGTAGATGGACAAAAAATGTCCAAATCCCTTGGTAATGTTATTAGTCCACAGCAATTGGTGAACCAATTTGGGGTGGACGGAACTCGATACCTAATTGCTCGCTCATTCCCGTCTGAAAACGATTCCGATGTGGGTATTGGTAGATTTGCCGAAAGATACAATGCAGATTTGGCCAATAATTTCGGAAACTTGGTAAGTCGATTGTGTAAACTGGGTGAAGGACTGACTATCGACAAAGAGGAGATGGTAATTAGTGATGAGTTTACCAAGTTAATTGATACTTTAAAGTTTGATGAAGCGATAAGTGTGGTTTTTGAAAACTTCGTAGATAAATCTAATAACCGATTGAATGAGGTAGCACCATGGAAACTTGAGGCTGCTGATCCATTAAGAGTAAATATCCTAACGGAGTGTATAAAAAACCTACGAACAGCTGCCTTCCACTTAGCTTGTATAATGCCTGAGACTTGCAAGACCGTAGAAACAGTATTGACTGGTGAGATAAAACCACTGGTATCACCGTTATTTCCCCGAGTTGAAGTAAAAGAAATCCCAATAAATGTATTAACCGGAAAAATCATCTCCGGAAAAGTTGCTAATATTGAAAAATTAGCCGATCTATCTATTCAACTTATAACTGTAAATGTGGGAGCAAAAGAATTGAAAATAGTTTGTGGAGATAACAGCCTTAAAATCGGACAGATTGTACCTGTGGCATTACCAGGAGCCAAAGTGAAAGATAAAAACGGGGGAGAGATAAAAATAAAGAAAGGAAAAGTTCATGGAGTAGTATCTGAAGGGATGCTTTGTTCTTCCTTAGAATTTGGGACTGGCTCAGATAATTCTCATATCCAAATATTAGATGAGAAGACTGAAATAGGATCGGAACTTACTATTAGTGCCCCCTAATAGTAACTGGCTGAACAAAACGAATCAGATCAGATCGAGGAACGACCTCGTGGGGTTCAATCACCACTGCAGGAGTTGAGGCAGCTTCAGGAGTTAAACGAGGCTGAGCGGTTTCCCTGGCGAGTGCAGCATTACGCTGTGCTTTTGCAAAAATTGCAGCAGTATCGAGTGGTGGATTTGCTTTTACCTCATTTTCCTGGTCGGTATGAATCTGATCAATGACCAAATCAAGTTTTGAGACCATACTATATTATATAATAAATACAAATATGATCGATACTCACGCCCATATCAGACAAGGAGACGAGCAAAAAATTGAAGGGCTGGAATGCGTTATATTATCCGCCAGTAATCTAAGCGACTCGGCAGAAAACATTAGATTGGCAGAAACAAACGAGAAGTTGTTACCAGCAATTGGGATACATCCCCAAGATATTCCAGGGAATGTTGATGGGACACTGGTAAAACTTGAAGAGCTCTTAAAAGAACATAAAGAGATTGTGGCAGTAGGGGAATGTGGATTGGATTTTTCCCGTGAGTATGACTTAAACACCCAAGTCAGAGTTTTTAAAGGTCAAATAGAGTTATCACAAAAATACAACAAACCATTGATTATCCATAGTCGCAAAGCGATGGATGAAACTATTGAGATACTCGCCTCCTACCAAAATTTACGAGGGGTGATCCATTGTTACAGCGGTGGTAAAAAAAGAATTAATAAAATCTTAAACATGAATGGGGATTGGTACTTCGGAATAGACGGCAACTTGACTTATGAACCTGGACTTCAGGAAGTTCTTATGGGTATTCCTAAAGATAGACTCGTTTTGGAAACTGACTCACCGGAGTTGACACCAGTCCCCTTTAGAGGTGAAACGAATTTTCCAGAGTATGTGAAGTATGTTTATGAGATGGTTAGTAAGTTATGGGGACTGAGTTTTGAAGACACAGAAAATCAGATCGATAAAAATGCCTGGCAATTGTTTAAATTGAGATAGATCTAGTAGTCTTCTTTGATGTGTTTTAGAGCTCTTTCGAATGGTTCTGGGGTTATATTCCAATTACCGACAAAAGGATTGTCTAAATCTTCAATAAGAAAATAAATCATAGTGATTACAAAAGTCATGCAAAAGACTGCAAAAAGTGAATAGTAGACATTGGCGAATGGCATAATAATCAAACAAGAGACAACGAAAAAGGAAGCAATATACAAAAATGTCTTTAATAACGATGGTAATCGAGCGAGACTTTGATTAATTCTTTCAGTCCTCATATCAGAAAGATCGCCATAGTGGTTTACAATATGGTCAAAAATAATTTGATCGTGATCGTCATCAAATTTAATTCCTTGGATAACTTTAGAAATTTCTCTAAAGGCCAAACCACTTTCGGTATTTCTTTCCCCTTGTCCTAATTTTTGAAACTTTCCATTTATAACCATTTTGGCGTAGTTTTCGATGGCTTTTGCCATACTTAGGTTAAGTTTCTTATCTCGAAAATACAATGTTAGACGGTATAATCGCTCGAGTCCTGAGGCTTCTTTATCAACATAGAGGGTGGTCTTGTTGTACTGACCCCAGACTTCAAAGACAACAAAAGCTGAGAGTAGTCCAAATAGCGTGGCAAATGCTCCAATAAAAGTGCTCAATCCGCCGACATCACTTAAGTAAAGATCAGTTTGAAATGTTTGACGAAAAAAATAACCAATAATAGTAATTACGATTGAAATTAGGAATGAATTTAATATCACTTTGTTCATGAAAAAATAATATATTTTATTTTAAATAGTCTGAGATAATATTTTCCAACTCTTTTGAAGAAGGATACTTGTCGATAAAAGCCACTTCACCGTTGATTAATAGAATAGTATTGCCTTGGTAACCCATCGAGTAGACTCGATTCATGTCTTTAATATATTCCGGATCAAAGTCGATCTGGAGTCTCTTACAGACTGCTTCAATTTCACTAAAAAGTTTTTTACCTTGAGGTAACCCACGGTCATAGAGTTGTATTCTCATATTTTATTTTAACAATTATTATCGACTAGTCGGTAATGTAGACTGTAATTTTTTAATTGCTGCCTCGACTTCTTCAAATTCACTAGGTTTTAGGTCAGGACAAGTTCTGGAATAAGAAATTAACTGATTTAATGAAAAAGTCCTTGAAGCAGGGTCGACATATTGGGCGTTATTTAGGTTGGTGGCGAGGAGTTTTATCAGAGCAACGTCAATTTCACTCATTGAGTGGTATTATCCACCAAGTTTTGTAAAAGGCAAGCGATAGTCATCGGTCCTACTCCACCAACAGTAGGAGTTATATAGCTACAAAGTGGCGAAACATCGGTGAAATCAACATCACCACCGCCAATATCAATAACTACTGCACCCTGTTTGATATAGTCGCGGGTAATAAGTCCTTTCACACCTGTAGCTGAAAAAAGATAGTCGGCTCCCCTGCTGATTTTTTGAATGTTTTGAGTGAATTCGTTACAAACTTCGACGTGGCAATTTTCTTTTTCGAGAATATTTTTGAGAGGAATTCCAATGAGTTTGGAGTCATTAATTATTACCGCGTTTTTCTCCGCAAAAGTAAGTTGATACTTATTAAGTAGCGAGATTACTCCCCTAACCGCAGCCGGAGTATATGGTGAATTTTCAGTCAAACCATCAACGTCTTTTTGAGGATTTATAGTTGAGATTATGCTTTCTTTATTGAGAAAAGAAGGCATGGGTAACTGTATAAAATATCCCGAAACAGTAATATCATTGTTTAGTTTGTTGGTAAGTTCGGTAATAGTAACTTCAGTAGTATCAGTTGGTAATCGATGGACTATACATTTTAGTCCTATCTCTACGCATCTTTTTTGTTTGAGTTCAACGTACTTTTGGCTATTTGGATCATCTCCTACCAAAATAATATGAAGGGAAAGAGATGACAAATCTTTAGTTTTTAAAGTATTTATTATTTCCTGTGATAGAGATCTACCGTCTAAAATTATCATTTTTATTTAAAAATACCGGAAAATAAATTCCACACAAAGTGATTAGCTATGGGAGCGTAGACTGATTTGGTCAAATAGAACAAATAAACATTGACAAAACCACTTATAAAATTGGTAATTAAATAAGTGGACAACCCATAACCACTATAGTGATAGACAAAAATGGCGACCGGTATATGAGTCAGGGTGAAAAATAATCCATTAAGTATCATTGGAAAAATAGGCTTTTTAAAACTTTTTAGCCAGCGATTGAGAAGATAACCTCGGAAAAATATCTCCTCAGTAATGGCAGTAAAAAGCGCTGAGACAATGGCTAGATAAGTAAAATTTAATTGGGGGTGGTTTATAAAAATTCGCTCAAGAGATAGGACCAGTCCGACTGATAACCCGATTAGAATATTTCGACCAAACTGTTTTTTATTTAGTCCCAAGTCACGGGCGCCGTTGACAATATAGATTGGTAATAGCCAGATAAAAGGTTTTAAAAATAAATCTTCTAATAAAACGTTTTCTTTGGAAATTAATCGATAGATAGTCCAAGCAATAAAAACAAAAGTGGCGACAATAATCGTCATTATATTTGAGTTAAAATTTCTGATCCGTTATCAGTAATTAAGACTGTATGCTCAAATTGGGCGGAAAGTGAGCCATCAATAGTGCGAATAGTCCAACCATCAGATTCATCAAGGGTGACTCGCCAACTTTTACTGGCATTGATCATCGGCTCGACAGTGAAGATCATACCTGGTTTTAAAACAGTATCGTGAGATGGGGTAGTGAAGTGAAAGACAAACGGGTCTTCGTGAAAATGGATACCAACTCCGTGTCCACCAAGTTCTCGTACTGGGATAAACCCAAATTGACCAACATACTTTTCAATAACTTGACCAACGGATGCGTTGAGGGACTTACCTGGCTTTAGGGCATCAATAGCCAGATACATTGAGTCTTTGGTGGCTTTGATGAGTTGACGAGCCAGTGGACTAATTTCACCAACTGGATAAGTTGCTGAAGTATCTCCAAAATAACCATTAAGGATGGTAGTGACGTCGATATTAATAATATCTCCATTTTTCAAGATTTCCTTATCAGAAGGAATGCCATGACAAACTACATTGTTTATCGAAGTGCAAATGCTTTTAGGATAACCGTTGTAATTTAAGGGGGCGGCAATTGCCCCATTTTTCGAGATAAATTCGACGGCTTTTTTGTCTAAAAATTCGGTGGAAATCCCCTCCTTAACAAAAGAGGCTACGTACTCCAAAGTCCGAGCTGCCAGTTGAGAAGATTTTTTGATTCCCTCTATTTGTGGGGGAGATTTGATGATAACCACGAGTTATTATACCTCAATGATGACTTTTCGGCCTCTTGGATATTTTGGTGTATTCCCAATAAGAATAGAAATAAATGACAGCAATGGACACTAATAAAGGAATAAAAAATACATAAAAAGTCACTGATGGAAAAATCATGCCAATTAGTGTCAAAATGGCAACCATTTTAAACATGGTGGCACCGAGTTTGTGCGTTTTTTGCCAGACGACAGGGTCAGACATGGTCCATGGTGTTCTAATTCCGACAAACCAATTCATTTTAGTGTTTTGTAAGAGAATGGCAGTATAGAAAAACAGGAAAGATAGTCCAGGAGACATAAATTGAGTCAGATTGAATACCACCCCAAAATTCCAAGCCAAGGTTAATAGGTAAATATAAAACAAAAAGGAAAAGATTACGATCATAAAGTTGTCGTAATGTCCCTCAAACTGTTTGAAGTTTTTTTGATATGGTTCTAACTTGGGAAGGAAAAGAAACAAGACATACATGGCCAAAGAAATGAATGGCATAAGAAATAATGCTGTCATTCTGGGCATATACCCGTCAACTTCACCACTGATACCCCAGTGTGAAGCCATCAGAAGTGGCATATAAGGAATAGCAATTATCGCCAGTACAAAGCTTAGTACCAAAATAAAAAGTGGGGTAATTTTTTTCATTTATTTTTGGACTGTCAACTCTTTTTCAGGGACAGTGGCATCGAAATTGACCTTACCACCATCTAAATTGAGTGAATTAATTTTTAAATTTGGGACAGATGTGATTCTTTCTTCGGCAAATTTTTCTACCGCAGGTATGTTTTCAGTGACGATGTTTTTAGGAATGGTAACTCTACCTACTTCAATATCCTGAGGAACAATACTTACTTTATTGTTGACGACTTTGACACCACCTTTTAAATAAAAAGCCGGAGTAAAACCAATATTGTATTGTTCTATTTTTGATTCAATCTCAGCAACTGGGTGGGTAAATGAAATCCAGGACAAAATCTTACGAACGTCTAGTGTACCCGAGGCCTCACCAGTTCCATCTTGATTAATTTTTATCTGAAGATTTGATATCGGATAATTTACCCACTTAACTGTATTGTTTAATGCAGTTATTTCTGCGGAAGTAAAAGAAGTTTTAACATCTTTTTTACCCTGATAGGTGATTCCTGATTTGTTTTCGGCTGAAGGTGTAATTGATTCCGATAAAACGCCATTGTTGGTATAGGCATTTAACCTGTCCTCTTCACTATACCTAACTCCCAAATCCCGAGGAGGACTGGAAAATATATACCGGTAAGCAGCAAAAGGGAGTAAAAATAAGATGAAAGTACAAATTACCAAAACTAAGATGACTTTTTTCATATTTAGTATATTTTATCACCATTGACAATATACTGAACTCCTACTATAACAGTAATAGTTAATGATATATAATTATTTTAAATATGAGTAAATTCACCCTAAACCCCCTCCCCTACGCTTATGAAGCTCTTGAACCAGTAATCAGCAAACAAATCATGGAACTTCACCATGACAAACACCATGCAGCCTATGTTAACGGAGCCAATGCTGCTTTAGA
>JBAZZE010000015.1:0-21485 GCA_041658955.1 Candidatus Shapirobacteria bacterium
TGTCACTGGAACATATACTGAAAATATTCTCAGTAGTATCAAAGCCCACCCTTGGGTCGGTCGTAAAGATGTCGAAACTTTCCTTCACTTTCCCGATATCAAATCATACAATCCCCAAGAATTAACTACTGTTTTTCTTCAGGCGGTCACCTCGCAATTTGACAACTCACCTGTCTCGTCTAACCGTACTAAACCAGAAACTGAAGAAACAGAATCTGTAGATGAAGTTGAAATAGTCGAGCCGGAAGAAGTTACTTTCGAAGAAGTATCTCAAGTAGAAGCACCTAATCAAGTTGAAAACGATTCTGGCCTAACCGAGATTGATCCTGAAGATGTCGGTTTTGCTCCAATGGATGATAATTTTACTCCCGTCGAAAATCTTCCCCCGCAGATTAACCTTTCTGAACCAGAAACGATAGTCGAACTTCCCAATATTCCCCTCGCCACCACCAAACCAAAAGTAAAATTAAATTTTCCCAAAATAAAATTTAATAAACCTACTCTTCCTCACTTTCAATCAAAATCTTTACTCATATTACTGATGTTCTCACCTCTACTTATTCTAATACCTTTTTTCTATTCTAAAGCCGAGATAACCCTGTTCCTCACCCCGTATGATTTTCAAAAAACCGTCACTGCCACCTTTGATCCAACTGTCTCCGAAGTTGATTTAAGTAAAGGAATTTTTCCTGTTTTAAGTTCAGTTAAGGAATTAAATACCTCGGTTACCGTCTCCACTACTGGTCAAAAAACAGTTGGTGATAGATCCACCGGAGAAGTAGTAATTTTTAATAAATCAGACAAACCAATTAATCTAAGTAAAGGATCCATATTAAGTGATTCGGGCGGACACAAATTTGAATTGGAGACTGCCATCCAGGTTGCCTCGAGTAGCTCCAACTTTGCCCTTGGAGTTATCAACCTCGGGCAGACCAGAGCGATGATTCGGGCAGCTGATATTGGACCTGAATACAATATCGAAAAAGATGTCATGCTGACATTTAAGGATTATCCCGAAACAACTGCCATCGCCAAAGTAAATTCCACTCTTATTGGTGGTAATCGTCGCCAAATCAGAGCTGTCAGCAGTGCCGATAAAGCTCAGTTAGATTCTAAGCTAGCGACAGCAATTGAAACTACAACCAATAAATACTTAGACAGTCCAACTTCAAAAATCCCCAATACTATTCCTGAATTAACCCAAACTAAAAAAGGGAGAGTCGAATACAATCGTGAAATTGGTGAGGAGGCAGACGAGTTGGTGGCTACGGTAACTACTACTATTACCGCTTTCTCTTTAAACGATTCTCAAAAATCTAAAATTATTAATGCCTTATTTGCTTCAGAACCAGATTTTGGGAATGTGGTATCCAATTATGATAAGTTTACGTTGAATGTTCAGTCAAAAAATCAAGCAACTTTCGCAGTTCGCTATTTACCAAAAGTTGATAAATCAGCCGTTGCTAAGATGATATCTGGTAAAAGTCAAAAAACAGCTACTTCTCTCATCAAAAAAAATGTTCGGAGAGTCTATAATTATCAAATTGCCACCAATTTAAAGGCAATCACATTTATCAACCCTCTGCCTCTTCGTACAGAGAATATTATTATTAATATCAAGTAATCGTGGGTTATATCTATTTAAAACAAGACGAAAACCCACCAGCTCCTCGTCGGTCATTATCACTCTCGTCTTTGACCCACAAACAGCGGAAAGTGATTGCGGGTGTCTTTTTTGCTCTTGGTTTATTTCTGTTTTCCTCAGCTGTTCTTCCTATAGTTCAATTTCAATTTGAATATTCCACAAAGTTCGGACAAATAATTAACCCACTTTCCTCAAGATTTTATAATAACTCAGGAGGGGTTCTCGGTGAGGTCAGTTCGGCTGACTATACTCAACTAAGCAACTGGTTTGTGGCTGACAATCATACTGATATTAATCCGGCATTAGCCGCAGCTAGCTCTCAAGCTCAGGGCACATATAAAATATCCATCCCCAAATTAAAAATCCAAGATGCTATTGTCACTCTCGGAAGTATGGATCTTAAAAAAAGTCTGATCCAATATCCTCAAACATCTCTCCCTGGTCAGCTTGGCAATGGTGTTGTTTTTGGTCATTCAGTTCTTCCTCAGTTTTTTAATCCAAAATCTTATCTAACGATATTTTCAACTCTTTATCGTCTCAAACAGGGCGATGAAATATTTATTGATTATGACAATATTCGTTATCGTTATTTGGTTGAAGAAATGTATGAAGTCCAACCGACTGATCTATCGGTTCTCGAACAAAGATTTGACGGACGCTATTTTACTTTTATTACTTGTAGTCCTCCCGGGACTTATCTGCGCCGCTTAGTAGTTCGGACTCGAATTGTTAACCTATGAGCTATTTAGCCATTGATTTTGGAACAAAACATATTGGTCTAGCTATCGCTGTGTCAGGAATAATTAACACATTACCTTCCATTGAAAATGATAGCCAAACTATCGATAAAATTATTCAAATAATTTCCGAAAACCGAGTCGAAAAAATATATGTCGGGTTAAGCGAAGGTAAGATGGCCCTTAAAACTTTGGGCTTTATAACTAGCCTCCGTTCCATGATAAAATTACCTATTGAGACTGTAGAAGAATCAGTTTCAACGATCGAGGCAACAGAGATCTATAAGCAAAACGAAGGTTCGAAGAAATTTTATAAGAAGCAGATTGATTCGATTGCTGCTGCCGTAATTTTAAATCGAGTTATTAGTTCAAATTAAGAAGATGTTCAAAAATTTAATCTCCCCAATCCAGGCCTGGTTACTTTCTCAGGGAAGATGTGTCGGTTGTGGTGAATCACTTTCTACCGGCAAAACAACTACCGTCAAACAAAAAAATATTGTCTCTTGTCGTTGTGGTCGGATGTTTGTCCATGATGTCAAGCAAAATAGTTATCGCCGAGCACTTTTTGATGAGATTGGATGAAAAAATTTCTTGTCCTTACCCTCTTTGTTCTTGTTTTAGTCATAGTTTCTGGGTACATTTTCGTAAGTACCAATCTCCAACCAGTTTCTACTACTGAAGAAATAAAACAGTTCGTAATTAATCCTGGAGATAGTGCTAGTACTATTGCTGTTCGTCTCCAAAAAAATCATTTGATCCGCGATAAAAATGTCTTCATGTTGATGGCTTATTACCTCAAACTAAATAGCCAGCTCCAATCAGGTCTTTTCAAACTATCTCCTTCAATGTCAGCCATCGATGTTGCTAAAACACTTACTAGTGGGGGAAGCCATGACTATTGGCTCAAAATTATCGAAGGTCAAAGAAATGCTGAAATTGAGCCGCTTTTTGATTCATCACTCGAAGGCTACATTTTTCCCGATAGCTACCTAATCCCCAAAGATTATAGTGATGAACAAATTCTAGGGATAATTTCCACCAATTTCAAAAAGAAATATCAGCAAGCCGCTAAAGACTCTACCGTCACCCTCACCGAAAAAGAAATTGTTACCATCGCTTCACTGATCGAGCGTGAAGCTAGAACATTGGAGTCAAAGCAAATGGTTTCTGGTATTCTCCATAACCGTTTAGAAGCCAAGATGGCCCTGCAAATTGACGCTACCGCTCAATATATTCGCGATACCCGTCAAAAACCAGACAAGTATTGGTTGCCTGCTACCACCAAAGATCTGGATGCTGTCTCACCATATAATACCTATCTTCATCCTGGACTTCCCCCAGGTCCAATCTGTAATCCCGGCTACGATTCTCTTTATGCTGCCCTTCACCCCACTGCGTCAGACTATGTTTATTACATCACCGGTAATGATCACAAAATGCATTATGCCAAGTCATTAGATGAACATAACCAAAATATCAATTTGTATCTCAAATGAGACAGGCAAAACTACTCAAACAGGATATTCTTTATGATAAGTGGGGTAAAAAGTTTGTTGTCGACACATTGCAGATGGAAGATGGGGTAGTTGGTGAGTGGTCGTATATCAAAGGCCGTGAGGGAGTTATGGTTGTTGCTCTAACCCCAGATAAAAAAATTATTTTAGTCCGCCAGTATCGATATACCATCCAACAATTTACCATTGAAAATTGTGCTGGCGGTGTCGAAAAAGATGAGGTCGAGGCAGATGCAATTAAAAGAGAATTACTCGAAGAATCGGGCTACCAAGTTGGTGAATTAATTTCACTCGGAAAGTACTATGATCTTCCCTCAGAAACTAATCATTGGTGCCATATATTTCTGGCTACCAACTGCCAGTTTGTAGCACCTCCAATTCTCGATGCTGATGTTGAAAAATATTTTGAGATGAGTATCGAAATTCATGATTTTAAGGAAGTTTTCAAAAACTTGGGAACCGACCACTCACTTATAAAAAGTGCCGAACAATCTTTTGGAATAATGTTGGCCCATCGCTATCTAACTCAAAATAACTTACTCTGACTTTTTGTTTACCAGATCATTTAATCTGGTCCATCTTTCTTTCTTAACTTTCCAAGGTACGTCGTCAGCAAATAGTTTGGCTGATACCGTCCCGATTCGAGGAGAGTATTTATTAAGATAGGCAATATCAAACCCAACCGTTTTACAGACATCAACTGTATCCTCGAACATCTCTTCGGTTTCTCCAGAAAACCCAATAATCACATCAGTCGAGAACTTAACTCCAGGAACATGACTTTTAATATTTTCTACCAAGTCTAGATATTCCTGTTTGGTGTAACTCCGATTCATTTTTTTAAGTATTTCGTCATTTCCCGATTGAAAGGGGAGGTGTAACAATCGGTCAATATTTTCATATTTAGCGATAACCCCGATTAGCTCATCGGAAAAATCCCATGGGTTACTACTTATAAAAGATATCTTTTTTAAATTCTTCTTTGCTACCAATTCAAGTAACGTCGGAAATAAGCTCTTGATTCGTTTTTTACCCATATGTACCCAACTTTCTCCACCAAAATCACTTCCATAGCTATTTACGTTTTGACCAATTAGAACCACTTCTAAAAATCCAGTCTCTATTGCTCTATCAATTTCTGCCAGTACATCCGCCATAGTTCTCGACCGTTCTTTACCGCGAGCTTTGGGAACAATACAAAATGAGCAGTGATTGTCGCAACCAGTACTAATAGACACTAGTGCCGCACCTCGTTTTTCCCGAATCGGGTCCCAGACTAAAAACTTATCGATCTTAACCCACTCGTCAACACCTTTAATATCTTTTTGCCCATAAGCACCCACCGCACATCCCGTAACCACAATTTTTATTTTCTTTTTAGTTTTTTTTCTTAAGGTATTTACCTTATTAACTAGTCCCCAGGCTCTGTTCTCGGCACTTTCTCGAACAATACAAGTGTTGATCACTACTTCATCAGCTTCACTTAGAGTCTCAGTATTTTTCCATCCTTTTTCCCAATAAAACGCCTTAATCCGCTCAGAATCTGCCATGTTTTGGGAACACCCAAAAGTCTTGATATATACCGATTTATTCTTTGGAGACATTAAAGACCATTTTACCACCCCAACCCAAACCTGCGACACCTGTCATTAATAGTAGTATTGTCGGCCAGCCGGTACCGACAGTTGGCATGGTTTCAGCACTACCTGATGAGACTGCATCCCAGTTAACATTTCCAGTACCAATAGAAAGAGTAAATTTAATTGTTGATCCATCACTAGTTATAGTTATTTGATGATCGCCTTCGCTCAAAGGTTCGGCGGCAGTAAAATTCCAATTTCCCGAGGAGTCTGCATTGATCTCTAATGATTTTCCATCAATGTCAAAAACCACAGCTGCCCCTGGCATAGCTTCACCAGAGAATACTGGATTAGAACTGCTGTACCACCAATGTGAAATTTGTCGTCCTCCAGTATCAGCGTTGCCAATTGATTTTAGATGAAATCCTGAAGCCAGAGCTGTACTACTAGATGTAAGAAGCAATACTAATGTAAAAATAATTACTCTAATTTTTCTCATTATAAAAATATAACATAAATTTGACAGTCACTTGATGAGGTGCGATTATTTATCTATGGATCAAACGCAAAAACCACTAAATGACCAAATTACTGAAAATACCGATCTCTCAAAACAATATCAAGATATATTAAACCAGTATTCAAAAGAGCTTCAAACATCTGAAACCAAATCCGACAACGTTATCCCAGAACCACCTCCAGTATCAACTATTCCTCAAGAACCAGTTTTAGAAACTATCTCAACCTTACCTCCAATTGAACCTGTTGCCCCCATGCCCGCTTCAATTCCAGAAACTAAATCTGTTTCCCCGATAGTTCCCGAACCAACACCAGTACCTCCAACAGAGCCACCTGTCGCCACTCCACTACCTCCAATGCCAAATTCTCTTCCTCCGATAGTCACTGGTCTCACTCCAGTTACTCCACCACCAAAAAGCATCTTTAAATACTTTTTCTTCATTTCTCTTTTGGTTTTCTTAGGAATCTTCGGGATGATTATTTATACCGTCCTAAATGCTGCCGCCAATCCCACTCGAATTGTTGTCTCCGATAAAACTCCAACTGCTGAGCCAACTAATGTCTCAGATACTGGAAAGTTTTGTGAAACCAATGACAAGAAAATTCCAGCAGGTGAGACTTTTCCTGCAGTCGATGGTTGTAACACTTGTACTTGTGGTGAAGACTCAACCATTTCTTGTACCGAAAAGGACTGTAATGGTAAGGAATCAACTGGTAGTGCTACTCCGTCTGTCGTCCCCACCGAAAAAGTCGAAGTTAGTGTCGCGGATCCACTTAAGACCATTATCTCCGAAATTAATACTCAATTAAAAACAACCTACAAGCCCACCACCTTAGATAAAGGTAAACGATGGTCGGTCAACCTTACTAAATCAAGTACCAAAGCCAATATAACTCTCATCAAGAAAGCTATCACTGACTACGGACTAGGTTTTCAAGATGATCTCTCCGGTGAAGCAGGAACTGATTGGAAAGAAACTTATGTGAAGACTGCCGATACTTGCACTCTCGAAATGATGCAGGGAGTGTTAACCCTTTCATGCTTCAACTAAAGTCTCCATCAGTCCAAACAAATATCCTATTGACCTTGTTGGTCATATTAATGGCCCTAGTGGTTATTTTGCAGTACCTCAGCCTTAAAAATTTCCCAGACTTATCAACCCGACAACCAACCAACCAAGTTGAGACACCATCACCTGTATTAACAGTCGCTCCGGAAGATAAAAAAATAACCTGGAATCAGCGAGGTATTCCTATTGTTCGTGGTGAATTTGCTCACTATGCCAGTGACGATGATTGTGTCGCTTTAGTTATTGACCAACCAGTAACTACAAATAAATCTCTAGACAATTATATTAAAGACTACACTTCGGCTTGGACAAAAATTACTTATCCTCGATATAAAGTCCAATATAAAGTAGGTAATTATAGTGCGGTCACCTTAGAAGCCATGAATATGGAAGAGTTAAGCAATACTTTTGTCAAAAATGGTGATTCTGTATACAAAATAACCGCCATGATGATTAGTAATTCAGGTCCACCTAGATGTCTTCTTGACTACAATTCTGCAATCTCTGATTTGTTATCTGGCCTTAGATTTAATCAACCGACTACTGGTACTCAGGAACTTGGTTATATCAAAAAAGCCTATGTTAAGGATAACCAACAATATATTGATATTGATTATGTCGAATGGATTAATGACCAATCTGCGCCCAATGGATTTAGAATTAGTAACCAAAACACTTTAATGCGAACTTTAAAAGTAAATTCTGTCGCTAAAGTCTATCTTCTCGATTGGACAGACAAGGGGATGATTGTTCCCCAAATTAATTTTGACGAATTTATTAGAGTTGTAAAAGGTACTAGTGCCAACTACAACCTCGGGCCAAATCAATTATTTGATATTGAGCTAGATAAAAACAGTTTGGTTACCAAAATATCACTTCGTTACACCCCTTAAATTATCTTATTGCTTAGGTAAAAAAATGCGTATATAATGGGGATCATTCGGCGAGCGGTTGGAACATAACTCGTCTTTTTTTAGTAATTAACATATTTTCTGATGCCTACCGCAAAAAGAATTACCTGGGGTAAAAAGCGCTCCAATCTTCCTAAGCTTGACTTAATTAAAATCCAGACCCAATCCTGGCAACAATTCCTTAATAACGAACTCTCCGACACAATCCAAACCATCTCTCCTATCAGTGACTACACTGGTAACAACTGGCAACTAGAACTTGGTCAAATGACCGTCGACCCCACTCCTGTTTCTCCTGATATCGCTAAGAAAAAAGGCCTCAACTACGTCGTTCCTATCCGCATTAACGCTAAACTTACCAACAAAAGAACCGGTGATATTCGTGAAGAAAATGTTTTCTTCTTAAACCTTCCCACCATGACCACTGAAGGAACCTTCATTGTCAATGGAATTGAAAGGGGAGTCATCAACCAACTAGTTCGTTCTCCTGGTGTTTATTTCACTGGTGAAACTGATCCTGGTACAGGTAAGACTCTTTACAATGCTGAAATCCGACCAGTTCGTGGTTCTTGGCTCGAATTCTTCATCGGTAAAAAAGATGTTGTCTTCGCTCGTATCGATCGCAAGAAAAAATTCCCAGCCACCATCATGCTTCGTGCTGCCTGCCAAATGGGTGACAAACAGTTGACTGCCGAATTTTCTGACTTTATCAATGGTACAATTTCTGCCGATCCTACCAAGACATCCGAAGAAGCTGTTCTCGAATTTTACCGAAAACTCCGTCCCGGTGAGCCAGTAGTATTAGAAAATGCTCAGAAGTTTTTCAACGAAAGATTTTTTGATCTTCGTACTTACGAAATCGGTAATGTCGGTCGTTACAAGATCAATAAAAAATTTGGTTTCAAATTTGAAGACGAGAAAAAAGAAAATTGGGTACTTCGAAAAGAAGATTTAGTCGCTACCATCAAATACCTTATTCAACTTCAAAAAGGTGAAGTTAGTCGGCTTGATGACATCGACTCTCTTGCCAACCGACGTTTGCGTCGTGCTGGAGAAATCGTCTCTCAGATTGCTATCCGACCTGCCTTAGCTCGTTTCGAAAGAATGGTTAAAGAGCGCATGTCGCTTATTTCCACTAAGGAAAAACCACTTCCTTCCCAAATGATCAATCCTCAACCATTGATCTCCTCTCTCAACACTTTCTTCAGAAGCAACCAATTGTCCGCAATTCTTGATCAAACCAATCCTCTTTCCGAGATTGATTTGCTCCGTCGTGTGACTGTCGTTGGTATCGGTGGTTTGACCCGAGAAAGGGCTGCCTTCTCCATCCGCGATGTTCATAGTAGCCAATACGGTCGTATTTGTACTGTCCGTTCTCCAGAAGGTCCAAACATCGGTTTGGTTACTTACTTAGCACTCTATGCTCAAGTAAATAAATATGGTTTCATCGAAGCACCTTTTAGAAAAGTCATTAAGAATGGTAAAAAGTTCAATGTCTCACAAGAAATTGTCTTTTTAGATGCCGATGACGAATATAGTGCTCATCTTACTCACTTAGGTATCAGTATTGACGACAATGACAATATTACCCAAGAATGGGTACCAATTCGTTATCAAGGTGAGTTTATTGAAGGACCACTCGAACTAATTGATTACATTGACTTAGTACCAAACGTAATTGTTGGTACTTCTGCTTCTCTGATTCCATTTGTAGATCACGATGACGCTACCCGCGCCTTGATGGGATCTCACATGCAAACACAGGCAGTACCTCTCGTTACCCCTCAATCCCCAATTATTGGAACCGGCATGGAAGGAGCTATTGCTACCGCCATGAATCGGACAATATTAGCCAACAATCCAGGTAAAGTTACCTATGTTGATGGTGAAAAAGTCATCGTCACTTTAGATGATAAGTTACCCAAGGGTGCTGAAGGCAATCATAGCCAAATCAGTGTCGATGGTAAGACCGAGACTTATTTCCCGGTCAAATTTACTCGTACTTCTCCTTATGGTACTTGTTACAACCAAAAAGTAGTTGTTAATGTAGGCGAAAAAATCAAAAAAGGTGATCTTCTTATTGATGGACCATCCACTGAAGGTGGAGAACTATCCATTGGTCGTAACATCTTAGTTGCTTATGCCTCTATTGATGGACTTTCCTACGAAGACTCTTTCCTTATCTCTGATCGTTTGGTCAAACAAGATGTTTTAACTAACATTCAGATATACGAAAATGTCGCTCAGGTTGTCGAAACCAAATTGGGTAGTGAAGAATTAACCAAAGATATTCCCAATGTTTCTGATGCTGAATTAGCCAAACTTACTGAAGATGGAATTGTTATGATCGGCGCTACTGTCGGTCCCAACGATATTCTCGTTGGTAAAGTTGAACCTCGTGGAGAAAAAGAATTATCAGCCGAAGAAAGACTACTCCGTGCCATCTTTGGAGAAAAAGCTCGTGAGGTAAAAGATACTTCCCTCCGAGTCGCCAATGGTGAGGGTGGAGTTGTCATCAAAGTCGAAGTTCTCGACAAAGATAAGGGTGATGAACTTGATCCAGGTGTCAACAAAGTCGTCAAGGTTTATGTCGCTCAAATCCGTAGAATTCAGGAGGGAGACAAAATCGCCGGACGTCATGGAAACAAGGGAGTCATCTGTCGCATCATGCCAGAGTACGATATGCCTCATTTGGCAGATGGTACCCCGGTTGACTTAGTCATGTCACCACTTTCTGTTATCGCTCGTATGAACTTGGGTCAGATTCTCGAAGTCACCCTTGGTTATGCTGGTTTCAAACTTGATAAAAAATTCGCCGTACCTGTATTCGAAAAATACACCGAAGAACAAATTGCTGAAGAACTAAAAACAGCCGGTCTTTCGGTCAATGGTAAGACTCAGCTTTTTGATGGTCGTACTGGTGAGGCTTATGATCAAACATCTGTGGTTGGTGTTGGCTACATTGTCAAACTAGTCCATATGGTCGACGACAAGGTCCACGCTCGTTCCACTGGTCCATACTCTCTGGTTACTCAACAGCCTTTGGGTGGTAAAGCCCGAATGGGAGGACAGCGTCTTGGAGAAATGGAGGTTTGGGCTCTAGAAGCCCATCGTGCTGCTCATACTCTACAAGAGATGTTGACCATCAAGTCAGATGACATTGAAGGTCGTACTCATGCATTCCAATCAATTATTAAGGGATTACCAATTCCAGAACCTGCCATTCCTGAGTCATTCAAAGTTTTGACCAAAGAGTTAGCCGGTCTTGCTATCGATATTTCCCCAGTTGGTGTCAAAGAAATCATTGATGAGCCCACTGAGAGCTCACCTGATACTCTCCCAGTAGAATCTGATCTACCAGTTACCAACCAATCGTCAACACCTACCTCTGACGATGATGATACCCAAAAGGAGGAGGAAAACTAACTATGTTTAAATTCAAAAGCATGACCGATTTCACTGGTCTTCAAATCAAGCTCTCATCCCCAGCTGACATTTTGTCCTGGTCCTATGGTGAGGTTCTTAAACCAGAAACCATTAACTATCGTAGTTGGCGTCCTGAAAAAGATGGTCTTTTCTGTGAAAAGATTTTCGGGCCATCCCATGATTACGAGTGTTACTGCGGTAAGTACAAAAAAATCCGATTCAAGGGTATTATCTGCGATAAGTGTGGAGTTGAAGTCACTACTAGTAAAGTTCGACGTGAGCGTATGGGTCATATTGCCCTTGCCGCTCCAGTCACTCATTTGTGGTACCTTCGCAACACCCCATCTCCTTTGAGCATCATCCTCGATGTTCCTCAAAAAGATTTGGAATCTGTTGTTTACTTCACCAAATATCTGATTACTTCTATTGATGAAGACAAGAGAAAGGAAGCTCTTCAAAATCTTGGTGCCAATGCTAAGTCCAGAGTTCAACAAATTGATATTGATACCAAAAAGTTGATCGCTGATAAGACTGAAATCACCAATGAAGAAAAGAAGACTCTTAAAACCAAGATCAAAAACAAAGATCAACTATTGATCGCTACTGAAGAGCGTGATGTTCGTCTCAAACAAGATATTCAAAAATTAGAGAACAAAGCTACTACCGAGAAAAATCGTATCGAAAGCCTCATTAAATTCCTTGAGGATAAGATCCGTTCTATCGAAGTACTTTCCACTCTAAGTGATGAAGAAAGCTTCTATCTCTCCCAATTTAAAGCTGATATTTTCTATGTCGCTAGAATGGGTGCAGAAGCCATAATGGATGTTTTAGATCTACTAGATCTTCCTAATACTGTCGTCAACCTTAAGAAAGAACTCGCCAAAACTAGCTCCAAGATCAAAAAGAAAAAGATCATGTACAAAATCCGTATTCTCAACGGAATGATCGAAAACAGCATTGAACCGGCTTGGATGGTCTTAAAGAATGTTCCTGTCGTACCACCAGATCTTCGACCTATGGTCCAGCTTACCGGTGGCCGTTTTGCTACTTCAGATTTGAACGACTTATATCGTCGTCTCATCAACCGTAACAACCGTCTTAAGAAACTTCTCAAACTTGGTGCTCCAGAAATTATTCTTAGAAACGAAAAGAGAATGCTTCAAGAGTCAGTCGATACCCTTATCGATGCCCAGAAGAGTTCCAAGAATAAGAGAAAATCAACCAAGAGAACACCACGTGCCTTGTCCGACTTACTTCGCGGTAAGAAAGGACGTTTCCGCAGGAACCTTCTTGGTAAGCGTGTCGATTACTCCGGTCGTTCAGTTATCGTAGTTGGTCCTGACCTTAAACTAAATCAAGTCGGTCTTCCTAAAGAAATTGCTCTAGAGATCTATCGACCATTCGTTCTTCGTGAACTTATTGTCACTGGTTTGGCTGCCAATATTAAGAGTGCTAAAAATCTTATCGACCATCGTGTCTCTGAGGTTTATGACATTCTCGAAAGAATCACCAAGAAAAGTTTTGTGCTTCTAAACCGTGCACCTACTCTACACAAACTATCCATTCAGGCTTTCAAGCCAATTTTGACCGATGGTTTGGCAATTCGTTTGCATCCTTGTATGTGTGCCGGTTTCAATGCCGACTTTGATGGAGATCAAATGGGTGTCCATTTGCCATTGTCTGAAGCTTCCTTAAAAGAAGCCAAGACTCTGATGTTGCCTTCACACAACTTACTTAAGCCAAGCGATGGAAGTCCAATTTCAATTCCTGGTCAGGAAATGGCTGTGGGTTGTTATTACGTCACTTCTGTCCAAGTAGTTGATCAAAAATTCATAGATCAAGAAGGTTTTGAAGGTCTGACAATTTTCTCCGACAAAGAGGAAGCTGTTTTGGCTTATCAAGCCAAAAAGATCGGACTTCGCCAACTCGTTGGTGTTCGTATCGACGGTAAGCTTGTCAAAACCACCTATGGTCGAATTTGGTTCAATACCATCGTTCCTAAGGAATTTGGTTACATGAACGAAGCCATGGCTGGTAAAAAATCGGTATCCGATTTAGTTATCCGCACCATGGAGCAAGTTGGTCGTATGCGAGCTGTCAAGCTAATCGATGATCTTAAAGACATTGGTTTTGCTGGATTCACTCTTTCTGGTATTTCCCTGTCAATGGCTGATTGTGGTTACCTTCCTGAAAAGGCTGGAATCATTACCGCTGCCAACGCTCGGGTCGCTGAAATTGAAGACAACTTTAAAATGGGTCTTATCAGTAATGAAGAGAAGAAAAGACTCTCTCAATCCATCTGGATGGAAATCACTGAAAGTATCGCTGAAAAGACTTGGGCTACCCTCGATTCTGATTCTCCAATCAAAATTGTCGCTGCTGCGGGTATTAAGCGCGCTTCCAAAGATCAGATCAAACAGCTTTCAGGTATGAGAGGACTTATGGTCGATCCTATGGGACATATCGTACCATTGCCAACCAAATCAAACTTCCGCGAAGGTCTATCAGTCTTCGAATACATTACCGGAGCCAGAGGTACTCGTAAGGGACTTGCTGACACCGCTCTTCGTACCGCCGATGCTGGTTACTTAACCCGTCGTTTGGTTGATGCTGCTCACACTTGTATTACTCGTGAAGATGATTGTGGTACTACCAAATTCATCACCATTAGTAAGACCGACAAAAATCGTGAAAGATATTTTGGTCGCCGAATTCTCGGAAGAGTCTTAGCTACTGAAGTAATCGATCCCAAGACATCCAAAGTTATTGTCAACAAAGGTCAACTACTCGACAACGATTTAGTTACCTTAATTGAAAATAGTGATGCCGTCGCTGTTGATATCCGATCTCCTCTAACTTGTAAAGCTACCGTAGGTATCTGTAACCAGTGTTATGGTTGGGATCTTAGTAGTCGCAAGATGGTCCGAATTGGAGTTCCTGTCGGTGTTGTTGCTGCTCAATCAATCGGAGAACCTGGTACTCAGCTTACACTTCGAACCAAGCATACTGGAGGAGTCGTTGGTGTTGACGTTACTCAGGGTCTACCTCGTATCCAAGAACTTTTCGAAGTTCGTACACCAAAAGTACCTTCACCTTTGGCTGAAATTAGTGGAAAACTTAGGGTCAAAGAAAGTATTGATGGCTATGAGATCAAGTTAACTGGTAAAGACGAGAATAAAGTCACAAAAAATATTACTTATCTCTTACCAAGCAATGTCACTCTGTTAGTCGCTGATGGTGATTTAGTCGCCCAAGGTACTCAACTTTGTTCCGGTTCATTAGATGTCCGTGAAATCATGGAAATCAAGGGAATCGAAGCTGCTCAAAAATACCTTATCGACTCAATCCAATCCGTCTACGAATCACAGGGAATTTCTGTCCATGACAAACATGTCGAAGTTATGGTTAAAGAAATGAGTGATAAGATCAAAATTGAAGATCCAGGTGATACCAACTTCTTATATGGTCAGATTGTTACCAAAGCTGTCTACAACTCAGAAAATGACAAAGCTAAGGCAAAATCTAAAGATGGTAAACCATCCCGTGGTAAGAAAATTCTTCTTGGACTTATCCAAGCAGCCCTTTCCACTGGTTCTTGGTTATCTGCCTCTTCATTCCAGCAAACCACATCAGTTTTGACCGAAGCTTCACTCTTAGCTGAAGTCGACAACTTGATCGGTCTTAAGGAAAATGTTATTATCGGACGTCTTATCCCTGTAAACAGGAGACAAATTAAAATCCAAAATGCCAACCTCTAATCAACTAGTCAAAAAAGGGCGAAAGGTTCGTACCATCAAATTAAAAGCTGGTGCACTTCGCAACAACTTTAACAGTATCAAGAATCGTACTGTCAAAAGTTTTAATCCTTTCAAAAAGGGTGTAGTTACTGTCGTCAAGACAATGACTCCAAAGAAACCACATTCAGCTTTACGTAAGGTCGCTAGAATCAAGCTAAGTAACCATACTACGGTTACAGCCTACATTCCAGGTATTGGCCACAATTTAGCTGAGCACGGTATCGTCTCTATCCGTGGTGGTCGTGTCCGGGATCTTCCTGGTATTCGTTATCATGTTATTCGCGGTAAATATGACGCTTCCGGTGTGGCTGGTCGACTCCAATCACGTTCCAAATACGGCGCCAAGCGACCCGCCAAGACTGCTGCTTAACTCATTTACTAATAAAAAATTATGTCCAGAAAAGGTCAAAGCAAACCAAGAATCGTCACTCCAGACACTCTATACAACAGCGTCACTGTCAGTAAGATAATTAATTACTGTATGCGCGGAGGCAAAAAATCTGCCGCTACTACCGAAATTTATCGGGCTATGGAAATTCTCCAAAAAGAAACCAAGTCTGAAGATGTCGTCACTACTCTAGAACAAGCTCTAGACAATATCAAACCAAAAGTTGAGGTCCGTCCTCGACGTATTGGAGGTGCTGTTTATCAAGTTCCCACTGTAGTTCGTGGTAACCGTCAAAGTTCTTTGGCAATCCGTTGGTTGATTACTGCTTCCCGGGCTCTTCCCAACAAGCAGTATCATTTCTTCGGCCAAAAAGTCGCTACCGAGCTTTTAGCTGCTCTTAAAAACGAAGGTTCTTCAGTCAACAAGAGAGCTGAAGTTGAAAGAATGGCTGATGCCAACAAAGCCTTCGCTCACATGCGTTGGTAAGTATTGTCCGTCAATTGTTTTGAATTTAAAGGAGTGTTGTTTTACAAGAAACAACACTCCTTTTGTGTATGTGTTACCATTAATTAATGGCACTGTTTAGTAAACCTCGGGTTGTTATTTGGCCCAAAGATAATTCTGTAAATATTCATTTAGATCGCGCGGACAATAACATCTTTTCTCTTGATATAAATCTTTGGAAAAATTGCTCCGAATCTGATCTTCAAGCTCTTAGTACTTTATTTACCGAACAGGGGATTGATACTGCTACTATTCTTATTCCTGACGACGTTGTTTTTACCAAATCATTTATCTACGATACTCAGATTACTGAGATAGACAAAAATGAAGTCATTGGTCTTGCTAAAAGTTTTATTAGCTTTAAAATATCTCCCGATCATATAAATTATGATCTAGTCCAAAGTAATGGTAAAACCATTATTCAAGCTCGTATTTTTGAAAAATCAAAAATCACCGCACTTGAGGACAATCTCCACTCACTCAGCCTAAAATCATTTTCGTTTGAATCAGTATCTCAATCCATCGCCAATATTATCTCCCAAAAGTTTTCTGACCAATATTTCCTCATCTATCCTCTCGAAAACAGTGAGTATCTCTTGATGTTGGCCGCCAAAGATTCGATCTACCTAACTTCCATCATTAAAGGTAAAGAATTGGAAATTCAAAAATTAATAAATTATTCAAAGTTATATTTCCCCAGTATCGTCACCAAGATATTCGTCCCCTCAGATCTATCCGCCGATCTTATCGCCACTACTAAGTTAGACAAGTCACCCTTCAGTCAGACTTCGTTTGCTGAAGAATTCAAGAAAACTTCAAACCTGCCTATCCCAGTTTTAGGTGTAATGGTTTCAAAATCGTTCCAAACTGGTATAATGAACACATCCGATACTAATTCAAGTCAACCAAAAATGGAAAATAAAAAAAACATCCTCCCCTTTATAGCTGTTTTTGTTATTACGGCTGCTCTCGCTTCCATTATTATTTGGTTTGTCCTAAACAAGAATTCCGAAAATACCCCAGAAACTCCGATGGCTGAAGTCACACCCACTATTGTCATGGAAGTACCAACTGAAGCACCTACTCCAACCATGGCTGAAGTCAGTAAAACACTCAAGCTCCAGGTTCTAAATGCCACCGACATTAACGGTCAAGCTGCTGTTCTAAAAGAAAAATTAACCAAATTAGGATTCACTAGTATTGCAGTTGGTAATTCCAAAGAAAAGCTAACCGAGAATAAACTTCAGATCAAAGCTTCTCAAGCTTCTGCCTCTGCTTATTTTGTCCAAGAGTTAGCTGGATTCTTCGATGTAGTTCCAACTACCGATCTTCCTGAATCTTCGACTTATGATGCTGTCTTCTCGATTGGTACCAAGCTAGTTGCCACTGCAGATAGCACTACAGCCCCATCTCAGAAAACTACCATTACTCCTAGTGCTACTGCTACTAAGTCAGCAACTACAGTCACTCCGACTACTAAAGTTACCGCCACTCCAAGTGTCAAGGTAACGGCTGCTCCAACTACAACTCTTTAAGATATTCTTAAAAAGTCAGTTAAATCTACTTTGGATTGACTCTTCGATAAATTCTTTTATCAACAACAGTTTTAGCCCCAGGATCGCTCGGAGCTTTGATATTAAGTCCAACCGCCAGTTCCTGTGTATTTTAAGCAAATTCGTTCATTGTATCCGGTCTAGTCACCTTATACAGTTCTTTCTACTATAAAATTTACCCCACCCATATATTGGGTGGGGGAGTTCAATCGTAGATTGTAGATGTCATAATGTGACACCGAAGTTATTATCTAGCTAATAATTATCATTGCTGTTCCACTTTTTCGTGGTTTAGGAAGGCACATATCACACTTTCTGCCGGTAACTTTACAAGTAATTCCTAATCCTTTTCCCTCCGCTTGATCACAGCTAACTGTGACACTTCCCAAATGCTCCCATGAGTTTATATTGTCTCCAACACAAGCACCAATTCCTCTAATATCTTGTCGGCTTGTGTTTGGACATGGCTGTTCCATTCCTCTAATTGAGTTAAGAGCAGCTTGGCTATACATAGGATCTGAATGGTCCTCTCCATTATTTAAAAAAGTATGTAGTTGCTTAAGATCAGCGGCTTCTATTTTTATATTATTCATAATTTAAAAAAATAATTAAACAATATCGTCAAGTCTTATTAACAGTTCGGCAGGTATCTCTCGGCTTTTAGGGACATCAGGGGCGTTAAAATCATCGACCTTAATTCCAATTTCCTCCAACCTATGTCTTGCCAAATATACATCCTCGTCACCCATTCCCATTTCTGCCCCTACTGGTTGAAATGCTAGTTTTACATCCATAGAATTAAGCCCATATCTTGCCAAAATTCTATTTAATGGTTCTTCAAAATGCTGAGCCATACTTTCTGGTGACACGTCTATTTTTCCTTGTTTCTTAAGAAACATTGCATTTAAACATGGGGCTATCATCCCAGCTTCGACTACATTTATTTGTTTGTTCATATTTTTTAATATTTATAAAAAAACTTATTTACCAGCAATTCTAGAAGCCAGGATAGTAACAACTGCGAGTTCTACATCTTGATAATTAGTCTCATCAACCCTGAATCCAAGTAGGCTAGGAGCCATATTTAAAACCACATCCTTTTCGGTCATAGTTCGTTCTTCGGCAGTTTGTCTAATGCTTTGTCTAACTGACTCACATAGACTTTCCATAGATGTCACCTCAGAAAGTGCACGTCGCATTTTTTCGGTATTGGCATTAATTGCCATATCAGCTCCATTTCGTCTAACTATCGGAATATCAGATTTCATCATCTCCACACCTAATGCTTGTAGTGTTTCCAACTTTTCCTCAGACTCAACACCGTTTACCTCAGTTCTTTCCAGTGCTAAGCCCATATCTACAGCGTCAAGATTAAATCTATTTAGGACTGGATTAGCGGTGGCCAATTCCTCATTCATCCACTCTGCTCTGGTTATATCGTCTAGTGACCCCCGTTCTCCGGCGGATATTGAAATTCCCATTGTCTGCCATCCTGTTAGCGCTTGTTCAAGTAACTTAATATCATCGTTTTTAATTTCAATATTTTTCATATTTTTATAAAATAAATAATTATTTTTCTAATAAATTTTTAACTAATTCATAATTGGGTTTCTTCCTGGCCAAAATCATCATCGACAAGTCTGGAGTTTCACTAGTGCTTCCCAGTTTTTCTAAAGTAGTTCTGGTATAAGTCTCCAGTACGCTTTTTAGTCCGGATCTTTTTTCAATTTCAGCATCTAGTTGATCCATCGAAGTTGGAATCGCACTATACGAATCTATCTCGTCATAAACACTCCACAACGCATCATCCAGAACCATTGATGCAGCCATAATTCCATCAAAATCACTTTCCCTTTCGAAATCTAGTCCTAGAGTTTTAACAGTTTCTTGAAGTTTAGGAGTAAAGTACTCATTTTTAAATTGTCTTTGCATAATTATTTTTTAATAATTAACTGACAAATAACCTCGAGTTTTTCAAACGATACTTCTTCGTTTTCTTCATAATTTCGAAGAATGGTGTCGACAACTTCAGTCATTGCCGGGTTAAGATTTGACAATTCTACGAGCGTTAAGATTTCGTTTTTTGTTAGCATAATTTTTATTAAAAGCAGTTAACTAATTACCTGCTTTATGGTAAAAACTAATTCAAATTGTTAAAAAAATATTCTTCCTCTTGATATGTGTGGTGTGGCCTTTAGGCCACAGTTTGCATATCGAAGAGGAAGAAACTATTTTCGATGTACCCCACCGACTCGAACATGACAGCACTTGTGCTGTCATGTTCTTAGTCAGGGGATCAGAAGATCTGTGTTAACCCATCAGGGTGCGTTTCAGCATGGAGAGGGCTTCTTCGGCGGTCAAGCGGGGCGGGCGGTTGACATTGAGCCAATTCTTGAAGAGTGCCCAGCCGGTCACCAGAAAGCCATCGAGGCCAGCACCGTAGGAAGCCATGGGATCGAAGGAGGACATGTCCTCAAAAACCACATCCTTCAGCTTCTTGTTGGTGACAGCTTCCTGCTTCAAAGTCCAGAGACCGCCATCAGCAGCAACCAGCATATTGTCCGGGAAAATGACCAGGTAGTAGTCATTGCCGCCGATCTTGCCGGGAACCACATCGTGGACGAAGAAGGCATTGTCGCCATTCACACCAGTCGCCAGAGGCAGATAACGGGTCACTTGGGCACCAGTTTCTTCTTCAACCTCACGGCGAAGTGTTGCCTCGCTGGTCTCGACGCCAAATGCAGTCGCATCATTGAAACCGCGCACCGCACCGACGAAAACACCTTGGAGACGGGGATCTTCACGGATGTAGCCGAACTTGTCCATCGAGGCATTCGTGCAGACAGCGATCGCTCCACCAGGGTGATGCATGATGGTCTGACAGTGCGAGATCACATCTTCGCCAGCCTTCATCACTGCCACATAGGAAACCTTCAGCTTCATGCCAGTGTTTTCCAGATAGCTGGTGATGCCATCCTTGATGATGTTCGTCACAACAGCCCACGGATTTGCGGCACCTTGGGGCACCAATTCAGTGTACTTCAGGGGGGATTTCGTTGTTGTTTTCATTCTTTTCACTTTTTCCTTTTTTGTTTTCTTCATGATCAATTTCCACAAGCCAAGTACGACAAGGCCTGCGCCAATGACACTCGCTACTGCGAATGCCGACAACATTACGAACAAAATTAAACCGGGCCCAGACATATTTACTCCTTTCTTCTTTTCTAAAAAAAATTTTGGGTTACACACTCCTTTCTTCTGGCAGACGCCATAAATACCGGGTCAATCATTACTCATGAAATTAATTTGGGAATTAACCCGAAATTAATGGCGTCTAGAACCGGAAAAAACCGTCGCAATGACGGTGAGTGAATTACAAATTAAATTTTGAAAAAAATAGGGGAATAATCCAGATGGTTTACCAATAGGTAAACCCGCAGGGGTTACATTTACAGATCTTCTTGTTAAAGTCCAAGCTTTTGGCTTGTTCAAATACATCGACTTAATAGTCTGGGTTGATTATAACAATATTTTTAATAATGTCAAGTTATAAGATATACAAACCCATACATACTATATATATGTATTTTTAATATATTTGCGTCAAATAATAAAATATTGTCAGTTATAGGACAAATATTAAGCTTACATACACAGACTAAAAAACCTATAATAAATATATTTCTATTAAAGAATAATTCCTATAATATAGTGAATACTTGACATTATAGACACTCTCTCGTACAATCAGAGACTCATGAAAATACTAGTAACAGGTGGACTAGGCTTTATAGGTGGACACTTTATCCGCTATTGGCTATCCGCTCATCCCAAAGACCAA
>JBAZZE010000016.1:0-19213 GCA_041658955.1 Candidatus Shapirobacteria bacterium
TGGCAGCACCAAGACTAATAACGTCGTACATGGATTAATTGTAATGCACAAATAGGATAGATGCGAGAAAACAAAGGAACTACTATTGAGAAAACTTAGTTAACTTGTTGATAGCTACTTTTTTGACTGCATCAATAACTGGATAGAAATAATCGTAGAGTTTTTCAGAGTTTATAGTATCCATAGCTGACTTCAATGACTTTTTGAATTCTTGGCGAAGGTCAGTATTGATATTTATTTTGACGATTCCCAAATTAATCGCGGCAGCGACTTGGTCGAAGGGAATACCAGAACCACCATGAAGGGTGAAAAATTTATCTGGAAGAGCCGTGGTTATTGAGGTAAGAAGATCTAAATTTATATTTTCAGGGAGGGTGGTACTAGCACCATGAAGATTGCCAATAGAAGCGGCTAAGAGATCAGCACCTGATGTTTGCATGAATTCTAATGCTTGTTGGGGATCGGTAAAACTTTTGGGATCAACACCATCCTCTAATAAATTGATATGGTTAAACTCAACTTCGACTAATACTTCAGGACGAAGCTCTTTAATATTTTTTACAAAAGAAGTGGCGGCTTTTAAATTGTCTTCATAGGGCAGGGCGGAACCATCAAAATGAACCATATCAAAACCAAGCTTCACCAGATTGGTGAGACGAGAAAGATCTTTACCATGATCCATGTTTAGATAAATTGGCAGACCTTCCAACTGAGATTTTTTTACGAGAAGAAATAATTTTTCTGCCTCAATAAACTTATCTTCATTGGCTGATAACTGGACAAGACAAGGTAAACCGGTCTCTTTGACAGCACCTTCTACCGATTGAAATATTTCGAAGGAATCGATGTTGAATGAAGGCATGGCGCGATGTTCAGTTTTATAGTGCGATAGCTGTTCTTTTAGTGGGATCATAAGATTTTTTTAATAGCTGTTTCTAGGTCTTTTTGACCAATATGATAATGAGAAAAAAGCTGTTGATAGTCTTTGCCGGATTGACCAAATTGGTTGTTCACGGCCAGATGAATAAATTTACATTTTAGGCCAGAAGTAAGAATTGAAGAAGCAACTGCCTCCCCTAGTCCACCGTTTTTTTGGTGGTCTTCAATTACAATACAACGACCAGTTTTTTTGACACTAGCAAGTATGGTGGCTTCATCGAGTGGTTTTATTGAGGAACAATTAACAATCTCGAGTGAGGGTTTTTTAATGGAAAAAGCTGAAGTGAGAATTGGCCCATGACCAAGAATAGTAACACTAGTGCCTTTTTGAAGAACATGAGACTTACCGATAGTGAAAGCTAGTTTTTGAGGAAAAACTAGTGGTGTTTCTGGAGCAACTATTCGCAAATAGGCTGGAGTTTTGGTACGGGCAATTGCTTTCACTACCTTGGCGGTTTCGACGGCATCGATGGGGGAAAAAACCTCCATATTGGGGAGGGAACGTACCAATGATACATCTTCGAGCATTTGATGAGTGGCACCTAAGACTCCGGCCATTAAGCCGGCATAACCACCAACAATTTTGACGTTGGCATTGTTATAACAAATTGACTCGCGAAGAGTACTCCAATTTAGGCCAGGAGAAAAACAAGCAAATGAAGCAATAAAGACAGTTTTACCCGCTTTGGCCAAACCAGCTGCAACACCAGCGGCATTATTTTCAGCCACCCCACATTCGATAAATCGGGAACGGAACTTATTGGCAAATCTAGATAATCTCATGGATTCACGAAGATCCATACTGACGACATAGAGGTCGGGCATGATGGAACCAAGTTCGTAGAGAGTGTCACCAAACGACTGGCGAATTGAAGCGAGTTTGGCTTCGCTTGGGGAGATAGTTTTTGGTTTGGAAACTCTAGTAGTTGGCATAAAATTATTTTTTTAATTCGTCCAGAGCTTGTTGATATAAATCATCGGAAAGATTTTTAGTGTGGTGATAATCAGCATTACCTTCCATATAAGATATTCCCTTACCAAAGGTTGTTTTGGCGATTATACAAGCAGGATAGATAGTAGAATTTTTGGCTTGTTTGATAGCTTTTAGTAGAGCAGAAAAATCATGGCCGTCAACGGTAGTGACAGTCCAGCCGAAGCGAAGATATTTGGCAGCTAATTCACCAAGAGGCATGATGTCTTCAGTCTTACCATCGATTTGGATGCCATTGTAATCGACAACGTTGATGAGATTTCCCAAGTGATATTTGTTGGCAAAAAGAAGAGCTTCCCAAATTTGACCTTCGTTGTGTTCACCATCAGTAGTAACACAAACAACATGACTATCTTTATCGCCGATGGCCAAACCAGCGGCAAAAGATAAGCCCTGACCTAAGCTACCAGAACTAAACTCAACTCCAGGGACCTCAGTCGATTCATGACCTTGAAAAATCGAACCTAACTGGCTGAAGGTATGAAGGGTTTTTTCAGGAATGTGATGGATTTTTGAAAGTACCGCATAGTGAGCTAAGCAAAGATGCCCGGCGGAGAGAATAAAGTGATCTTTTTCAAAATTTAGATCGGGGGAATTGTAGAGAGCGATAATGGTATCGAGTACAGACAAAGCGCCACCAATGTGAGCGGCACCAGCAATATAGGTAGTTTCGAGAATTACCTGACGAAGTTCCTTTGATAATTTTTCCAGGGCGTGCGGAGATCTGCGGAAGAACATAATTTAGTATAGATTAATTATGGTAAAGTATCGATACTATGGAGGATCTGTACCAGAAGTACTACAAGGGAATTAGAGGATTTATCAGCCGGAAGATAGATGATGATGGAGTAGTTGATGAATTGACTAATGATGTACTAATGTCGGCGATCGAATCCATGCCTACTTTTGGTGGAAGATGTACCGAGTTTTCTTTTATTTGTTCGATAGCTAAGCACAAAGTTATTGATTACTACCGAAAAAAGAAATTAAAAACTGTATTGTTTTCAGCTAGCCCAATATTTGAAGAAATTGCCGATAAGGCGTTGTCCCCAGAAAGAGATGTGTTGAAGAATGAATTAAAAAGCGAAATTGAGAACACTTTGAAAGACATGAAGGCAGGATATTCAAAATTACTGCGACTAAAGTACGTAGACGGTTGGAAGATTGCCAAAATTGCCCAAATGACAGCAACCAGTATTAAATCGGTTGAGTCAAAACTAATTCGAGCAAAGAAAGAATTCCAACGCCTATGGATATATGATCGTAAAAAGGCTAAAGAAACTGTGGCAGTTGTGGATACTGATTTGCGTTAGGCAAGTCTATTTTTTGGGTCGAAATTTATATAACCTCTACTACCGGCCGTATTTGACTTTAAGAAAAATCAGAGAAGAAGAGGATAAATCTCAAATACTGTTAATTAGCTTGACAGCTTTGACTCCCCTATTTTTATACGTAATTTTACGGATCATTTATGATTTATTGAAGTACGGAAGAATAGTGCTGGTTACCGGAAACGTTTTTACAGCAGCTATTGGAATACAAGCAATTCTTTTGGGATACCTGGCCTACTGGACATTAATGGTTTTGAAAAAAAGCTAATGGAAATTCCACGACATTGGCGTCTAAAAAAACAAAGGTACTTACTTCAGGGTGATGTATGTCCGGCATGTGAAACCCCACATTTTCCACCAGAAGGGCCAGCAGCACGCCCTTGCCATGAATGTGGAGTGGCAATTCGTAACACACATGAAGGATACCCATATGCAATGTTGGGTGATGGTTATTTTCAAATGGTTCAAGAAAGGAAGAGCCAACAACCCATCCCCATAACCTTGCCGGTAAAACAAGATGCTTAAAGCAGTAGAAGATCATGGCTGGAGTATTTGCCTCGCTGCTGACTGGCCAAGAATTGTTGAAGCCGAAGATGTATTGGCCGAAAGAAGAGTCTCGGTTCCTCCTAACCAAGCAATTGAGATTGCCAAAATGTGTGAACGAAGAAGGACTATGGACGGGACATATCTTAATGGTACTTGCCCTGGTTGTCCTATGAAAATGAGATTAAATTTGGAGTGTCTAAACTAATGGCATCGGTAACATATGAAAAAACTCTAGAGTGGCTACACAAAAGACAACCGTCAACTTTGGTTGAAGATGTCACACCAAATATTGCTGAAGTACCAACTACTAGAGTAACTTCAGGACCGGTATTTGAGGCGGTAATGAAGCTCAGAGCCGCTTTAAAAGACCCAGAAAAACATCCAGAAGTAACTATTATTTATGCAGAAAACAGTTAGTTAATTTGATTTCACTTGAATAATCAATAAGTCATGCGAGAATTGGGCTATGAGCAAAAATGATATACATCCAATCCAAGGAGAAATTCTTTGTCAAATGCTTTTTGTTGAAACAGCTAGTTTTTCGGAATTAAACAAAAGGAAACTACCTAGTGATCAATTTAGTTTCCATCTTCGCCAACTAACTGACTTGAAATATTTAGAAAAAAATATTTTAGGTAAATACTTACTAACAACGAAAGGAAAAGAGTATGCCAATACTTTCGATACTGATAAAGCTGAGATTGAAAAACAGGCAAAAATAGGGGCGCTCATAGTAGGAAATAAGGTGTTAAAAGGTAAAAAATATTTTTTAATGCAACAAAGACTCAAGCAACCATATTATGGATTTTGGGGATTTATAACAGGGAAAATAAAGTGGGGTGAGACTATTGAGGAAGGTGCCCAGCGGGAATTTAAAGAAGAAACGGGGATGGTGGGAAATATGGAGTTGGCAGGGCTTAAACATAAGATGGATTACAATCAGAAAAGTGAACTACTTGAGGATAAATATTTCCTACTCATTAGAGCTAGTAAATTGAGGGGTAAGTTAACGGAAGAATTTGAAGGTGGAAGGAACAAGTGGCTGACGTTAGAAGAGATAAGAAATCTTCCAGATTTGTTTGATGGGGTGGAAGAGACTATCAAAATGTCACTGACAAAAAAACTGGATTTTTCAGAAATTAAGTATCGAGTAAAAAGATACTAGGGTTATAATAGCCAATGTCAAAATTTGTAGTATCTCTAGGACACAGAGTTGGTGCAGAGTGTCGAGGTACGGTTATGGTTACAGTTGAGGCGGCTTCAGATATTGAAATTAGAGCAAAAAGTGTGAGTGAAATGGCCGGTGGAGCGAAGTGCCCTTTTTGTGATTTACCGATCGTGAGAATTGTAAAGATTCAAGGTGAATCACCAAGTCATTCTCCAATTTAGTTAAAAGATTGGACAAAAGGTAATCTAAGACTTATAATATAACCATGCCAGATTCAACCGTAGTAACAGAGCGATTTCAAATTCACTTCGGTCACCAAGATGGTGGACAATGTGACAAGTTAACAGTAAGAACATTGGATTGTGTTGTAGAAGGTGGAGTACCGAGAATAGATATATCGACTTGGGGTGATCCTGGTCTGCAGCATTGTCAATTTTGTAGGGAACCACTAACTAGAGTTGCCAGCTATTCTCCCCTAAATCCTAAAGCATAAACGAGTGTAAAATTGGGAATGAAACTTAACTATATAACCGGTAATGAAGGTAAGTTTAAAGAAGCCAAGCTGATCATTCCAGAAATTGAACAACTAAACATTGATCTTCTTGAAATTCAGGAGATTGACCCAAAGAAAATAATTGAGGCAAAACTTAATGAAGCAAAAAAACATACCGAGAGTAGATTTGTGGTTGATGACGTCTCATTTTATCTAGATGCCATCCCTGGACTTCCCGGTCCACTTATAAAATGGTTTATAAAATCAGTTGGGGATGTGGGGATATTTGAGATTGCCAAGAAATTTGAGAACTATGGGGCGACAGCAAAAATGCTGGTGGGCTATATGGGAAATGGTGGAGATATCCAATATTTTGAAGGTGTAGTTAAAGGTAATGTGGTGGAACCTAGGGGTGAAAATGGATTTGGGTGGGATAAGATATTTCAACCCGAGGGATATACAAAAACTTTTGCAGAAATGACGACTGAAGAAAAAAATGAAATTAGTCACCGAAGGATTGGGCTAGATAAACTAGCTCAATTTTTAAAAACAGAAAAATAGAGGGAGACCCGGGCGGGAGTTGAACCCGCCTGAACGGTTTTGCAGACCGCTGTATAACCGCTTTACTACCGGGTCACAGTCAAAGATTGGAGGACTCCTTGATGCGTAATTTTAATTCATTTCTAGGTTTACTTCCAGTCTTAACTTACCCGAAGGAAAAATATATTTATAGCGACTAAATGTTTACTATGTGTAATATAAAAACCCACTCGGGTGAAATGAAATCCATGCATGAATTGTTGGCAGCAGGACAGGCAGTGAGTACAGCAGTAATGCATGAGCAACAAGATGCTGCATTAAATCCTGCATTAAAGAATTGTGGGACTCTGCCGGAATGTCGGGGTTGCACACTCCTTTTTGGCGCCGAAGTGATTGGCGTTGCCGAAAGAGTCGCTCCGAATCTAAAAAGGTCTAACCTAGATTAGTTATTTCACCAACAGTCCGCCCCATTCGACGAGGGTAAATCCCTGACGTGCTGGCGCAGATAATTTTTGAGGAATTAAACTAACTGGTTTTTCCAAAGGAGAAAAATCCAAAAATAGACGGATAGAAGTATCTGGTTTTGGTGATACTGTGAGCGGAGCTAACTGATCCATATCAGCAGTAGTTAACCAAGTTAATTTGACAAAAGGACTCTTGGGTAATTTTGGTTGCCAGTATTCCATAAAATCTGCCGATTCTTGGGTATTTAAGCCAAGTTTAGTGAGATGAGATTTTAAAGTAGAAATTAGTTCTGACTGAGGAACTACAAAACCATATTTATCTTTATTGGGGTAAATACCGTTACCAGTCCCCTCCCAAAATAAATTTGGATAGGTTTGACCTTGATAATCTAATTGACCATTGGAATGGGCTAGAACGTTCCAACCACTTACCGGATACAAAGGTTCTGACTTGGTCACAGCAGCACCGACTCGGACATTAACAGCGGTATCTTTTTGAGGATAAAGATAGACCACTGGCTTGGCACACTCGGCTTGAATAATATTTTCAGTACTGATAAATAACCACCAATCACCTAGAGGCTCTTGCCAGAAGAAATGATTGTGGCGCTTAAGGAAGGTGTCCATATCAGGACGGGTGCTAGCATCAAGCCCGTCATAGATTCGTTTATAGATCGGATGAGTCTTGTCACTAATGGCATAGACAGGTTCACCAAGAGAATTGGTACCAACTTTACTTAGCTGACTGGTCATGGGGGTATTGCCCTTAAGAAGTTTGGCAAAATTTGAACCACACTTACCACCAAAACCGGCTTCGAATGCGACAGTATTGCTAGTGCCATCATCCCAGGTAATTTTGGGGATACGATCATCGGTTATGAATTTGATCGAGAGCTCATAACCACGAACCGTATCATCTTTGAGACGAAGCCAAAATTTACGATCATAAATTCCACCTTCGATGGCTAGATTTAGATCTTTGGAGGAATCAGTATAAACACTATAAAGACGGCCATAAGGTGTGTCGATGACAAATTCAGGATTTTTTAGCTCAGTGAAAGAGATGGTATTATCCATGAAAAACGTAGTGGAACGGAAGCTACCTTTGTCAGTTTCAATAATATCTGGTGTTTCTAAACCAGGGATTTTTAAGTCAATAAATTTGACTTTGGGCTGAAGATAAGTAGCGGGATTGTTGTAGGAAGATAAGTTTTTACCCGGTGTAATCATGTAGATTGGACCCTGAGGAGAGACAACAAAGTGCTCGACATGGTACCAAATACCCATACCTTCAGAAGGAACCATGGCATTAACTAGTTTCGAACCGTCAGCAAAGTTACCAACATGTAAATATTTGATATCTTTATAAACTATATTACTGTTACCAATATAACCCTGAGCATCGGGCTTTTGGTAGACATCGAGGCTGGCGGCTGCAGGAAACTGGAGCCAAGTAACCTCCCCTGGTGTCAGAGTCGTTAGGTTGAGCGAGATACCTGTAGGAGTGGCTTGGGGGACATATTCAGTGGGGGTAGCTAAGGCAGTAGGGGGAACGGGGGTGGGGGTGGGAACTATGGGCTGATTGTTTTGTTTACCCAAATTAAAGGCATAAGTAAAAGTGGCAAAAAACATTAGAACAATTACAGGAATGATGACGGCTAAAGGAATTTTGGGAAAAGTCTTTGCGGGAGGAAGTGGTGGAGTAGTGGAAGGAACATCTAGGTGGGTAAGGTTAGTTTTTTCACTCATAAATAAGTGTACCCCAAAAATAATCTTTAGTAACTCCAGGTGAGGAAATAGAATCAAAATATTGTTTGATTAATTGCTGTTTGCGAGGACCTCTGACAAAAGAATTCCCATCAAGTGGTAGAAATGATTTGATTACCTTTCCGGGATAAATAATTTTGGCGATAACGAAGTTAGGAACATAAGAATCAATTATGGTTTTATCTACACCATAGAAGAATCTATCGCCAACTGTATTTTGACTTAAGCTACGATCCAGTGAATATGGCAAGTGAATAAAAGTTAAATTATTTGCAGGTACTTTTTTACCTCGAGAATAGGCCCCAAAAATATGAGTGGTTGTTTCCGAATCTGGGTCACTGGCGATAAACCCAGAATTGGTGTGGGCAAATGTGGACCAACGAGAAGCCTGCTGGTACTTAGAAAAGGAGCTTAAGATATATAGTGATTGTGGACTATCAACTTCTGAACCAAGTAATTTGTCGGTATCTAAGTTTTGAAGATTATTTAAAGTGTAAGCATCGTGGACAAAGGCCATAGTTGCTGGAAGATAGTGCGAGAAATCAACAGAAGAAACTAGAAGGCAGTCAAAACCGCAATGTTTTTTTAACTGAGTGAGAAGTGGTTGAAGATCGGTGACAGAAGTTTTTTGGCCGATAATTACTGGGTAAAAGTCGGCAGAAGGAAAATAAGTTTTAAGATCAGCTAGAGGGTTAAAAATTCCATGATCATTTTGAATAGCATCATTTGAAGGAAGTTGGAGGTCCAAAAAATTATTGTATTGAGCCACTCCGGATGATAGTTCCCAATTTCTAGTTGAAGAAGTGATGAAAGTTTGACGAGGTGAAAAATGATCAGGGCTAATGAGAACAATGTGACGAGTGAAAAATCGGCGTCGGGAAATTTCTTTTAAGAATTGTTGGCGGGTGGACAAAACCAAATTATGGTGGGGAACCACAACAGCAATTGGCTGGAAATAAATTTGGGCTAAGACAGCCCCACTAATAATGAGTATGGCTATAACTAGAGTTAGAAGTCGTTTGAGAGTGATAGAAAAGTATAAAGCAAAGAAGCAAACTAATCCCCTATGGTGTTCTATAAGAAGATAGATAAGATTCCCAAAAAGGCGATTGAAGCAGTAACTACCTTAGGTAATAGGTTGGTCTCTTTATGTTTAAAATGAGAGAGCCCAAGTGAGAAAAAGGTTTGGGTTGATAATAGGGTGACAACTAAACCGACTGGTAAATATTGATAGCCATAACTGGTGCCGATAATAGCAAAAGCGCTAATTAGTCCGGTAACAATAAGTCGAATATTTATATGTTTATCGATTAATGAATAGACCTTTTGTCCACGAAATAGAGCAAATATATAGTTAGAGAAAATCATGGCGATAGTTATATAAACTGAAAATATTAGAGGGGAAGAACTTCGGATGGTTTGACGATTAATTATGTCTACACTGGTAAGGAGAAAATAATAAAAGATTACGTCAAAATGAATGCGACGATTGTTGTCTAGTAAAAACATCAGTACAAAAGCGACGACTAGAACTAAAATTCCCACAAATTCACGAGTACCAAGCATCTCGGAAAATAGATAGTAACCACCAATAGAAGCAAATAAAACTCCTAAGAATTTTTGACTTTCGATGGTAGATAAGAAATGCTTTTGATAGAGCTTAAGTTGAAAAAGAGATACAAAAAGATTTAATAAAATTGCTAGAAACAGCCAGACATAAAATATTGGGGTAGTGACAATTAAATTTTCACCAGAGTAATAGAAAATCGCCAAAATAATCGGTAGGCTAAACAGACGAAAAAAGAGGGTAACTGAAGGTTTATTGATATTCATTAAACCAAGATCGCGAAGAAAAGACGAACGAAAAGAATAAAGGAGTGAAGAAAATAATGTCAAAGTTACGCCTAAAACGAACATCTGCGATTATAACAAATACATAGAAAATACGTATATAAGATGAGTAGGTATAATTAGCCATGGACGAATTATTGGATTTGGTTAACGAAAAGGACGAAGTTATCGGAGAAGTGTGGCGGAGCCAAACTCAAAATAATCAAAATATAATTTTTCGGGAAGTAGGAGTATTGATATACGACAATCAGAAAAGACTTTTATTGCAGAGACGAAGTTTTAATAAAAAAACCTATCCAGGATATTGGATAATTAGCGCCGGAGGACATGTGGGTAAGGGCAAAAATCCTGATGAGGTAGCGCATTCTGAATTAAGTGAAGAACTTGGATTTGATACTGAACTTAAGTTTGAATTTAAAATACTAATGACTTACCCAACTAACCGATCAATTGCATACGGATACAGTGGTGAATACAATAAAGGGAAGATTACTATTCAGGAAGAGGAGGTGGAGGAGGCAAGATTTTTTTCAGAAGAGGAATTTGAGGAATTGGTTAAATCAGACAAAGTAGAACCAACATCAGCGAAGTGGTGTAGAAATTTTTGGAAAAATAATTCTACCAAGTTATCTTAGCGACACTCTCAATAAATTCAGGTGAATCTGTTGGCATAGCCCTAACTATAGGTATTTTCCCATGATCGTAGTGGGGAGGGAAAAAACGTACTGAATGTCCCCTATTTCCTTTTTCGTCGATGGCAGTTAGAACTGCGTGTTCAGGAGAATTGGTAGTTTCTAGACATATATCGGCGACACAAACATAGGCTCCAAGACTACTACCGTCATGGTAGTCGTGTTGTTGGACCAGATAGATTTCCCCCGGTTTTATATCAATCATAGAAGTTTAGTTATGCTCCGAGGTTTACGCGATTAAGAGTCATTAAGGCACGCTTTGACTGACGATGTCCGAGTTCAGCGGCAAGTCGAGTACGAATATGTGCCAACTGGTCTCTTTTGTCTGGCTCGACCATCATCCAGGCAACTGTATTAGCTGCATAGAAACGGTCCGATTGACTGACATCGGCAAGAAAACCAAAAACTTGGATAGCACTGACTGTGTTTTTGGCTTTTAATAAAGCTTGCATATCTTTGGCTAATTTTTGAGCGTCTTCTTCGCGAACAAAGACACCATGCATGGAATCGTCAGTTTGTTTGATCAACCTATCTACCTGTTGCCCAATAGTAGTTGGGTTGGCCCATTCAAGGTGGACTTGATTTTCACTATCAATTAATCCTTTACCGTTGCCGGTAACTCTAGTTCTTATATCGACTAGACGGCTGGATGCGTTAGGGATTACGGAGGATCTTTCGAATGTCTGAGTCATATTTTAAATTGTGCGTAATTTTACACAGTTTTTACAAATATGTCAAGTTATGTGGAGTGTAATACAAAAAGATTTAGCTTTCGGCGACAGGAGCAATATAGCCAAGTGCGCCTGCAATTTGATAGCGCAACTGTTGATGTTGGACGACTCTAGCTTGAAACTCATTACTTTGGAGTATAGTTTGGCTTTCTGGAACTTCAAATGGAAGTATACAATTGGCAAGCAAATGACCTACAAATAGTTTTTTTAGATTGGATACTTCTTTAGTTCCAGGTTCTTCAATTAGTTTTGTGACAATTTGTTCGGCAGCATAAAGATGGTCCAAGCGATGGTCAAGGCGTACTTCCTCAGACGGAGTGGGTGAACTGCTCAGAGCATCAAGAGTTAGTGTAAATTGGTTTTCAATTTCACCTAAAATACTTTGTGGATTTATTTGTTCAGGGATAACCACACCTTCTGGTCTACTAACAAAACTTTTTATCATTTCAGCCATAAGGGCATTATACACCACCTTAAAAACAAGTTTGACTGTACAAAAATCCCCCGTTTCCGGGGGATTTTTTAATTTAACTTGTTATCCTTCGACTCGGCTTAAGCCTCGCTCAGGATAATGAATGGTGGAAATTCATTACATCATGCCTTCCATGCCACCCATTCCGCCCATGCCACCCATACCTCCAGTTGGCATACCCGGAGCTTTCTTCTCTGGGGCATCACAGATCAAGACATCAGTTGTCAAAATCATAGTACCAACAGAAACAGCATTGGTTAGAGCAGATTTGGTAACTTTGGCTGGATCGAGAATACCAACTTTGGTCATAGAGACTAGTTCTCCATTTTGAGCGTTGTAGCCCAAATCTGATTTTGGATCAGCGAGAATAGCGTCTTTAATCTTATTGAAAATATAACCAGCATCCTCACCACTATTTTGAGCCAACATACGGATTGGCTGTTCGAGAGCGTATTTGAGAATAGAGATTCCAACTTTTTCTTCGTCGTTGACTGTCTTAACAGAGTCGAGGACAAAAGAAGCTTTAAGTAGAGCAACACCACCACCAGGAAGAATACCTTCTTCGACAGCAGCTTTGGTAGCTTCGATAGCATCTTTGACTCTTTCTAGTCTTTCTTTCATCTCGACTTCAGTAGCACCACCGACTTGGAGAACGATTGCACCTCCAGCAAGTTTGGCAATTCGCTCTTGGAGCTTTTCTTTATCGTAGTCACTGGTGACTTTGCTAATTTGAGCACGAAGTTGAGAAACTCGAGCGGCAACATCAGCTTTACTACCACTACCACCAAGAATTCTGGTTTTATCTTTGTCAGAAGTGACAGAATCTGCTTGACCACAATATTCTGAAGGTTCGGCAGTATCAAACTTGGCACCTAATTCATCAGAAATTACCTTACCACCGGTAAGAACAGCAATATCCTCGAGCATGGCTTTGCGGCGATCACCAAAACCAGGAGCTTTGACTGCCAGAGCATTAAAGGTTCCACGGAGTTTGTTGACTACTAAAGTGGTTAGAGCTTCAGCGTCGATGTCTTCAGCAATAATAACGAAGTTTTTGGTGAGCTTGATTAGTTTTTCTAAGAAAGGAAGAATGTCTTGAATGGAACTAATCTTCTTGTCAGTAATAATAATGTAAGGACGCTCGATGACTGCTTCCATAGCTTCAGTGTTGGTAGCAAAGTAAGGAGAGAGAAAACCATTGTCAAATTCCATACCAGAAGTTTCTTTGGTTTCGAGTCCCATGCCTTTACCTTCTTCAGCGGTGATAAGACCATCTTTTCCAACTTTGATCATAGCTTCGGCGATTTTCTGACCGATATCGATATTACCAGCAGAAATAGTAGCCACGTCTTCGATACTTGCTTGATCGTTGATTTTGATCTCTTTTTTCATCTTGTCTAATTGCTCGAGGACAGCAGCCAAACCTTTTTCGAGTCCGTAGCGGATCATCATGGGATTGGCACCAGCGGCGACATTTTGAAGACCTTTGTTGGCAATAGCTTGGGCTAATAGAGTGGCAGTAGTAGTACCATCTCCAGCAATATCATTGGTTTTGCTGGCAGCTTCTTTGATTAGCTGAGCGCCCATATTTTCATAAGCATCTTCAAGCTCGATTTCTTTGGCAACAGTTACACCATCATGAATGACAGTGGGTCCGCCCCATTTTTTATCGATTGCGACATTACGACCACGAGGACCAAGAGTAGTAATGACAGCGTCGGCCAAAATATTAATACCGTTTAAGAGGGATTGTCGGGCTTGCGCACCGAATTTTAGTTGTTTTGCCATAGTTTTTTAAAATAAATATTTATTTAATAACAGCCATGATATCGTCGAATTTGAGGATCAAAAGATCGGTCTCACCATCTTTATATTCTTTACCACCCCATTCACGATAGATGACAGTGTCACCAACCTTGGCGGGAGATTCTTTTTTGGTTCCATAGTCGGAAACAAAGGTATCACCAACAGAGAGGACTTTACCTTGTTGGGGTTTTTCTTCATGAGACACGGACAGGACAATGCCTGATTCAGTAACTTTTTCTTTTTTCTGGGGCTGAACTAGAATATAGCCCGCGACTGGTACGATATTGGACATAGAGAAATTAATTACTAATAATAATTACTAAAAACGAATTAAAATGATTAGTGAGGTTAGTGTAGCAAAGAACAAAAAAATTGTTAAGCAGTCAAATTGGTCGAGTGCTAGAATATGAAAATGAAATTACTTAAAACAAAAATATTTGGGTTGGATTTTTGGTACCGGGAAGATGACAAGTATATTGGACAACGGATTGCTCTACAAAAATATGAAGAGTACGAGACGATGTTAATGCAACATGAGCTCAAGGGAATGGAGGTAGTGGTGGATGTGGGAGCAAATATTGGTTATTACACACTTTTGATGGCATCTATGGCTAAAAAGGTGTATGCACTAGAGCCTGATAAAGAATGTTTTGAGATTTTGAAAAAAAATGTAGAAGAAAATAAATTAAAAAATGTAGTTCTCCTAAATGTCGCTGCTTCAGCGAAAAATGATAAACAAACCTTGATAAAAGACAACGAAAACCTAGGAAATAGCCACTTAGGTATCGGAAATGGCGATATCGTAAAATGTGAGAGACTCGAGGATATTCTTATAAATGAACACAAAATTGATCTGATAAAGATAGATACCCAAGGATGGGAGCCGGAGGTGATTGAGGGAGCCAAAAAAATTATCAAAAGGGATAAGCCAATATTGTTTCTGGAATATTCCCCTAGTGAATATAGAGACGAAAAGATGAAAAAATACTTGGAGTCGATATATAAAAATATTTGGAGTATCGATTACTGGTATTACATATGTCGAAATGGGATTCATATTAATAAAAAATCTGGCTACACAGATTTATTGATCAAATATAAAATGAGGGCCAGTGACTATTGGTGGATGGTTAAAGAAATTAGGATTAAAAAAGTATTGAGACAGATTGCCACGTCGCTTCGCTCCTCGCAATGACCCTTCGACAAGCTCAGGGTAAACTAGTTGACAGATTCAATGACACCCTAGGAACTATGACGTATTATTAGTGTATATGTCGAAAATCAAATCAGTAAAAGCTCGGGAAATTTTAGCTAGTGGTGGAGCACCTAGTATAGAAGTAACCGTAACCTTAGAAAGCGGAAGTATAGGCGAAGCATCGGTGAGTTATGGGGCATCAGCCGGGTCTCGAGAAGCGGCAGTAATCCTTGATAACAATCCTAAACGTTATAACGGGCGGGGGATGAAAATGGTAACTGATTTTGTAAATAAACTAATTGGACCAGGTATGGTCGGGAAAGAAGCCAGTGAGCAAAGACTTCGAGATGAGGAAATGATTAAAATGGATGGAACAGAAGGTAAAACTAAACTAGGTGGTAACGCAATATTAGGGGTAAGTATGGCGATTGCCAGAGCTCAAGCTGCTGAGGAAAAATTACCTTTATATAAATATTTGCAAAAATGTTTTGGGTTGGAGGACAATACTCGCCTGCCGAAGCCAATGATCGTGATGATTGAAGGAGGTAAGCACGCAGATAAAACTACTGACCTTCAAGAATTTTGTGTGGCGGCTATGGGTGATAAGTCCGCCGCAGAAAATGTGAGAATGCTAATGGAAATTTATGAGTCGCTTAAAAAGATTTTAAAAAGCGAAGGATTATCGACTAATGTGGGAAACGAAGGAGCATTTGCACCAAACGGACTGACAAGTAATGAAGTTCCAATGAAATATTTAATTGAGGCAATTCAACTAGCCGGCTATGCACCTGGAATTGATGCTGGGATATCACTAGATGCGGCGGCGAGTGAGTATTACGATAAAGAAACTAAAAAATATAAACTAAAAATAGAAAACAGCGAACTAAGTTCGGAGGAAATGATGGAGTACTACTTACGATGGATTGAAAAATATCCGTTCGTTAGCTGGGAAGACATGCTTTCCGAATTTGATTGGGAAAGTTGGCCGATACTCCTAAAAAGAATGGGTGGAAGATTCCCATTAATTGCCGATGATCTGACTGTAACAAACACAAAAATATGGCAGGAGGCTATTGATAAAAAAGCAGCCAATGCCATCTTAGTTAAATTAAACCAAGCTGGATCAGTCAGTGAAACTGTCGACTGTTGTCTACTAGCTATCAAAAATAAAATGTGGACAGTCCCCTCACACCGAGGTGGTGGAGAAACCAATGATACTTTTATGGTGGACTTGGCAGTAGCGGTAGGGTCGGAATATATCAAAGCTGGACCCACTCGAGGGGAGAGAGTTTGTAAATACAATCGGTTAATGAGAATTGAAGAAGAAATGGAAGGCTAGCGCTCGACAATTACTTCGGGAAATTTTTCGTGGGAGTTTTCTAATATTTGGTATTGTTTTGGGTAGTTCCTAAGTATTTTCATCTTGTCATCGATTTGATTAAGATAGCTTTTGGCACGGAGAATTTGGAAAGAAAACTTAAGATAATTGAGATGGCGCCAAAGGTATGGTGACTCAAGATAAAACATAATGTTGAGTTTGTCCTTCTTAAGTTTATCCCCTACTTTTCGTAAAATGGCATGATCGACATGACCACCAACTCCATAGGGAAAGAGGATGGTTTTAGCGGATATATTAGAAAGATCGTTGTAGATTTTGGAAGGAAGGCCAGAATCGAAGGTAGATGGCCGACCGGACATCAAGGCCTGGGCGGTAAGATAGACAGTAGTATTGGAAAAACGACGGAAAGAGGCATCGACATAATTTAGATATTCGAATTCAACTCCCAATTCTTTCATGACTCGAAGATCATCAAGATGGCGTGCGGCAGCAAACTCTTTGACATTTTTAAAACCTGATTTTAAAAGATAGTCCCAAGCATTTTCAGAAGTTAATTCTTCGGTGCCGTACTCATTAAAAACAGTGATTATTTTGACGGTCTTACCAAGTCGCCGCCAATTAACCATGTGTTGACCTAGGGAAGCCACAGCATCATCAGGATGGGGAACAATTATTAGATAATCAAAGTTGGTATTCATAGAATTGGTCATAAGGTATTTTCCAAGAAGTACATTCTTCAACTGTTGAGTTTTCCATTATTTTTCTAAAAAGCCTAATTGAATTTCCATGGGCAGATATTGCTATGCCAAGATTCTTGCCAGAATATTCTTTTTTTAAGTCGGCTATAAAGTCCATGACTCGCATCTCAACATCATCAAAACTTTCTCCTGCAGGAGGTTGGTCGTAAAAACCTCGATGCCACTCTTCGTATTGCCCTATGCCTAAGCCATCGATTATTTCTTGGTGAGTCAAGCCAGCTAAATCACCATACGAACGTTCAATCATTCGGTCATCAACAATAGTCTTCGTACACTCTGGATGGTCTTTAATGACAATATTTAAGGTATCGATAGACCTACTAAGTCGCGTATGGTAAGCAACATCAAGATGGGTATAACGGAGAAGATCGGCAATTGTTTGTGCTGATTTACGCCCATTATCGGTAATTTTTGAGTCTTTCCAACCGGTAAATTTTTGCTGCTCATTAAAATCAGTTTGACCATGACGAAAAAGATATATTTTAGACATAGAGTAGTTTACCAACTAGAACAAAGGATAGTTATTTTTTAAACGGGGTGGTGAGAAAATTCCATAGTATGGGAATGGAGTCTGGTGGTACTGAGGCAACTGAACCTTCAGGTTTGGGAACGGCTCTAAATGAAAGTGGGCGATGGTCACCGTCATAACCCTTGGCGACACGATAATTTGTGCGGTCGCAAAATTCTTGGATTTGTTCTGGAGTGGGCTCTGCTTGAGCAGCCAATTCTACTAAATCTGCCACCCACTGGCGCATACCACGTGCAGGGCTTTTATCGTTACCATCCTCCAGAACACGAGATGGATCCATTAACTCATAAGTAAGATTCAAAAGTGGGACCACCCTATCTGAACCAATAGCTTCTTTTAACCCAAATCCCCGCCCTTTAGGATCAGAAAAGGTTAAAAATGGTTTTTTTGCCAAAGACTTCAAAGCTTCAGCCGAAAGATCTGTTCTGATTCCACCTTCTTTTAGTGAGCGACGGATGTAACTTATATCTATATCTTTTGGTTCGAGAGGTCGAATAGACTCATTTGAAAGTATTTCATTAAATCTAATTCCGAGATCTTTGCGTTTAACCATAAGCTATTTTAACTTAGTTTAAAGAAAACCTTTGAAGACTGACCAATTGGCGAAGATAAGCCGGAGAATAAGCAATACAAATCCGGGAAAAACAATCCAATTTTCAAACCAATGGCCGGTTTTTATACGCCAAGATCGAATGGGAGGTATTCCAAATTTCCAAGGAAACGGAAAAAGCAGGGGAACACCCTCTTCAGTTAATCCATCCAAAATTAAATGAGATATATACCCTATCATAAGGGAATAAACAATTATCAGCGGATTAATAAAATTGGCATTGAAAAGCTGGGGAAGCAACCAAGAGACAGCCTTGTAAATTAGATAACCTCCCAATAGTGAGTGGGATAAGGTCCGGTGAGACAAAAACAAATTGCGAAAAATTTTACCTAAGAAGTTGCCTCCTGGAAGGAGGTCCCAAAGTCGGTTACTGGCTTGATCTGCATCGGGAAGGAGTGACCCGACTATATTGGCTATCAAAGCGACAATGATAGTGTTTAGACCAAGATGTGGCTGAGGATAAGCTGCAGCAACAATCAATAGACTACTAAAAGCACCCAAGTCATGGGTCCGAGATAACATGAATAAATTATAGAGTAGTTTATTTATCTCGGAGATAAAAGTTGGTGAGGGCTTTGACAAAGAGACCACCAAACAGAGCGATGAGAATGATGGGATCTACTTGATTTATCCCCTTAACCGCACCAACACCAGCTTGATAAGCTAGACCAAAACCTAGGGTAGCAATAACAAACCACATAGCATTTCTCTCGGCAATAGCTTCATGAGCAATGTCGCGCTCATCTCGTTTCATTTTGGTAAAGATATCAATAAAATCGAGCGAGAAGATTAGGCTCCAAGCAACCATTAAATAAACAGACCAGTTCCCGGGAAGTGTGATGTTTCCAAGAAGGGCTATTGGTAGGGCGATGAGTCCGATATATGCCCAACCTTGCCAACAATTTGGAGTTAGACCCCAACCACTATATTTTCGAGGACTGAACCATTTGGGACTGCCGATCATAAAGATTTTTTAATGTTTAATCAAAAA
>JBAZZE010000017.1:0-18584 GCA_041658955.1 Candidatus Shapirobacteria bacterium
GTCAAAAAAGTAGCTATCAACAAGTTAACTAAGTTTTCTCAATAGTAGTTCCTTTGTTTTCTCGCATCTATCCTATTTGTGCATTACAATTAATCCATGTACGACGTTATTAGTCTTGGTGCTGCCACAGTTGATATCTTTGTAAAATCAGATGGTTTCTCATTACAAGGCGATAAAATAGCCATAACCTATTCCAGCAAATATGAGATGTCCGACAGTCTGATTTGTTCAGGTGGTGGTGCTACCAATTCATCAGTTTCTCTTTCCCGGCTAGGGTTAAAAACTAGTTGTGTTTCCCTTTTGGGTAACGATCCATTAAGTCTTTATGTCTTCAATGACCTCAAAGAAAATAATGTCAGTACTGACAACCTAGTCCACCTCAATAAAGAAGATACTGATTATTCAGTTATTTTAGTTGGCCCCGACGGTGGGCGGACAATTGTTACCAATCGCGGAGTTAGCCGCCTTGAAAATGAGAATCTTAATTGGGATAAAATTTCTCAGACAAGTTGGTTTTATATCACTTCACTTGAAGGCAACCTTGATTTATTAGAACAATTAATTGGTTTTGCTTCTGAACATCAAATCCGAATTGCTCTAAATCCTGGTAATCGTGAATTAATGGATAGTAAGCGACTTATTCCCTTACTATCTCACGTTGATTTTCTTTTGTTAAACGGTATCGAATCAGAAACCCTTACTGGAGTTCACGTAAACGAAGGAAATTATTGGGAGACACTTCTCAGTTATGGCGCCAAAATTTCTGCAGTTACCAATGGTCGCCAAGGAGCCTATGTTCTGACGTCCGAGGAAAAATTATATTCACCAATTATCAATACTACTCCAGTAGATGAAACTGGTGCTGGGGATTCATTTGGATCGGCTTTCGTTGGCGGTATTATCAATCGACTTTCACCAGCTGATTCACTTTTTTGGGCCATTAAAAATTCTGCTTCTGTAGTTTCGCGTTTGGGTGCCAAAACCGGACTTCTCACCCTAGCCGAAATCAAACAATAGTCTTTTTCAAATAAACTATGCTTACCAAACAGGAGATGAGTAAAAAAAAGTCATACTCATCAGATATTCCAACTGAAGAAGTTGGTGACTCATCTGAATTAAAACTCAAAAAAAAGCGCTTTTTTATTATCCTATCAATTGCCCTAACTATCGGGTTAAGTCTTGTCTTCATTATCTACCGACAAGTTAAAGCGATTATCGCCAATCCTCAGCTTACTATTCCTAAAATACCACAGCTTTCCCTCAATAAGCCTGTAGTTACCAGTGCGGGGATAGAAGATTTAACTGCTGCCATTTCCCAAATTGTCACCATAGATCAGTCTAAGTGGAATATTGTCGTCGCTCTACCGACCGCAGTCTACAATTGGCCCAGTAATCGCACCCACTTAGATCAATCTCAAGTGTTTACCCTTACCAAAAATATATCTAAACTTTCTCCATCCAACTTATTATCAGAACTCCTTCCCCAAGGACTAATCGTCCGTGAAGAGTCTACTAGTAGCCCAGATCTCCAAAAATTAACCGCCGTAGTTTATCCACCCACCACTGAACCACTTTTTTTTGATCTCCAATATCAAGGAACACCAGAAGAGTTTCAAAAAATAATCACTGAGTTAGTCCCGACTATTTATTGGAGTACTATCAGTCAATCAAAACCCTAGGGTTGGGGAGTTGGTGAAACTTTTGGCGCCGGACACTTAATATCTTTCTCAGTTCCGTCAATAAAATACTCATCTCGACCACAGACATTTTTCTTAGCTACCCCAGCAGGTGGTACTAACCATTGAGTTGATTTTCTCGAAGCTATCATTTCTCTCATAATTTTATTCCAGATCGGAGTCGCTCCTGATACTCCCGATGCCACCCAGCTCATTGGACTATTGTCATTGTTACCTACCCAAGCCGCCACCAATACATCGTTAGTCCATCCAATACACCAGTTATCTCGCAGACTATTAGTTGTCCCTGTCTTTACTGCTACCGTCTCATTGTCGATTTTAAGTTTTGAGTTTAATCCAAAAACAGGGGATCTAGCTTGATTATCACTTAGAGCACTGTTGATCAGAAATGCCAACTTTGGATCGATTGTCTCTACTTTTACTGTTTCACTTGTAAAAACTTTTTCTCCCAAATAATTTTCTATTTTTAGTACCGGAGTCAGTTCCACTTTCTCACCCATATTGGCAAAAATACTGTATGCATTTGCTAGTTCAGTCATCTTTACCTCAGCCCCACCCAAGGCCAATGATAGCCCATATCGACTTCGGTCTTTCCAAGTACTTATCCCCATTTGTTCCGCCAGGTCAATCATATTTTCCACACCATTGGCCGCCAATAACTTTACCGATGGTATATTAAGCGAAGAGGCTAGCGCTGTCCTCAGAGTTATGTTTCCAAGGTATTTACCATTATAATTTACCGGAATGTAAGGCTTACTTTGACCAGCAATTTTATAGACTACTTTATTATCATCAATTACTGAGGCCAGACTTTGTCCTTTTTTTAATGCCAGTAGATAATTAATTGGCTTGATTGATGAACCAGGCTGACGCAGGGCCGTGGTCACATTAAATTTTCCATCCATGTTGGTGGCAAAATAATTTCTTGACCCCACCATTGCTAACACCTCACCCTTTTCCGGTGACAATACTACAGCTGCCCCATTTGAAATTTTTAGTCTCTCAATTGACGAAACTTCTTCGGCCACTATTTTTTCCGCCATTTGTTGTATTCGAATATCCAGGCTAGTTGTCACTGTCATTCCTCTTCTGGCAAAGTTATCATAACCAAACTTTTTTTCCAAAAAATCCTTAACATAAAACACAAAATGAGGTGCTTGTATTGTGGGTCTATTTACTACTATATTAAGATTTTCTGACCTCATTTCTTCAGCTTCTTTTTCGGTAATAAATCCAGCTGATGCCATTTCCGATATCACATGTTTTTGTCTTAAGAATCCAAATTTAGGATTATCTCCGGTCGGGGAATATGAGCTAGGTGCTGCTGGTAATCCAGCCAAATAGGCTGCCTCGGCTGGGGTTATTTCCCATACATTCTTTCCAAAATATTTTTTCGATGCCTCTTGAACACCATAAGTTTCTCCGCCATATGCCACTTGATTAAAATAACGTTCCAAGATCTCTTCTTTTGATAACTTTTTCTCGACCATCAATGCTAGTATTGCCTCTCTCATTTTTCTCTTCCATGTTTTTTCATTTGAGAAAAATACGCTTTTTACTAACTGTTGAGTAATGGTTGATCCACCTTGAAGTGTGCCGTTATTTTGGCGTTTTATTATATTAAAAATCAGTGCCTGACTTATACCTTTAATCGATATTCCTTGATGTTGTAGAAAGCTCTTGTCCTCAATTGCCAGTGTAGCCAAAATCAGTGATTTGGGTATTTTCGATAATTGGACCCAACTTCTATCTTCATCCTCATAAAACTTGTAAAGCAGTACTCCATTTCTATCCAGTATTTTAGAAGATAATCGTGGAGGATTATAAATTTCATTTACATTCGGTAGTCCAACTATAACTTTCAAATACAACCAAATTAGAATGCCACTCATCCCCAAGAGTATCGACCCTAAAAAGAGGTATGATCGGACAATTTTGAGGAAAAACTTAAGAATAGTCAGTATTGGCCATCCTAATGCGACTAGCATTTTTTTAAGTATCAGAATTGGTCGCATTAATTTATGGTTGATTTATTATAGTTGACGGTAACTGACCTCCAGTGGTATCACCTGGATTTATATTAGAAGGACAGTCTAGGCAAACCCACACACCACTCACATCTCTCACCGCTTGGTGTTCTTGCCATTCGACATTGGTTTTTACTTCACCGTCTTTGACAATTCTATTGGTGTCCTTGTCAATTAATACGTTATTTTTAATTGGTAATCTCTTGGTAGGAGCAAATTCTTTTTTGAAATATTCAAAGTGAGAGTCACATCCACCCTCTGGTGGCAGTTCTCCGGTCAGATTACAAACTGCTATTTTTTGGACGTCGACTGGTACTACCGGTTTTTTAACTGGCTTATCTTTAAGTAAATACGTCATTACTTTATGCCATATCGGAGCTGCACCTGTGGTTCCAGAAACTAGGTAACCCATCTTGCTATTGTCATTGTTACCTACCCAAATAGTAGTTACAAAATCCGGAGAAAAACCTATGGTCCAGTTATCTCTCAAATCGTTTGTTGTCCCGGTTTTGACTGATACTTCAGGATGCCCCTTAATAGTTAGTAGCGATCCACGTCCAAACACCGCACTACGAGCCCCATCATCAGACAAAATATCGCTAATGATATAACTTGTGTCTCGAGATAAAACTCTCTCTCCTGGGATGTCCTGGTAACTCTCCAACACTTTTCCATGTCGATCGGTAATATTTAGAATCGAAACTAAGTTTTGTTTTACTCCTCCATTGGCAAATACACCAAAAGCAGTATTCATTTCCGTCATCATTACCTCACCGCCACCTAGTGTTAGTGATAGTCCATACAAAGAAGGATCCTTATAAGTAGTTATTCCCATTGCCGATGCTGAAGCCACAAAGTTTTCCAACCCCACCAATTGAATAGTTTTTACCGCCGGAATGTTAAGCGAATTTCCCAGAGAATTTCGTAGACTTTGTATTCCGTTATATCGACCACCATAATTTGTTGGACAATATAATTTTTGATTTTCAACTTTAAAACAAGTTGGACTATCATCAAAAATCGAAGCCGCAGTTACCTTACCTAGTTCAATCCCTGTCGCATAATTAAGTGGTTTAATTGATGATCCTGGTTGCCTAAGCGCGGTAGTTACATTAAATTTTCCTTCAATATCATTAGCAAAAAAATCTTTTGACCCTACCATTGCTAATATCTGACCGGTTTTTGGCTCAGTAACGAGACCTGCTCCGTTTGAAATTTTTTGTTTGGCTAGTTTAGTTGTCTCTGAGGCAATGGTCTGCTGCATCATCTCTTGAATACTTGAATCAAGAGTAGTGGTGATTTTCAATCCACCTTCATTGACCATCTTGGCTCCGTATTTTTCAACCAGCATTTCTTTGACATAAAACACAAAATGAGGGGCTACAATTTCATCTTTATTTATGTAGTAATTCATTGTTTCTTTTTCTGCCGCCACTTTTTCCTCTTCAGTAATGTAATTTAGTTCTCTCATTCGCATCAGTACTAGCTCTTGTCGTTTTTTGGCGGCATCAGGATGAGCAAAAGGGGAGTATCTCGTTGGTGATCCCGGCAGTCCGGCAAGCATTGCCGCTTCACCCAAAGTTAAGTCCTTAACTTCTTTATTGAAGATTCCCTTGGCGGCTGCCCCTACTCCCCAAAGAGTTCCCCCGTATGGAGTTTGATTAAAATACATTTCCAAGATTTGTTTTTTAGTGTAAAGAACTTCGGTCGATATGGTTAGTACGGCCTCTTTTACTTTCCGAGTCCAAGTCCGCTCTGGTGTCAGTAACGCATTTTTCACCAATTGTTGGGTTATTGTTGATCCACCTTGGAGTCTCTTTTGAACTATTGTTCTGAAAAGACCTCTGACAATTCCCCTCAGGTCAAAACCAATATGACTATAAAAATTAGCATCTTCAACAGCTAGTGTTGCCTTAATTAATTTGTCTGGAACATCATCTATTTTGACAATATTCCGTCGTTTTTCTGAAAAAATTTCATAAATCAATTTTCCATTTCTATCTAAAATCTGGGAGTTCTCTGGATATATATCCGAGGTTAACTTCCTAGGGTTTGGCATGTCCCTAAGTAGTATCGCCATTCCGACTATAAAGGGGACTAATACGGCAAGAGCAATAACTAAGAATCGCTTCTTAGTAATTCCACGTATATCTATTTTTTTCTTGTTGTTTGTTCCAGCCATCAATTCTAATTAATAGTTTTGTATATTTTTCACTGTCAATCTGAAATTCTTTTTCATTTCTGTGAAATATTTCTCCGTACGCCAAACCTGCCCACAGTATTTGTTTGCGTATTTGTTTTGATTGAGCATCAACATTTTTTGCTCCCATCACTAACCCGTTGGCATATTCTAATTTATCTACGGCTTCATTGCCAGACTCAACTGCCAATCCACGTTCACCTTTCTCAGTCAGCTTTTGAAACTCTGCAATCTTTTTATCTGCCATAAGTACGGCTAATTTAACTTTATCTTCCCCACCGCTTAGTGACATCCAAATATAATCTCTGACTTTTTTAAATCCGTAAAAGACATTATTAGGTAACATTCCAGCTTGGGGTAATTTATAAGTTCCCGAGGCTGTTTCACCGTCATCAAAAGTGACTAAAAACTTCACTTCTTCATTTCTAAGTGAATCCATATCACCATCCTGAGCCATTAGACTTAGCCCCGCTCTGGCAACAGATACAAAAAGTATAACTAAACCGATCAAGACGACAAAAACTCTACCAATTATCTTCGCTAGCATATCTTATTCTATCACTTGGGTGGAAAAACGCCGTTCTTAGCCCTACAACTTCTGAACTAATTTTTCCTTTCATGTACCACCATTGTGGCCAAAAAACTAACCAATTAATTATCGAAATCAGATCCATACCAGTCCTTGTATTACTTCTGACCCACTTAAAATCACCCAATAATTCTTCATACCGATTTCTAACAAACTTACCCACCCAGTCATTTTCAGCCAAAAATTTCTCGTATGTGCTTTCCTTATTTAGTATCGGTACCATCAATATCGTATCCATTGCGTTCCTTAAAGTCTGTTTGTTTTTGGGTAGCTTCATTACTCCCTCTTCAATCCACAAATTAAAACACAAGTCATCTTTGTTTTCTTTAAGCCCAAACTTTCGGTGGGGAATTTTGTGTAGTGACACATACAATCTCAGCAATAGCCTATTTATCCACAAGCGATTTTGTCTGGTAATTATCATTAGGTCTATATCATCATTTTCCCGACAATACCCAGCAGCTACCGATCCGGTGACTGTTACCATCAAAACATCTGGGAAAAATTTTGCTAGCTGGTTTATAAAATTCTCAACCTTTTCCAATTTAGATTTAGTGAAAATACTTTTTGAAGTAATTTTTACGGATTTATAGCTCTTTAGTTTTTTTAGAAGTATCTCGTCACTATACTTTTGACTACTAATGAGTCGCTTTTTTAGTTCATCTGAGCTGTAATCTACACCAAATTGGCTTCCATATTCTCTGGTTTTAATAATCTCCCTATCCAATTGGTCCATACCTCTATTCTACCTTGGTATAATATATCTCGATCTATGAAGAAAAATGGCAGAGCCTACCGGCTTCTTGAAATGGTTCCTGGCATATTTGCCTGGACAGCTATCACCTTCCCCATCTGGGGAGCTTTTATCTTTCCTCGGATTGTTGCGTACTTTGTTATCGCATTTCTTATCTATTGGCTCTATCAATCTTTTAAAGCTGCTTTCTTTGCCATCATTGGCTACTTCAAAATTACTGCTGCTCAAAACACAGTTTGGCCCGATCTTTACAAACAGAATAAAACAAACAGTTGGCTAAAATATACTGATGTTAACCATGTCATTATCATTTCTTCTTACAAAGAGCCGGTTGATGTAATAGACATGGCTGTCGGCAGTCTGGCCGCTCAAATTGATATCAATCTAAAACAACTCCATGTTGTCGTTGCTCAGGAGGCCCGGGCTGGAAAAGAAAATAATCAAACCACTATTGATTACTTTACAGCTAAATACAAAAACGTCTTTGGTGACTTAATCTTCACTGAGCATCCCTCAGATACTCCCGGTGAAACCATCGGCAAACATAGTAATGAGGCTTTTGCTGCCAAATATTTTAAGAAAAACTTTATTAAAAAGGGGATTTATAGTATCGACAAATTAACCCTAACTTCCTGTGATGTTGATACTATCTTCAACCCCAAATATTTTTCTGCGCTAACTTATTCCTTTGCTTCCTCCGAAAATCGCTATTATCGTTTTTGGCAATCACCAATTTTTTGGCATCACAATATTAATAGTGTTCCTGGCCCCATTCGGATTATTGGCACTCTTGGTAACGTCATTCATATTGCCAACATTCAGGAACCAGATGGACTTTTCTTCAATTATTCCTGTTATTCCTCATCTTATCGTCTCATTGACTCAGCGGGTTATTGGGACATCGATATGATCCCCGAGGATTGGCATATTTTTCTTCAAACTTTTTTTAGTAGTGGTGGTCGTAGTCAAGTTGAGCCGATTTTCCTTCCCACCATTGTCGATGCTCCCGATGGTAAATCATATTTTGGTGCTCTTAAAAACCGTTACTCCCAATGCGTCCGTCATGCTTGGGGTGCTATCGATATTCCTTACGCTATCAAACAATCAATAAACCATCCTGAGATTCCTATAATTACTCGTATCCTTCGTGTTTATCGACTGATCGAAACTCATTTTATTTGGTCTAGTAATTGGTTTATTTTAACCCTAGGAACATCACTTCCAGTAATTCTCAACCCCACTTTTTTTCAAACATCTATCGGCTTCAACCTTCCCCGAATTTCAAATGTTATTCTCACTATTTGTTTAATCCCTCTGATTTCATTGATTATTCTCGATTGGAAACTCCGACCCAAATATCAAAAAACCGGATTGGGCAACATCCTCAAAAACATCCTTCAATGGCCTTTCATGCCACTAGCCACCTTAACAATGTCAGTTCTACCTGGACTACACTCTCACACCCGACTCATGTTGGGGCATCGCCTTGAGTACAAGACCACCCAAAAAAAGGCAAAATAGGCTAAACTATTTCATGATCAATATTTTTGATAAAAAATATCGTTTTCTCCTAATTGTTTCGCTTCTTTTTTTACTACTCCGACTTCCCTCTCTTTTTGAACCATATTGGTATGGTGACGAGGGAATTTATTTAGTTCTTGGCCAAGCTCTTCGAAAAGGACTGGTACTTTATCGTCAAATCCATGACAACAAACCACCAAGTCTTTATTATCTAGCTGCTCTAGCCCAGACAGTATTTGGATTCCGACTCCTTCTGGCCATCTCCATGGGATTCTCGGCACTTTTCTTTCACAAGTTGTCAGTCAAGTTATTTTCCGTAAAGTTCGCCAAAATATCAACTATAATTTTTGTGATACTTACCTCAATACCTCTAATTGAGGGTAATATCGCCAACGCCGAGATCTTTATGGTTCTCCCCACTCTCGCTGGAATTTATTACTTTTTTTATTCCAAGTCACCACTTCGTTTTCTAGTCGCTGGCTTACTCTTAGGTCTGGCTTTTACTTTCAAAGTACCGGTAGCCGTTGAGTTTGCCTTACTCTGTGCTTGGGTACTGGCCTTCAACTTTGATCGCTCCAAAATAAAATTTATTGTCCTCAGTTGGGTCGCACTAGTAGTCGGATTTGCTCTGCCAATTATTTTATTTTTTGCCCTCTCTATTTATCAACATGCTGGCAATGAGTTTTTATTTTCAGCCTTACTTCAAAACTTTGGCTATCTTTCTTCATGGTCCACTGGCTCTCATTCTGGAAGTGCTACTAGTGGTGGTTTAGTAAATCGTGCCGTTATTATGGCTATTTCATGGTTAGTCTTTTATTTTCTTTATCTCAAAAAACATCTCAGCAAAGATACACTTTTTGTCTTCGCTTGGTTTAGTGCCACTGTCTTTGGAGCCTTACTATCCACCCGTCCTTATCCTCACTATCTTATTCAACTAGCACCTCCCTTGGTACTGATAGTCACCCTGCTTTTCTCTTCAATAGCTACTACCAAACAACGTCTTATTTCGTTGATTCTTTTGGCTGGCCTTGGTTTTTATCTAGTCAAATACAAGTTCTACTATTATCCAGTTGTCTCTTACTATAAGAATTTTTACACTCACATTTTTAGTCTAAATTCAGCTGAATATCGCAACTACTTTGGAGCCCGGGTTGATGATACCTACAAGATTGCCCAGTTCCTCAAGAACACTACTAATCCCAAAGACGATATTTTTATCTGGGGAGATGAACCATATATCTATGCTCTTGCTGATCGACTCCCAGTTGGTAAATATACCGTTGCTTATCATGTAGCTGACTTTAATCAATATGAGAACACTTATAACCAGTTAATAGTCCAATTTCCCAAAACAGTTATATACTATCCACAACCAGGGAGGCCGTTCCCTGATTTAGATCGATTTATAAAACTATACTATTCACCGGTTACCGCCTTTGGCGATGCCACTATCTATACTCGTAATGACTAATGCTCTGTCATTAACCAATTTATCCAATTCTCTTGCCAAAGTTGGCCTATTTTGGCAGGAAAAACTTAATGGTACCGTTTTTCGCTGGAACTTATTTGTAGCTATCATGCAATTTGCTTTCGTCTGGTACAAATACAACGATCTTCCTCCTGAAATTCCTCTGTTTTATTCCCGACCATGGGGAGCTGAGCAGTTAGCATCTAGCTCATCTGCTTTCCTACTCCCGGTAATTACCTTCATAGTAATTTTGGTTAATAATTTTCTTGCCGTATTTTTACTTCGCTCAAATTCACTTTTATCAAGACTCCTGGTCATCACCTCATTACTCTTTGCCATTCTTTCGTTTATTGCGATCCTCCGTTCTCTTAGTTTGGTTATCTAAACATGCCCACCAATTTCTTTTTTAGTTTACTCATCGCTTTCGCCCTTTCTTTTATTGCTACTCCGCTAGTTCGTAATTTTTTAGTAAAACGATCTCTTGTTGAAGACCCAATCAAAAAACAAAAAAAAGATAAAAACTCCACGGCTACCACTGCTGTTCCTCGTGGAGGGGGAGTCCCTATATTTTTAGGAATAGTGGTTTCAGTTCTAATGTTCCTCCCTCTTGATCGTCAGCTGGCTAGTATTCTAATTGCCATGACCCTCACTCTAGGAGTTGGTATTTTTGACGATTTATTTGATATTAGTCCCAAGTTGAGATTGGTTACCAATATCACTGCAGCTATTATTGTTGTTGCTTCAGGCATTGGCATAGCCTACATATCCAACCCCTTTGGCGGTGTCTTTGATCTATCATTTATTAGATTCGAATTTGATTGGTTTGGTCCCCACAGTATTTGGCTTATTTCCGATCTTTTAGCAATATTTTGGATAGTCTGGTGTATGAATATAACTGGATGGTCTGGTGGAGTAGAAGGCCAACTTCCTGGCTTTGTCGGCATTTCTGCCTTATTTATCGGGCTATTAGGTCTAAAATTTTCTCAAGATATCCAACAATGGCCAGTTATAATTTTGGCTGGGGCTGTTGCTGGTGCTTATTTTGGTTTTTTGCCTTTCAACTTTTATCCCCAAACTATCATGCCGGGTTATAGCGCTAAAAGTCTAGCTGGTTTCAGTTTGGGGGTTCTCTCAATTCTTTCCGGTGCTAAGTTGGCAACTTTGTTCCTCCTATTAGCTATCCCCATGTTAGACGCCATCTTTGTTATCGGCCGTCGCTATTTTCAAGGTAGGTCTCTTGTTAAACCAGATGGTCAACATCTTCATCATCTTTTACTCCGACTTGGTTGGAGTCGCCAAAAAATTGCGATCCTTTATTGGTTGGTCAGCTTATGTTTGGGACTAGCCACCTTACTTCTCAATACTCAACAAAAACTTTATGTGTTTATTGCCTTGATAGTAACTTTTACCTTCTCTCTTATTAAGATATATCGGCATATTTAGCCAATATCCAGCCACTTTTACCGTTTCCTAGATCTATTTTTAGCCATTCTTTATTTTGATCAATCATTCTATATTTTTCTTTTGGCTTAACCTTGGTTACTTCCGCACCACTACTACTAGGTGTATCTCTGACCCGAAGCCAACCTGTCTCAGTATCCTTAATCATAATTAAGTGTCCTGCTGGCTCGGTGCTCACTGGCGTTGGTGCCGCTGATGGGGTAACAGCTACTGTTTTTTCTTCTGAAAGATCAGCTTCTACTACCAGTTGATATCCATTGACCAACCTTACGTAAGAGTTAATACTTTTACGACCAGGGAAAGAAATGGTTAGCTTTTTATCACCTTCCCCTATATTTTCAATTCGTACCGGACTATAACCTTTAACCTCATCATCCACAAAAACAGTTGACTGATCAGGGCTTGAGCTAATCATTATTCCGGCTTTTTCCACATTACCAGTCGATTCAAAATAGAGAGTATAACCTCCGCTTTCTCCATTGTCTCCAAACTCTCGGTTGATAACTGTATTTGCCCCATTTTGTAAATGTATAGTTTTAGACCATTCCTGACCATTGGTTACCAACTTTATCCTTAAGTCCCCGGGTTTGAGGGTGTTGTTTTTATAAGGTGTCATCCCTGCTTCTTTTTCACCAATAAATACTTTTGCTGGAGGATAGGAGATAATTTCAATTCCAGATTTTTGCATGTTCACATTACATCCCGATAGTACCAAGCTAAATAAGACCACCACTAGCGCCCGCAGTTTCATATCATCAAGTATACTAAAACAAATGCGTCGTATGCGAGTCCTCTTACCATTGTTGTTTATTGCTACCGGTTTTGCTTTTTTTAATAATATCTTTTCTTCCACTCGCCAGCACTTTATAAGTCCGACTTCTGACCAAAAAGTATCTCTACTTGAAAACACCCCCACTCCCACCCCAACTCCCGCACCAACAATAATAGTCGGTCTTGCTGGCGACTTAGGTCTTGGGCGCCATATCACTTCCACTGCCCGAGCCAAAAATGATTTTAATTGGAGCTTTAAAGAAGTTAGTCCTTGGTTAAAAAACAATACTTTTAATCTTGCCAATCTTGAGTCACCAATTATCCCTTCCTGTCCTGAAGGTAAGACTGGCACTTTTACTTTTTGTGGAGACGAGCGGTTTATCCCCGAGCTTGTCACCAACAAGTTTTTTCTAAATCTAAATAATAATCACATTCTCAACTATCGCCAACAAGGCTTAGAAGATACTAAAAATTTTTTAACCAAAGCCTCCGTCCCCAATTTTTTTGATGGACTTCTTATCAAAGAAGTCGATGGCCTTCGTCTGGGATTTTTAGGCTACGACTTCATTACTTATCCCACTACCGATAAACAAAAAATAATTGACACAATTAAAGTAGCCAAACCCCAAGTTGATTATCTATTTATCTCTATTCACTGGGGAAATGAATATCTTCCTCAAGCCGAAAAATGGCGAGTCGATTTTGCCCGTCAAATGGTTGATGCCGGTGCTGATGTTATCCATGGTCACCATCCTCATGTTTGGCAAGGTGTCGAAAAGTATAAAGACAGTTTGATTTTTTATTCCTTTGGTAATTTCATTTTTGATCAAAGCTGGTCATATGAAACTTCACATTCTCAGATTGCCCGGCTCAAGATCCAGAAAGGGGAACCACTTAGTTATGAATTATTTCCTATTGAAATCCGATCTAACTCTCAACCTGTCTTAATGCCTTAAGTACCTCTTCTCCAGTGTCCACTGTGGCTACCACTCTTTTTTCTTTTTCCTCAAAATGCATTTTGCTAGTTATGTCTTTGACAATTATCTCCCACTCTTTACCTACAAATATCAATGGTTCATGGTGACCAAAATCAAATTTTGCCAATTCCCAAACTAATCCAACTTCAGCCAGTGTTCCTGTTCCACCCTTAAATATTACGAAGGCATCAGCGATTTCTACTAGCTTACTAACTCTCTCGTGAATATTTTTAGTTTTATAAATTTTGTCAGCATAATCCATATTTTCTTTGTCGCTTCCCTCATAATTTCCCGGTTCAAATTTTGGATCAATTATCACCAGCTCTACTTTTCCTCCTCCCAGAGCTGCACCGTCAGTTGATGCTTTCATAACTCCTGGTCCACCACCATTGATAATAATATATCCATTTTCAGCCAACAGCTTGGCAGTTTCTTTAGCAAGAACGCACGATTTGTCATTATCTGGCAAGTCAGCATCTCCAAAAAAAGCTACTCGTTTTATTTTTTTGTCAGTTTTAGCGATCATTTATTTTTAAAACTTTTTAATTTTTGATCAAAACTTACACTATGGTAAGCCTCTGGTAGAAGTTCATGAAGCATCTTACTTTTATATTCACCATTTTGTTTGGCTGATATCACTTCTATTTCTTTATTAGTAGTTTGGTAAAACTGAACCAAGTATTGTAGACAAGTCCCACAAGGAAATATAAATTCTTTTTCATCCACCACCAGTATTGCTTTTATATTATATTTGCCATGAACCACCGCATGATTTAGGGCACACGACTCAGCACAAGTACCCATCCCCGAGATAACTCCATCAACATTACATCCACCATATATTTCTCCATCGTCAGTTAGTACGGCCGCTCCAAAAGCATGGTTAGATTTAAAAATAAAAGCATTATCCTCAGCCTCATTGGCCACCTTTAACATTTTTTCTATCGTCTCTTTATCTAGCATCTCTAAGTTTCCAATAATTAACTTCAGAATATAGAATGTCGGCGCCGGCGTCTTCGATTGCTTTAACATTATCCACATCAGCCCCTCCGTCAATTCCCACTATATACCCCATATCTTTCACTTTTTTAATTTTGTCCAAAACTTTTTTCTCAAATTCAAAATATCCAAACCCTGCTTTTCTTCCCATTAGTAACACCATATCCCAGTCTCCTTCAATCTTATCAATCTCAGTATCGACATCGAATGCCAGTCCAGCCTCAGCTCCTTCATTCTTAATCTTTTCCAAAAATTCGTCTCGATTACTCATCATTTCTACTTGACCAATAACCCGACTTGCTCCAATGTGAATGGCTTTGTTTACCCATGTAGCTGGTTCCTTCACCATCAGGTGGACATCCCACAAATTATTAGGAGTTTCAAAGTCTAGTTTTCCCATCAAATCAAGATCAAAAGTTCTTCCAAGTGCGAACACTCCATCGCAAACATCCACCTGAATCCACCTTGAGGCATCTTTTAGTTTTCGAATCGCTTCTTCGGCTTCTGGAAAAGATTTTTTTAGACCAGCGGTCGGAATTATTTGCATATATACATGGCCATTTCAATTAGACGGCAGGAGTAGCCGTATTCGTTATCGTACCATGCGCCAATACAAACCATATCATCGGCCACTACATTGGTCATTCGAGTATCAATTATGCATGATCCGTTATTGCCAATAATATCGGAAGATACTAATGGTTCATAGGTCACTTTTACTTTTCCGACTGTCTCCGGACTAACACTGGCTTCTTCAAAAATTGAATTAACTTCTTCAATGGTAGTTTTGCGAACCATTTTAAAAGTTAGGTCGGAATAACTTCCGCAAACTACTGGCACCCGAATTGCTGTCCCGGCAAACCTTCCCTTGGCTTCTGGGTATGCAGCTATTACTGCTTCAGCCGCACCGGTGGCAGTCGGAACGATATTTATAGCGGCTGCTCGTGCTCGTCGTGGATCCTTGGCACTTCCATCAACAATATTTTGGTTTGTTGTATAAGCATGAATGGTTGTCAGCGAACCTTCTTGGAATCCAATTTTTTCATCAATTAGTTTGACTATTGGCGCCACACAATTTGTAGTACATGAACCATTGGAAATTAATTTTTCGCCCTTATATCTATTTTCATTTACTCCCAAAATAAATACTGGAATTTTTGGGTCCTTAGCCGGAGCCGAGATAACCACTTTTTTGGCTCCACCATTTAAATGTAGTAAAGCCTTACTATCGGTAAATGCCCCGGTACATTCCAAGACTACTTCCACCCCATAGTCACCCCATTTTATTTTTCCGGGATCTTTTTCTCCCAGTAGGGGAATCTCAACATCGCCCACTACCAATCGTCCTATTTCTCCACCTTTTTGTGGGTCACTCACTTCTACTTTCATGGGAATTCTTCCATAAACCGAATCGTATTTAAATTGATTGGCATAAGTCTCCGCACCCATGTCGCCTTTGGTATTAATTGCCGCCACTTCCACATCATATTTCTCTAGGAGGATTGCTCTTAGTACTACTGTGCCAATTCTTCCAAAACCGTTTATTCCTACTTTCAATTTTTTATTCTGCATATCTTAATGATATAGCATCTCTTGGGTGCTTCGCTACTCTTGGCTGGTGTAACTCATGATCCGGAACTGCTCTAGCTCTTTCTACAACCTTATCGAGACGTATTGGCATAAACATTACTACCGCCCCAACATTGTCCTCACCATCCTCGTTTCTTCGCATTGATTGGGCAAAATCAGAAAATACTTTCATGCTTTCTCTAAACTTTCTTATCTCTTCTGGGTTTTCGTGAGTTCTCTCAAACATTCTTCGGCATTCAGCAAAAGAGTTTTCGTCAAACACATCATATTCTTGAGGAAAATCATGTCTTCCTTGGCGTACCTTAACCTGATAAAAAATAGTTTTTCCGTTTCCATTGTCTGCCATCAGATCAACTTTATTATCCCGGTCCTCTATTTCACTTCCAAATCGAACACTCTCCATCCCCATGTCTTTTAGCAGCCAATAGGCAGCCATTTCTGCTTCTATTCCATTGATATATCCCAATCGTTTTCTTTCCCCAAGCGGAGCCAAAATTCGCGGGTTGTCAAATACCGCATCGAAAATTTTATATGTTTGGTTTTTATCATATCCCAATTCTCCAACACAGACTTCCATTAGTTCTTTCCAAGCCTGTCCAAAAGCCAATCCTTCATGTTTTTCCAGTTTGATTCTTTCATTTCTACCTAGAGAAGTTAATAAACTATTTGTTTTATCGCACCCATTTGCCACTAAAAATGCCAACTTTCGTTGATCTTCCGAAGATGATTCAAAACCTCTTTGGTCAATTTCATTTTTTGCCCAATTCCATTCCATGGTGTCAGAAGAGATGCCACTTTCCAATATTTGCACTGCCTTCATTATTTTTCTTGGTCGTGATAACTCTTCAAAGCGGGGTGGTACTTTATAGTCGACTTGTCTCATTGGTCGGTCACTTCGATTTGGTCCTGGGTCACTCATACACCATTCCACCATTCGCTTACTCGAATCAATTTGTTTTTCCTTACCATCAAGCGGAGCACTTAGCCACTCAAAAGTCGGAACTGATCTTGCTCTAACCATTTTATTCCCAAGCAGGTAAATTACCCTTTGTTAGTAGTTCAAGCATCATTCCACCACCCGACGCAATTAGGTCGATCTTTTCTTTCATCCCTAAGCTCTCCACTGATGCCGTCGTATCGCCACCAGCCAGTACCTTATATCCCGGGCTATTGGCCACTGCTAAGGCAATTTCTTTAGTACCTTCTTTACAATCTGTTTTTTCAAACCAACCCATTGCCCCCGCCCAGACCACCATTTTTGATTGACCAATTATTTCTTTGAATTGTGAAATATCGTCACTACTTAGGTCACAGCCGTCTTCTCGTAATTTGGCAATTTTTAATTTGGGGTTATTTATATCGACATCCACAGGTAATATTTTTGGTAGTTTTCCTCCGATCAACACGTTATCAGCTATCTTCAAAAGTTCTGGTAAATAATTTAATTTGTCGGCTTTGGCACCACCTAATACTATTGTGAGTGGTTGGCTCGGGTCTTCTACCACTTTCAATATTTTTTCCACTTCGGATATGAATGCCAAACCATAAAATCCGGGCATGCTTTTATAAAGCATATTTGACCGTTCTTTACGATGAGACACTGCAAGTGCATCGTTCACATAAAATTGGCAAATCTCGACTAGGTTTTTTAGAAATTCACTATCATTGGCTTCTTCGCCTTTCCAATATCTCAGGTTCTCCAAAAATATTATTTGGTTTTGAGCCATCGCCATATCTAATTTTTCAAAATTACCCACATCTTCCACAAACACACTCTCAATTACGTTTTCTCCATTTGGCTCGAGCAGTGTCATTAGTTCTACATATACCGGTCTCATTGAAAGTTTTGGGTCGTGTCCCTCCGGTCTACCCAATTTTCCAATTATGGCAATCTGACATTTTTTGGCGAGCAACAATTTTATGGTAGGAATCGATTTAACCAATCGATAATTATCCGAAATTACCCCATCATTCATCGGCACATCCAAGTCCAGTTTGAGAATAACTTTCGTTTCTGGTAATACTTCCTCAACCGATCTCAGCTTCATATTTTTTTATTTTATTAATTCTTCTAATATACCTTTCTTCAGACCCAAACATTGTCGCCAAAAAGACTGACACTATCTTCATGTTTTCATCCACACTGACAGCATCAGCTGATAAACAAACAACGTTGATGTCATCATCATTTCTAGCCGCTCTGGCTTGTTTTTCAAAAGTACACAGTCCGGCTCTTATTCCTTTGACCTTGTTTACCGCAATTGAAGCTCCTGCTCCTGACCCACAAACTAGTATTCCTCGGGCATTTTCTACTGCCACTTTTTCTCCGATCTTTATGGCAAAGTCAGTATAATCATCTTCCTTGTCGTAAGAAGAGGCACCCAAATCTCTAAACTCATAGTGCTCACTTTCCATCCACTTTTTTATGTCTTCTTTTAGCCGAAAACCTCGGTGATCGGCAGCAATATATATCATCTACTATAATATTACCACCGATGTCCACTATCACTCTCTTAGGTCACGACTATTC
>JBAZZE010000018.1:0-18254 GCA_041658955.1 Candidatus Shapirobacteria bacterium
TTAATACCAGTGGTTATGATTAAATTAAGACAGTGAAAAAAATAAAGTTAATCAGATTTATTCCCGCTCTTTTGTGGATGGCTTTTATTTTTTACTGGTCATCTCGTTCGACTACTGGAATCGGTGGTAGCGGCGTTGAACGATTTATTCTCTTCAAAACACTCCATTTAATTGAATATGCTATTTTAGGCTTCTTGGTTATTTATCCTTTATCATCCATCATACCTAGTACCTTTATTTCATATCTTTACGCCATAACTGACGAAATTCACCAGAGTTTTACTCCAGGACGTGGACCAAAGTTTACTGATACCTTAATTGATCTGGGCGGAATTCTAATTGGCATTCTAATTTTTAAGTATATAAAAAAACATTTCAAAAAAACTAAAAATAAGCTACACTGAATCGTGGTCAAACTTGTCAAACTTTTATTCTTTCCTCACGAAGATAACAATCATAAAGCCTTTTTAATTCAACCGGGTTATATTGGTCTACTCATTGGAATCTATCTTTTAAACCAATCGTTTATTCGGACGCTAACCATAGCTCGTCCCGGGGTTTTGGGTTACTCATCAGAAATTACCGCTCAAAAAGTTTTAGATCAAACTAATGCTCGTCGTCAGCAAGCTGGTCTTGCGCCACTAAAATTAAATCCTATTCTTTCTCAGTCAGCTACCGCCAAAGCCGATAATATGTTTGCTGAAAACTACTGGTCCCACAATTCACCATCAGGAAAAACACCTTGGGATTTTTTCAAAGGAGTCCATTACCAATATTCTGTAGCTGGAGAAAACTTAGCCAAAGATTTTTATGATACAGATTCCATGATGCGCGCTTGGATGAATTCACCCACACATAAGGCAAACATAGTTAACACTAAATATCAGGAAATAGGCATTGGTGTTGTCAATGGTGTCCTTCGTGGTGTCAAAACTACTTTAGTTGTTCAACATTTTGGTACCCCTCTAGTTCGAGCAGCTCGAGTAGCTGATGATTCTACAGCTATTCCTGCCGAAGAAATTGCTGTAGCCACCAACGACACCCCTGCTTCCGAAGTAGTTCTATCAGAAGTCTCCGCTCCAGCCGTCACTCCAGGGTTTATGATTAGTCCTCTTCAAATAAGTCAATTTGTGGGACTAGCTATGTTTGTGGTCATAATTGCTACCTTAGTCATCGATATTATGTCCTCTATGAAAACCAAAAATCATCGTCTCAGTAGTTCATCACTTAGTCATATAGGATTTCTAGCTATTATTTTGATGCTTTTGTTATTTACCCGACAAGGGAATATTCTATATTAATGATCAAAAAGTTAGAAAATATCATTTTAGGCATAATCTTAATTGCTGGTTTTTTTCTATATCTTTATTTTGATCACAACAGCCACTATCAAAGAAATGTTATCTACCTAACCGGAGGTTCATATTTTCTCTGGAGTCTCTACCATCATTACCAAAAAGGTGATTTGCATTTATCTATAATTATCGAATACTTGGTAATTATCTTTTTTGCCCTAATTATTCTTTCTTCGACTTTTCTTTAGATTCCTCTTCCTGCCATTTTTCAATTTTTTTTGGATCGCCCGACAATAAGACTTCTGGAACAGATTCACCATTAAAATCTCTTGGCCTGGTGTATTGTGGATATTCAATATAACCCTCAGTCGAAAAACTCTCGGTCATTGAAGACTCATCTTTACCAAGTACTCCTGGCAACAATCTACTAACACTATCGATTAACACCATTGCTGGAATTTCCCCGCCGGTAAGTACAAAATCACCAATTGATATTTCTTCATCGACTAATTTTCCAACTCTTTCATCAAACCCTTCGTAATGCCCACACACGATTATCAAATTTTTATAGCTAGAAAGTCTTTTTGCATCAGCCTGTGTATATCGCTTACCTCTTGCACTCATCAGAACCACTCTAGAATCACTATCTTTTTTGATTTCTTTTAGCGCATTGGCTATCACGTCCACTCGAATCAACATCCCCACCCCACCACCAAAAGGATGGTCGTCAACAGCTCCGTAGCTATTCCAGGCCCATTTTCGCATGTCATGGGTTTCAATCGAAACAAGTCCCTTTTCTTTGGCCCGCTTAATCATACTCTCAGAAAAAGGGGATACAAACATTTCCGGGAATAAGGTGAGAACTTCAAACTTCATGGTGTATTTTACCGCAAAAATAGGATTTTGTTTTGGCCTTTAAACTTTAGCTCAGCAGTATCAACATTTAGCCCCAATTCTTTAGCATGTGTCACCAAAGAATCAAACCAATGTATTCCCGCTTGAGGCACAATAGGTTCATCGATGACACAGCAAGGCAGTAATACAAATTTTTTACCATATTTTTTACATGCTTCAATAATTTTCATGTTTACCCCATGAGCATGAAGTCCGATCAACAAGTCATAATCCTTAGCCATTTCAGGTTCAAAACGTCGAATTCTTCTAGGAATAGCCTCCGAATCATGTTTGCTAACCAATATTCTTTTACCGGTCTCAATGTTCTTGTATTTTGTAATTGGCTGAGGTTTAAAAGGATCTATCACAGTACATTTCCAACCTCTTTTGTTTAATAGGAGGGCCAGCAGTCCTTTACTACCCCCTATGTCAGCCGCAGTTCCAATTTGATAGTTTTCGTTGATCCAAATATCTAGTAACTGGAACCTAAATTTGTGATCTAAGTTTATAATTTTCACTCCCCATTTTAACCTATTAGGGTTATACTCTTAGTTATGAAAACAAACCAAGAAACAGCCGTTATCGTTATTCCAACCTACAATGAAGCTGGAAGCATCGGCCAAATGATTGATCACCTGTGTACCAAAACATTTCCCGGGCTTGATAAAAAATGGGACATGAAAGTCTTGGTAGTCGATGGTAATTCTCCCGATGGTACCAGTAAAGTAGTTGCTGAAAAATCTAAAAAATATAAAAATGTGTTTCTTTTAACAGAAACTTCCAAAGATGGCATTGGTGCTGCTTATCTAAAAGGTTTCAAATATGCTCTAGAAAAACTAAACGCGGATTATCTTTTTGAATTTGATGGTGATTTTCAACATCCTCCCGAAACAATTCCTCTCATGCTAGATGCGATGGATGAAGGTTATGATTATGTCATTGGTTCCCGTAAAATAAAGGGTGGTAGCAACCCCAAAGGTTGGGGATTCAAAAGACTTTTCTTTTCTGAAGCTGGTGGTATGACTGCTAGATTTCTGTTATTTTTCCCTTTTAAAAACTTCTTCAAAGTCACCGATCCCACCACTGGCCTAAAAGTGACCAGGGTTAAGGGTTTTGCCGACAAGTTAAACCTAGATTTCTCCCACCTTTACACCAAAAGTTTTGGTTACAAGTTGCAATTGTTATTCGAGACCCTCAAAATGGGTGCTCGATTTAAAGAAGTTCCCTTGGTTTTCAACGTCCGCAATGCCGGTGAATCCAAGATTGAACCCCAGACTGCTAAAGATATCTTATTAGTTGCCCTCAAAATCCGCTGGTTTGATGACTTTACTCAAAAATTCCTGAAATTCGGCATTATTGGAGGTTTTGGTTTTGTGGTAAATGTCGTTGGAGCTAAGTTTTTTAAATCAATCTTAATAACTCCTACCTCAAATATTAGCGTCCTCAATGGAGTTTGTAATGCCATGGCATCTGAGCTGGCTATCATTTCCAACTTCACTTTTAATAACATTTGGACATTTGCTGCTGAAAAAATCACCAGTCCTAGTGCACTTCTAACCAAGTTCCTTACTTTTAATTTTTCATCCTTAATCACAGGTATCCTTATACCATCAGTAGTTATTGCCATACTTACAGGTATGTTTGGTGACTATCTCTTCCTATACCAGATTATCGCCATCTTTGGGCTAACCATTCCACTGAACTGGATGGTCTACAACACCTTCATTTGGAAGAAAAAATAAATTCTAGGCTACTTCGATTACGTTACCTTTAGTGTTTGAGACTAAGTCATCAAATGTTAGTTCAAATACAGCATTGTTTTTACCTGCGGCTGCGTATATACGTTCAAACCTAGCTAAATCCTTATCAATAATGGTGATTGGCATTATTTGGTGACCCCAGGGAGGTACTCCACCAATTACATATCCAGAACTTTTTTTAACATATTCGGCATCAGCCTTAAATATTTTCATTCCGATGACTTTTTCTACCTTAGTTTCATCTATCCTGTTTATCCCCGAAGCGACTACTAAAACCGGATTTTCAGTCTCAGTTTTAAAAACTATTGACTTGGCAATTTGACCGACTTCACAGCCTAAAGCTGTTGCCGCCTCTTGCGCAGTTCTCGTTAATTTATCAAATTCTATTACCTTAAAATTACCTGCTGAAAACATATTATTATAGGACTTTTAGTAACATATAACCAATCTCGTGCTTTTAGCTTCCATATGTAGTATAATACGTCCATTAACGATTATTTATAGTACATATATGAAAGGTATCGTTTTAGCCGGCGGACACGCCACACGTTTGCGTCCTTTGACCAAAATCACCAGCAAACAACTACTTCCAGTTTACAACAAACCCATGGTCTATTACCCAATAGAAACCTTGATAAAAATGGGCATTAAAGAAATCCTTATTATTGTTGCTCCAGAGTACTCTGGACATTATCTAAATTTACTTGGTTCTGGACGTGATTTTGGAGTTGACTTCAGCTACGAGATTCAAGATGAACCCCGTGGTTTGGCTGAAGCTTTCATTATTGGTGAAAGCTTTATTGGTAACGACAATGTCACTATGGTCTTAGGCGATAACATCTTTGATCAAGACTTTTCCAAAGAAATTGCTACTTTTAAATCCGGTGCTATGATTTACGCTAAAAAAGTTGAAGATCCTCAACGTTTTGGTGTCGTCGAGTTTGACTCAAATATGCAAGCTTTAAATATTGAGGAAAAACCAAAAGTTCCCAAGAGCGATTATGCTGTTGTTGGACTTTATACCTATGACAATCGGGTTGTCGAATACGCTAAGAATCTAAAGCCATCTGCTCGTGGCGAGATCGAAATCACTGACTTAAACAATATCTATCTTAAAAACGGCGAAATGCGGGTCAACATCTTCGGAGGTATGTGGGAAGATGCAGGAACATTTGAAAGTCTAGTTCGCGTCAATTGGATGATGTACGAAAGACATCAACAAGAGGTCCGCAATCAACTTGAAGAACTAAAAAGAAAGTATATTGAAGTTGAAACTGAGCGCAATAACCTCAAGGCCCAGCTGTCAGTTGGCTAAGTCATTGCATTAGTGGGAGTTTTGTCATAAATTTACTTAATGACCAAAACAACCCCAACCTCCAGCTCTTCTTCAGATTTCCGCACCATGTTTAATCAAATGGAAGTTCTTTTCGAAGAATACCTCGGTAAAAAGGCGCCAGCTTTACCAGCTAATGTTAAAGAACTTATCGTCAAGTATTCTCCCTACATCTCCTTGGTAGTAATTATTTTCTCTCTCCCCGCAATTCTTTTTGCCTTAGGCTTAGGTGCTCTTTTGACTCCTTTTGCTTTTATGGGTGGAGTTCGTTATGGCTTTTCTTTCTCTTTTTCAACTTTATTCCTTTTAGCCACTCTAGTTCTTCAAGTCGCTGCCATTCCTGGTTTATTTGCCCGTGAGATGTCTGGTTGGAAAAAACTTTATTACTCCACATTACTTGGAGCAGTTCATTCTTTACTAAATTTCCAACTTGGTAACATGGTTATCGGCACTGCCATTTCCTTGTATTTCCTTTTCCAAGTCAAAAGCTACTACAAGAAATAATCGATCTTAGAGTGTATTAATGCTCAATCTATTTGCCGGGCCTTGACCAAACCAAGAATCGCCATGGAGCACTACCACTGTATCTTTTTGTTTTAGCAAGCCTTCACTAATAAGCTTTTTAAATATCGGATCTTTGGCTGTATAGTGTTCATTCTCGAATTTTATATAGTAGGGGATAGCACCGTAAGATAGGCAAAGTTGGTTTAATACTTTCTTATCATCACTCATCGCGATTATCGGTACGTCAAGTCGATATCGAGAAATCATTTTAGTCGTCCTTCCACCTCTGGTAAATGTAATTACTGCTTTAATCGGTTTATCAAGTTGGTCTTCCGCAATCTTAGCCGCCGACTCTGTCAAAGCATCGATCAAGGTTTTGGCTTGCATTTTAATTGATCTAAGTTCTCCTGTCGTTTCGCAAAACTTAGCAATCTTGGCCATGACCTTTACTGCTTCCACAGGATGTTCACCCATGGCAGTTTCCTCTGAAAGCATGACCGCATCAGTTCCATCAAAAACAGCATTAGCCACGTCGGTAGCTTCTGCTCTGGTTGGAGTTGGACTTTTAACCATTGAATACAACATTTCCGTAGCCACAATCACTGGTTTACCCGCTATTCTGGCAGCGTCGACTATTCTTTTTTGAAAATATGCCAATTCCTCTATGGGAGTTTCTCTACCCAAGTCTCCTCTGGCAACCATCAGCCCATCTGCTTCCACAATGATGTTTGCCAAGTCTTCCATGGCTTTCCCATTTTCAATTTTGGCAATAATTTTGGCATTAATGTTTTTTCTTTCTAGTCTTTTTCTTAAACTAACCACATCTTTGGCACTTTTAAGGTAAGACAATGCTACAAAATCAAAGTCATTTATTTCAATTAAAAAATCATTTTGCGGGATATCAATAATTACTCCCACATTGATATTTTTTAAAGCGGCTAACTTTCTAATTGAGGTTATTCTATCGTTATGCCACTTGTTAGGGCTATATTTCATATTAAATCGAAACATATTTGCCCCGGCATCCAATAACTCACTAATTATTTTTTCATCTTGGGTAGCTGGGCCAATGGTCGCCACAATCTTTGTTCTTCTGTTTATTTTTTGCATTTTTTCCATAAGCCTAGTTGATTATCTTTTGCATAATTTTGAGCATCCAATAATCTTTTATAATATTTTACATCAGGCGGGTAAGTCGCTACTGATGCAAAGCCCTGTTTAACTAATTCTTCATTTATTAATTTATCTTCTATCCACAAATATCGCAGTAAACGGCCATATTTATCTGTTTCACTGACGTCTTTTTCTAAGGTGACTGTCTTACCTTCTACCAAACTCTTGTTAAATTCATAAGCCTCTTTACCAAAACACTCCACTCCTTTTCGCGGATCCTTAGTTTCGGGTGTATTTACCCCTATATAACGTATTTTAGTTCCATTTTCGATTTCCACCGTATCTCCATCTACCACTCTGGTAATAACCAACTTGTCATCCACCTCTTTTTTTTCAGGAATATCAATTTTTACAATTGGTAAGTTATTCTGAATTTTTGGTCCAATCCAAATAGACAATACTATTATCAATCCAATGAATACCAATCCTTTCCAAGTCTGACTCATGTATAAAATTCTATCAAAATACATCGTGTTAGTGATATCATCTATGTACTATGTCGAGGTACCTCATCAATGGCGGCCGACCACTTCACGGCGAAGTATCTATTCGGGGAGCAAAAAACGCTGGTTTCAAACAAGTAATTGCTTCTCTTCTTTCTGAAGAGACGACTCACTTGACCAATGTCCCCAATATTACTGATATCCATATCACTCAAAGTATTGCTGAAAGTCTTGGTTCAAATTTTGTCAAAATAGGTCCACATGGATTTGAAATCTCCACGCCCAAAATAACCAGTTCAGTAGTTCCCCAAGGTACCGGTGAAAAATCACGTTCATCTTTTATGTTTGCTGGACCACTATTAGCTAGAACTGGTGAGGCCACTATTCCCATTCCCGGTGGCGACAAATTGGGAGCTCGACCTCTTGATCGACTTTTTGAGTGTTACCATCAGATGAATATTAAGGTTGAGGAAAGCGCCTCCAAAATCCACTTTTCAACTACTGGAATTCGGGGAACTGTTTACAAATTTGAAAAGCCTTCGCATACTGTCACTGAAGTCTTGCTGATGACCTGTTCGGTGGCTCAAGGAGAGAGTGTCCTTCACAATGCAGCTTTAGAACCAGAAATTGATGATCTTATCGAAATGCTCAACTCTATGGGCGCTAAGATCACCCGTGACCCTGTAGATCCCAAGATTATTCGTATCAAAGGTGTTCCTTTTTTAAATGGTGCTCATCATCAGGTTATTGCTGATCGTAATGAAACGATTACTTTTGCCTGTGCTGCTCTTAGTACTCGTGGTTCAATTAACATTCTTCGTATCGAACCAAAAATCATTGAAACTTTTTTGAGAACTATCGAAACCATGGGGGCTCATGTTGACCGTGGTCGTGATGAAGTCTCTATAACTTGGACTTCCCCCCTAAAAGCCATTGATATTGAGACCGAACCAGAGCCAGGTTTCATGACTGATTGGCAAGGAATTTTTAGCTTAGTTATGACCCAAGCTATCGGTTGTAGCTCGGTTATCGAAAGAATTTTTCCTTCTCGTTTCCAACATATTGAAACCCTAAATCAGATGGGTGCTAAGACCAAACTATTTAATCCTGAAGTCGCTGATCCATCTTCTTACTATCACTTTAATCCCGAATCAGATCTCCCTTCCTATTTCCATGGTGTCAAAATTTATGGACCATGTAAGCTTCAGCCCGTAAATATTACCGTCAAAGATTTGCGTGCTGGTGCATTGGCTACTCTGGCTGCGCTTACTGCTCAAGGAGAGTCAGTTATCGAAGGAGTTGAATATATTGAACGTGGTTATGAAAAGCTAGCTGAGAGGCTTATGGCTCTAGGAGCCGATATCAAGTACATCAAGACCTAATGCCTTTTTCACGACGACAAATTTTACTACTCTCGGTTACTTTAGTGTCAACAATCGTTTTAGTTTTTTCAGCCTTTCAAATTATTCGACTAGTTAATTCAAAACGAACCATATCTATTACCCGTAATTCTTCACCGACAATCAGTCCGACCCCAACTCCAGATCCACTTCGACCAATCTCTATTTTATTAATGGGTTATGGTGGAGCAGGGCACGACGGCGGTTCCCTAACTGACTCTATTGTATTGGCCAATGTCGTCCCTCGAAATAAAAAAATATCACTTATCTCCATTCCTCGGGACTTGTGGGTTGAGTATGATGTAAAAAATTCCGAACCCCAATATTCCAAAATCAATTATGCTTATCCCTATGGTGGCGGCCAAAAATCCAAAGAAATAGTTTCCAAGGTAACTGGAATCAAGCCAGATTATTTTTTTGCAGTTGATTTCGCTGGTTTTTCCAAAGCTATCGATCAAATTGGAGGTATTGATATCAAAGTTCCCCGTACCTTTGTCGACAACTTCTACCCTCTGGAAATTGGTGCATCTGACCCCTGTGGTAAAACTCCCGAAGAAATCACTGCTCTAGAAGCAACTCTATCAGGTGACAAGTTAGACCAACAGTTTACTTGTCGTTACGAAAAACTTGTTTTTAATATCGGTACCACTCATGTTGATGGTACTACCGCGCTCAAATATGCCCGTTCTCGTCATTCAGAGACTTCAGGAGGGGACTTTAATCGTGGTGATCGTCAACGTCAGGTTATGGTGGCCATTCGTGACAAATTTATGAAATTAGGAATAATTACTAAACTAATTCCAATTTATCAAACTATAATCGCCCACACTCAAACTGATTTGACAATCGCTGATATCCAAAAATATATTTTCAAAATGGGGGAGTATTCTGGCTATTCAGTCGAATCCATTTCCTTAAATGATAAAAATGTTCTAACCCAGTCTTACACTCCCAAAGGTCAGTCTATCCTAATGCCCAAAGATGGAGTTGAGCAGTACCTAGGGATCCAATCTTTTATTGCCTCTGCATCCGCTATTTCACACTAGCAACTATCGTGGCAGCTATCATTTCCGGAACTTTTTTATCAAGGATACTTGGTAATAGGTTATCAGCCGTCAAAGATGGTAAGTTATATTCGTAAATTGCCTTGGCTGTGGCCAACTTAATATCTATAGTAGCTTTGGTAATTCGTGCCGCTAATAATCCCTTAAATACTCCAGGGTAGGCCAATGCATTATTGATTTGATTATTAAAATCTGATCTACCAGTGGCTACAATAATTGCGCCTGCAGCTTTTGCCTTATCGGGCATTATCTCTGGAGTTGGATTTGCCATGGCAAATACAATTGGGTCTTTGTTCATGGATTTAACCATTTCTTCGGTTAGAGAGTTTGGCGCGGACACGCCTACAAAAATATCAGCTCCAATAAGTCCTTCTTGAATCGACATGGTTTTTGATTGACTTGTCAATTCTGCCATTTCCATTTTGTATTTATCTAAATCAGTTCGATCTGTTGATACCAGTCCTTTTGAATCGAAAAGCTTAATATCACTCACTGGTAATTCTGATGCCTTAATTAGTCGGGTAATTGCATTTCCTGCAGCACCGGCACCGGCGATTACAATTCTAAAGCCGTCATTGCGAGGAGTCGAAGACGACGCTGCAATCCCATCCTTTATTACTTTAACAGCACCCATCAACGCAGCCAGAGTCACGATAGCTGTCCCATGTTGGTCATCGTGAATAATTGGAATTGGTAATTCATCACTAAGCCTTTTTTCAATTTCAAAACACCTTGGTGCAGAAATATCTTCTAGATTAATTGCTGCAAAATTGACTGATAATGCTTTGACAATCTGAATAATCTCCTCGGTATCTTGGGTGTCAAGACAAATTGGGAAAGCATTTAATCCAGCAAACTCTTTGAAAATAACACATTTACCTTCCATAACTGGCAGGGCAGCCCTAGCACCAATATTTCCAAATCCCAGCACTGCAGTCCCATCAGAGATCACTGCCACCATTTTTCCAGCAATTGTATATTCTCTAACGGCATCCGGATTATCTTTGATAGCCATGCATATTTTACCGACATTTGGTGTGTAGATATTGGATAAGTCCTCGCGAGTATTTACTTGAACTGTAGGTACTATTTCTAGTTTACCTGTATTTTTTTTGTGTATTTCAAAAGTGTCTGTCATATCCCACTAATATACACTATTCACTATATATTCAGCTATACTCGTTTAAGTGAATATCCGTAAAAGAATAATACTTTTTAGTATTTTGGTTATAGTGGTTATACTTGGAGTTTTGGCAATCAGGCATAAGTACGAACAAATTAGTGATCGATTTATTACTCACACCAACCAAGTCTCCCAAGGAATTACTAAAGAAATGAAGTTGACTGCTCAGTACCTCGAAACTTTAAGTCAATCTAGCGATTTTACAGATTTTTTAAATGACTCAAATTCAGTCGATAAAAAAAAGAGAGCCCAGAAATTATTTATTTCTACCATTACCCGATCACCTTCCTACGACCAGGTAAGGTATATCGATGAGACAGGTTACGAGGTTATCAGAGTTAATAGCCGTGACAATAAAGTAGAAATTGTGCCTGAGAATTTTCATCAACAAAAAAATAATCGCTATTATTTTACCGATACGATGAAGCTTAAAAAAGGCGAAGTTTACCTTTCCCCACTAGATTTAAATATTGAACAGGGTAAGATCGAAATTCCACATGTTCCCACTATTAGAATGTCAATGCCGGTATTTGATACCCATGGCAACAAAAGAGGTATTTTAATCGTCAACTATCGAGCCAGTGAGATCCTCAACCACTTAACAGCCCCCGATAAATTAACCGATTATGTTAGTACCTTCTTGGTCAATTCTGATGGTTATTGGATTAAGGGACCATCTCCAGAATCAGAGTGGGGATTTATGTTTTCGGATAAACAAAATGAGAAATTTGAAAAGTACTTTCCCTTATCAAACAAGATAATTACCGATAGTGATGATGGTGATCTTGTAAATAAAGAGGGCGTTTTCTTTTGGGTAAAATTCTTTCCCATCGAAGACATTAGACCAAAATACGATACTGGCAACCCCCACTTATTTTATTATTCAAGGTATTTAGCAACTAAAGACTTCCACCTCACCATAGTCGCCCACTCTACAATCCAGCAAGTCGTCAAATATTTGTTTACTTTCGACTAGACCTCCACCACTTTCTTTATAGAAAATAATGTCTCGGATGTTATTGCTAGTATCAATGCCGCCCCAAACAAGTAACTATATCCAAACCCAACGAGTACCGAACAAATACCCAAGATGGGCACTCTGAATATTTCAGTCATTAAGTTTGTTCCTGATATCACAGTTGCCCGATTATATGAGTTCCCATATTTATTTATTAGATCTGAAAAATATGGCCATCTAATTACCTCAACCACAGCCAATATTCCATAAGTAGCTAGCGCAATTGAAGCGGTATGCCACCATAATTCATTGGCCATAAAAATACTTATTAGTCCAATACAAGCCAAATTTAAGTATTTAATTATTTCTTCGCTTCGCCATCTTGCAAACCATTTATGAGACTTCATGTTTAGTATAAAAATCGATCCTTGAAAGAGCGATGTCACGATTCCAAACACCCATATTGGAGCGCCTAGTTCAGTAAAATATTCAGAACTTACTCTCCATATAATAAAACTTGATAGAAACAACACTGTTTTGTTAATCGATATCCTTGTCAGCTCGGGATTTTTGGTAAATAAATCAATTGCGTCTCTTAGTACTCCTTTTTTAATAATTTCACTTTGTTGAAAATGCTTGGGTTCTATCAAGAAGTCAGCTAGGTAAAGGGCGATTAAGTTTGCTACCAAATCAATTCCCAAAATTATTCTAAATTGAAAGTCGGATAAGTTGGCTGCAATCATTACTGCTACGACTGGTGAAAATATCTTAAAAATTCTTGAAGCTGCATAGAACCTCCCCAACATTTTGATGCTATCCCTCGATTCGTCCAATTCTCTGGCAGAATCATAAACCAGCGCCTCGTCTGATCCGGACATCATTGAATAGGCAGTCGAAAATAAACAAATTGCAATTAAAAATGCCGGAAATCCATAAGCAAACATACTGGTCGTCCAATACAAAATATTCCCTATAATCGAAATAATCACCAAGCCCTTTCGGCTCCATTTATCAGCTAGATAACTTGAAGGCACTTCTGTCAGAACTGCTACTGCCGAAAAAACCATCGCGGTAATGAAAATCTGTTGCATGTTCAGCCCTCGACTAACCATAAATATGGTACTTACCACATTAATGATTCTCATTTCCGTAAAAGCCTGGATACCAAACATCAACTTAAAATTCCGACGCAGTTTTTGTTTTCTTAAACTCTCCATGAGATTAAAGTATACCCTTAGTCTCCTAAAATCGTAACAATGTTTACCGGTATACTTTCACTTCTTTGGGTGGTTTTATTACTTTATAGTAGATCGATCCGGGATACATTCTAAAAGCAGACTTCTTCTCTGGTCCCCACACAAATCTGACCCCAAGTTTTTTTTCACACCCACTACAGATTAATTCTTTATTCTTTTTTAACTGTACGTTATCTAGCATCGAATCAAAAAAGATCTTATCTATTGGTCCATTTCCACTTTTGTTATATAGCATTTGAGTTGTTTTACAGTTTACACATTTTATTTCCACTTCAAGTCTCCGCACCGAACGACCTTTTGGAAATCTATCGTAAGAAAATAATTTTTTTATATTGGCTACCATATTCTGAGTATATTATAGCTGTTTTAGAAGTTCTAAGTTACCAGATATTAAGGCATCTTTTTTCTTTCTTGACCATCCTTTTAGTTGCTTTTCTCTTCGCATTGATTCGAGTCTTGTTTGATATTCTTCGGAATAAATTAATTTAAAATCTCCATGTTCTTTTGTGAATTTTGCCGACTTTTTTAAATGATCAATATGTTCGTGAATTCTTTTTTCAAGATTATTTGTTTGGCCGATATACAGATCTTTATTAATACTACGAAGAATATACACAAAATATGACATAATTTCTTCGACTCATTCCTTCGCTCAGAACATTCGACTCTTTGGCTATAGCCATGAGCGAGTCTTTCGACGATGAGCGTAGTCGAACCGCTCAAGACGAGTCGAATGGTTACCCCGCATGGATTCGAACCACAATCACGAAGTTCAGAGCTTCGTGTCCTACCATTAGACGACGGGGTATCGTCGTACGAATACAATACTTGACCCCTAGAGTCGATATCCATCGACCGAGGCATAGTATCATATTTTACCCTAGTTGCCCCAAGTGTTCACAATCCTAGCAATTAGTGCAGGTGACGGTATATTTTAACCCGAATCCCAATAAAATGTTAAAATATCCCCATGCAAACCATTGATGAACTCTGCACTCAACTAAAACTAACTCCAGAACAAAAAATAGCCGTCGAGGCTTACTGTAGCCAGCTTGTAGTCGAGCTATTGGAAAGTATCAAACAAGATAACGTCCAAAACTTTGATGAGACTATAAGCTCTATAAGTTCCCAAGTAGACGCGAAGAATTCAAAATAGTATCTTCTTCTCCGTGTCCTGGTAAAACTACAGTATCTCCAGGTAGTTCCATTAATTCTCTTAGACTTTTTCTTAGATCAGACATCGAGGAGTAATTATGGTCAGTGCTTCCTACACCGCCGTCAGCAAACAAAGTATCGCCGCTGAACAACAGCTTTTCACCAGAATCATAAAAACAAACCCCTCCTGGAGTGTGTCCTGGGGTTTTAAATACCCTTAATTTTTCTTCCCCAATTAAAATGTTTTTAGCCGTTGTTAGATCAACGTCTGTTTCCGCTATGTCTAAGGTATTAACTCTGTGTCTTAAAAAGTGCTCAGCGGTTTCTTTTTGTCGTTTCAACAAAAACATGTCAAGCTTGCTTACTCCTATCGGGATGTTGTACATCAACTTTAAGTCCATTGCCGCCAATAAATGATCAAAATGTCCATGCGTTGCCAATATCACTAATAGTTTTAGATTTAGCCTTTGAACTTCATCACTTATTTCACTAGCAGCATCAGCCGGATCTATGATCACCCCTTCTTTCGTCTCTTCGTCCCAAACTATATAGCAGTTTGTTTCTAGCTCACCCAAAACTAGCTTTTCGTATTTCAACATATGACTATTATTTCACACCTCTACTTTTGATCCTAAAGTATTAATGTTCTAGAGCACTTACCCGCTATTTTTGATATACTACCAATATGCCTTCGCCAAATATTGACCCAACTGTTCGACTTTTTGTTGGTGGACTTCCTTACCGTTTTACGGAAGGGGAGTTACTTACTCTCTTCGCTCCCTTCGGGCGAGTCGTTTCTCTTAAAATAATGCACACCCCTTGGGGTAAGAGCCGAGGCATGGGATTTGTTGAGTTTGATAACGTTGATTCTGCCATCAAAGCCAAGCAAAGCCTTCACAATCATCGAGTCTCTGAAGAGAGAACCATTATTGTCGACTATGCCGCTCCAGACCCCGCCACTACTGAAGAAGGACGTCTTCGAAGAGAACAAGCTCAAAGCCGTAAACCTGCTCGCCGACCTTTTGTTGCTTCCACCAGTTCCAGTTCCACCACCAAAGTTCCATTTACTCGTCAAAATCGTGGTACTAACAAATCCGATTCTGCTCGCCGACCATATACTCCCAAACCATCTGAAAGCTCAGACTCAGAAAAACCCCGTAAATTCGGCAACTTTAAACGTGGTAATAGTAGCTTTGGTCATAATCGCCAAACAGTTTTTGATTCCCGTGCCCATCATTCCCGTGTTGGTGCCAAGTTTGCCAAAAGAAGAACACGTTAATTCAACATGGATTTTAAAGAATTTATACATAGTCAGAAGATAATTGCTTTATCCCCGATGGATGGCGTCACTGATTGTAGCTACCGTCAAACTCAATGCTTTGTTAAAAAACCAGATGTTGTTTTCACTGAATTTGTCAGTGCTGAAGGCATCAGCCGTGGTGGTGTTCGTCTCTATGACCAATTACTTTTTGGTTCAAACGAAAGACCAATTGTCGGACAGATCTTTGGCAAAGATCCTGAAAGTTTCTACAAAGCCGCAGTTATTCTTTGCCACCTTGGTTTTGATGGGGTTGATATAAATATGGGTTGTCCTGCTAAGACGGTTACTCAACATGGCTCTGGTGCCGCCCTCATCGGTAAGCCTGAAGTTGCTAGCCAAATTATAAATTCGACTCGGCAAGGGATTGAAGACTATTGTAGTGGTAAAACATCGGTCAACGATATCGGTATAAAACAATCATCACTCGATGTCATTGAACGTAATCGCCGTTTCTCCGAATATACAGGGACTTATAAAGACTACCAAAAACCCACCCTTTCAGTAAAAACTCGAGTTGGTATTACCGAAAACGTTGTCCCAGTATGGATTCCGCATCTTTTATCTCACAATTTAGACTTCCTCAGTCTTCATGGTCGTACTCTCAAACAAGGTTACAGTGGCTTTGCTGATTGGGAAGCTATATCTATGGCTGCTAAGTTTGCCAAAGAAGCCAATACTCTAATTTGGGGTAACGGTGATGTTACTACCCTTCCCATGGCTTACGAATATATTGCCAAATACGGTGTAGATGGAATTCTTATCGGCCGTTCCAGTATGGGTAATCCTTGGGTTTTTACTGATATCGAACCATCTTTAAAAGATAAATTTGCCCTAATGTGTTATCACGCCGATCAGTTCACAAAAATATTCCCTCATCGTCGTCTTGACCCGTTAAGAAGGCATTTTTTGCTTTATGCTAGTGGCCACCCACGTGCCAAACAGCTTCGGGAAAGAATTGTTCATGTAAACACCATCGCCGAACTTTATGCACTTGAAGAAGATTTTTTGACCTGCTAAAGTTATCCGTATGTCCAATCAAGCCGCAACCCTGCTCTCCATCGAGTCCCTTATTAACAGTCATGATGCCAAGCTCAGCACTCTCCACAAAGAACTTTCAGTTCAAAAAGAAATGCTAAGCAATATCCTGGAAAATGACGAAGAATATGTCAAGCTGGCAGCTGAAGCCGGTAAACTCGCCAAACAAAAAACAATTGCCAAGCAAAAAGTCCTTCATACACAAAACGCGGTTACTTTAGTCGAAAAAACTAAAGACCTCCAAAGTCAACTAAAAGAACTTAAAGTTGCCATGTCAGACTATCTTTCTCAATATGTTAGTCTATCTGGAACCAACCAATTCGAAGGTGCTGATGGAGTCACTCGTCAAATCACTTTTAGTGCTAAGTTAATCAAAAAGAACGACTAATATGATCGCTGCAACCAAAAAAAGCTTCCAATCGGAAGTTTTAGATTTTAAAGGCAAAGTTCTCGTCGATTTTTGGGCCGAGTGGTGTGGTCCTTGCCAGATGTTAAATCCTATTATCGAAGAAATTGCTTCTGAAAAACCTGATGTTAAGATAGTCAAAGTTGATGTCGATGAAGAGATTGACCTTGCCGCTCAATATAATATCAGCAGTATTCCCGCTATAATGATTTTTGATAACGGTAAACCAATCAAAACAATTATTGGATTTCGCCAAAAACAAGAATATCTTCAGACTCTTGGCTAGTATTTAATTAAGCAGCTGTTATCTACATTCTTTGATATAATCCTTTATGGATTTTCCCAAGATTAAGGCATTTTTAGAAGAACAAAATCTTCCGGCATTTAGGTTACGCCAAATTCAAAAGAACTATTTTTCTGGTAGATATTTAACCTTTTCCGAAATGTCTGATCTACCCCTTGGGCTACGCACCGAACTTGACCAAAATTTTTCGCTTTTCTCAGTAACCTCAAAAAGTACTCTAGTTGGTGACTCGTCCCAAAAAGCAGTTCTGGAACTAAGCGATGGTCTCAAAATCGAAACGGTACTAATGGACTATGGGCAGTGGCTAACCGCTTGTGTCAGTACTCAAGTCGGGTGTCCTCTCGCTTGTACTTTTTGCGCTACTGGCAAGATGGGACTAAAAAGAAATTTGACTTCATCCGAGATCGTTGACCAGGTCCTTTTTTGGAATCATCAAATTTTTCCCAAATATGTTGGTCGAATTGTCTTTATGGGAATGGGGGAGCCATTTTTAAATTGGGACAATTTAGTAAGTTCACTCGATACCATTCGTACTGAGCTCAAAATTGGTTCCCGTAAAATCAGTATTTCTACTGCCGGAGTTGCCCCCCGAATTTACGACTTTGCCGATTTAGATACCGAAATTAATTTAGCTATCTCTCTTCATTCAGCAGATCAAATTACCCGCGAAGAAATGATGCCCATAGCCCGCCAGTATTCACTTGACGAATTAGCCAAAGCTCTAGATTACTATACAAAAAAAACCAACAGACAGGTATTTTTCGAATATT
>JBAZZE010000019.1:0-18250 GCA_041658955.1 Candidatus Shapirobacteria bacterium
GCGGTGAACTCTGCTGGCTTACCCCACTGAACGACATTGTGGAAGGTTGGGACATCTTCCCACTGTTCACCTTTTTTAATAGATCGATTGGTAGCTACTCCAAAGGAGCAAACTGCCTGACCTGATGGAGTAAAACGAAGCTCGGGATCTCTAGTAATATTTCCCGAAATTATCGCCATATTTATACTAAATGCCATATGTTATGATTAAGTGTTAATGATTATGATATTAGCACATATATGAAATTTAATCTGAGACTTTTGTACCTCTATTTGTTTTCTTTTGTTGGTCTATTAATAGTAGTAATCGGTGGCATACAGATGGTTAATCTTGGGCTAAAAACTTTTGTTTTTAAGGATGTAGATAAATACGAAATCTATCCCACTATCCCAGAAAAAGAAGGTATCCCAACCGAAAATGTGGCTGAAATGCAAGCACGCCAAGAACGAGAATCAACTCGACAAAAACAAAGAGAGTTCTCTAATTCACTGGCAATGATATCAGTGGGTTTACCACTGTATCTCTATCATTGGAAAACAATTCAAGCTGAATCGAAGTAAACGACTTTATTTTGAAGACAAAGTTATTCTATCGAAACCAACTCTACTTCAAAAACTAAGTCAGAGTCTGGTGGAATAAGGCTACCGGCGCCTCGGGAACCATAAGCCATTTGTGAAGGGATGGTTAGTATTCTTTTGCCACCAATTTTCATACCAGGGATACCCTTATCCCACCCTTCGATCAGCATGCCAACACCGATTTGTGTTTCAAATGGTTGCCCACGATCATAGGAACTGTCAAATTTGGTACCGTCCATAAGAGTCCCGAGATAGTGAATAGTAATTGTGTCACCACTTTTTACAGAAGCACCTGTACCAACGAGACTATCTTCGATTTTTAGTTTGGTGATTTTTGTCATTTTGAGATTATAAAGTAAAACGTCCTTTTTTATAAATTATAATTTGTTGTCCATTGTCGAGAGTTGCTGTAACCACACGGTCGGAGATACTAATAATATCAGTGTGAATTACAGAGTCGTTGAAACCCATAATTTTCCACTGATCTCCAGTAACTTTTTTTGGATTTCCGGTGTAAGACTCATGAAATGACATTCCCAGAGCTAAGTGAGTATTACCGTATTTACCTCCAAAATTCTCATCATACAAAGTCTCGGCCATAAATCGATTAATCTTGGAAAAGCGAATGTCGGTTAGTGAAAATTCACCGACCATGTCAGCGTTTTTGGTGGCGATCATTTTTTTCAATACTGACTCCCCTTTTGTGGCTGATGACGAAACAACATGACCATCTTTGAACTCCAAATAAATATCGGTGATCTGGTTACCATATCGGTAGAGAGGTAAGCTGAATGAAATGTGGCCAGAGGTACGGTGACAATCCGGTGATATAAAGACTTCAAAAGATGGAATATTACAGCCACCACCAGATAGCCATTTACGATGTTTATCAAGACCGATAATTAGGTCTGTGTTTTTGGCTTGAATACGAAGACTATTGATAGGTAGATGATTTAGTTTTTTGAGAATAGTCTGCGAATCGGATTCGATCTGACGCCATCGATCTAATGGATGTTGGTGGTCAAGATAACAAGCTCTGATAATTTGTTCCCAGGCACTTTTGAGTGTCATGCCTGCTTCCTTGGCCATCGCTTGAGTGGGGTATAGTCCAAGTGTCCAAGAAAGTTTGCCATTTATTTCTTTGCGATTACGCCAGTCTAAAAATGGCTTCATGGCTATATTTTTCTGCATGATTTTTTGGGGATCAATACCTTCAAGTTGGTGAAGATCTGTGTCGGCAATTATTTTGACAAAATGATCGGCTTCCTTGATCTTACCTTTTAAAAACTTAGCGGGAAAAAAACTCAATTGTTCTTCAGTAGCGTAGGAAAGAAAATGAGGATCTAGCCCGTCTGGTAAATACTGAATAATTGGATGAGCACCGGCAGTGAGGACCGACTTTAGGAGAGAAAATAAAAGTGGTTTGGCACACTCAGGGACTTCAAGAAAGACGACTTCGCCTTTCTTAATACCTTTGCCACCATTTAGGCCAAAATTAATGAGAATGTCAGCATAAGTGTCAAGATATTTTTGCTCTGGAAGATAGGTCATGAAAATAATTATAGCAACAAATACTTGACGCTAAATTATTATGGGTTATAATTTGACTATAAACCACTAAAATCGGAGTCGCGTCCCGAGAGGTGATCCCCAAAATGGGATACGGAAGCAAACCGTTAAATGAGCAAGGCGTGTCGGCAACGGAGCGCTGAAAATTAATGAGGATTCCTCAAAATTTCAGTTGAACTCCGCCACTTTTTAATGGCGGTTTTTTATTGAGGAATTGAAGAAGGGTGGTAACGTCTAAAAAATAGACCCCTTTGGTGCCGAAATTAAATTCGGGATCATTGGGGTTTTTTGTTATTTATTTTTTAGACTATGAAAGAAAATATGAAACCGTGGGAGGTACCTCCCGATATGTGGAGTGAATGGCAAAAATATGGCGCCATCTCTACTATGAACTCGCAGGTAAATATATTGTTGGCTTCAACGGATGATGTGGAGGCTATTGTGGGACTGGTGCTCGGGCAGGAAGCACTGGTAGGTGTGGGTAACCACGATGAGGCGACCAAAACTATTAGTGATTTTATTCAATTGGGTAATGGGCTGGTGGCCAAGAACACTGAAGGTGAAGTGGTGGCCTTTCAAGGACTGGGGTTGTGGAGCGATATATCTAAGTGCGAACTGAGATCGGCGATAACTGACAAAAAATATTTAGGAAACGGGATTAATACCTTGATGAAAACTTTGATGATCAGAATTGCTTCTGAAAAATATCCTGATTGGCAATTTGTCGGCTTTACCGAAGCCACTAGCAAGAGTCGAGGAATATTGACCAAACTTGGTTTTGAAGAAACACCGATGGAATCAGTACGACAAAACTTACCATCTTTAGGTGAGGGATGCCCACCGGTCGAGGTACTTCCTGACAATGAAAAGGGATGTTTCTTACGATGTGGAGGCAACTGTGGCTGCAAAGTTTATTTATTAACTACTAAATAATGAAAAATATAGTTGAAACTTTTATCGAACTAGTCAAAATCCCCTCACCTTCCGGTAATGAAAAGTTGGTTAGAGAATTTATAAGTAAAAAATTACTCAACACAAACTGGAAGGTTACTACTGATGTAAAGGGAAATTTAATAGCGTATAAGAACCAAAAAGCTAAACTGTGGCTGGTGGCCCATATGGATACAGTTCAATTACCTGGTCAGGTGGTTAAACCAATTTTCAAAGGAGATACTATTACCAGCGACGGTTCAACTATTTTGGGGGCGGATAACAAGGCGGGTGTAGCGATATTGCTATATCTTGCGAGTAACGGATCTAGCCTCGATAAATGTGGCCTGGTATTTACAGTCAACGAAGAGTCAGGCGAAATGGGTTCATCAAAAATCGACTGGGGAAATATGAGTCCAGAATTAATACTAAATTTTGACGGAAGTGAGAAGGTTGGTCTCGTAAACGATAGCGGAATGGGTCAAATCGTGTTTGATGTTGAGATATGGGGGAAGTCTGCTCATGCTTCGAAGAATCCAGAAATGGGAATTAATGCAATAAAGGTGGCTTCGGAAATAATCCACCAACTACACCTAGGGAAAGATGATAACGAAAATACCTGTAACATCGGTAGAATTGAGGGCGGTGGGGAGACTAACGTAGTTCCGGATTATGTGAAATTTGTCGGTGAAATTCGATCATTTAGCAAGATTGGCCTGAATACAAAATGGGAAAATTTAAAAAAAATAACAGAGCAATCCGCAAAAAAGTATGGAGCTAAATGCTTGGTTAATAATAGAGCAAATGATGGTGTGCCGGTGTGGGAGAAAAATAGTAATAACACGTATAAAAACATATTGATTAATGCGGGTGAACAAATTGGACTAAATCTGGAGTTTGTAAAAATGGGTGCATGTAGTGACGCTAGTTTTTTATCAAAAAAGGCAGAGGTATTTTCAATTAACCACGGCGGACACTTGGCTCATTCACACCAGGAATGGATAGATATTGCCGAAATACACAATTCAAAATTATTTATTGAATCGATAGTGGCCACTTTTAATAAGTTTTTTAAAATTTAGATATACTAACGTATGAAATTTGAAATCGATAAATCAGTTTTTGAAAAATTCGGAGACATAGTTGAGGTAGTGCCAGTCATCTACGATTTTGATGGAGAAAAGTTTAGAGATGAATCAGCTAGGTTGTTAACTGAAGCTCAAGAAAACTTTGGTAAAGCTTTTAATCAAGAAAACTGGTCAAATGATAAAAGAGTGGTAGGTTACCGAGAAGTTTTTAAGAAGTTTGGAGCGGTAGAAGGTGCTGAACCATCCCATGTGGCCATGACTAAGAGAATCTTAGATGGTGGTAAGCTTCCGGATATTAATTCAATAGTAAACATCTATAATTCTTTTTCAATAAAATATCTAACACCATTTGGTGGAGAAGACTTAACACAAGTCTATGGTAATTTACGACTAACTTTAGCCAATGGTGGAGAACAATGGATTGCGATTGGTTCGACAAAAAGTAAACCTGCATTCAAGGGTGAGCTTATCTGGCGAGATGAAATGGACGTTACTTGTCGAAGTTGGAACTGGAGACAAGGCGATAGGACCAAGTTAACTTCGGAATCGAAAAACGGCTATTTTGTGATGGATGGTTTTGAGAGTAATAAGGATGAAATGCTTAGAATTGCCAAGGAATTTGTAGAGTTTGTGACTAGTAACCTCGGAGGCAAGAGTGAAATTTTGGTACTAACAAACCAAACCCCATCTGTCGAAATAAATTTTGATTCAAAAAATGTTGAAAAGGTGGTGACAACTAAAAAAATCGTAAAGAGAACACCAATTAAATATCATTTCATCGCCAAACAAATTCAAGACTTTCTAATAGAAAAAAATAATGATTTTCAAATGCCTATAGATCATCCGGCTATTGAAAAGTTTGGTGATTTTGCAGTGCGAGGTGATCATGATCTAGGTGGACTTTCGGTAATTGATCGCGTAGACAAGATAGCTGGATTTACAAACATCTGGATAAAAAAAGAAATATTGGTTGAAGAAGCTAAAAATATAATTGAAGGTGGTTTTAAAAATGAATTAGAAAAAGAAGGTAACGGTAAAGTTGTAGTTATAGATTACTCGGCACCTAATATCGCCAAGCCTTTCGGAATTGGACACTTACGGTCGACGAATATCGGACAGGCATTGTACAACCTTTATAAGTATTTAGGTTGGAAAGCCATAGGAGATAATCATTTAGGGGATTGGGGAACACAGTTTGGAAAAATGATTACTGCCCTATTGAAGTGGAATGACAAACCAGTATCTGAACTAAGCATTGATGATTTGGAAAAGTTGTATGTACGATTCCACCAAGAAGCAGAAACAGACAAGACTTTGGAAATTGAGGCTAGAGAATGGTTTGCTAAGCTGGAAAAAGGAGAACCTCAAGCGAGAGAAATTTGGAAACAGTGTGTAGAGATATCTTTAAAAGAATTTAATCGGGTCTACGATCTTTTGGGAGTAAAAATTGATTATGCCTACGGTGAGGCTTTTTATGAAAACATGTTGAGTGAGATTATTGACTTATTCAAAGAGAAACAACTAACTCATGAAAGCCAAGGAGCACTGCTTATCAAACTGAAGAAAAATCCAGAAGCCATGCTTCTAAAATCAGATGGAGCGACAAACTACTTAACCAGAGATCTGGCAACAATAAAATTTAGAATGGAGACCTGGAACCCGGATTTGATTATTTATGAAGTAGGATCTGAACAACGTTTACATTTTTCCCAATTATTTGAAGCGGCGGAGATGGTAGGTTGGAAGCCAATTGATGGATATAAACATATTGGTCATGGATTAATCCGTTGGAAAGATGGAAAGTTCTCAACCCGAAAAGGAGATACCATTCACTTGGCTGAAGTTATCGATACTGCAGTCGAGCAAGCTAAGAAAATCGCACCGGAAAATACTGAAAAAGAGATAATGGCGGTAGCAATAGGGGCTATCAAGTTCAACGACCTAGCTCAGGATCCAACTAAGGATATTGTGTTTGATTGGGACAAAGTAATGAGTATGCAAGGAAATAGTGGACCATATTTGCAATATACTTATGCCCGATGTCAAAGTGTAATCACCAAAGCTGATTTGAAAAAAATACCAACTGATTTGGTTGGTCTTCTGTATACCGAAGAAGAATTGGCACTACTAAGGTACTTCTATATATTTAAGGAAAAGGTTGTCGAAGCAGCGACTCGGTATTCACCAGCTGTTTTAGCTGAATACCTTCTAACACTGGCCAGAAAATACAATGAGTTTTATGGTAAATGTCGTATTATTGGGGAACCAGAGGAAGGACGACGCATATTTTTGACACAGGTTACGGCAAAAATAATCAGAGAAGGTTTGGGCATTCTAGGAATCGAGTCGTTGGAAAAGATGTAGTGTATACTACGTCCTTCTATGCAAAAACAGCGAATGTATGAAGGCTGGGTAGTAGCCCACAAACTATCTGGTGTTGAGGTGTTAACAGTTGCCGATCGCGATGGTCAATGTAAAGGTGGTGGTAAACGAGTTACTTTTGAAGCTAGTAGTATTGAAGAAGCCAGAACTCACGTAGAATACTGTACTATTTGTCGAACGACCCAACCAGTGGCTGGGGTCGGGGGACCAATTAACACAATTATCATTTAAGAAGGATTGGACTAAATAGTTTGGATACTACCTAAAAATCTTTTTGTAGATTTCACTGTAGTGTTCTACCGGGATGAATTTGATGGCTTTTTTGACTTCTTTGGGGATTTCAACTAAAGACTTTTCATTATCTTTGGGTATGAAAATAGTCTTAAGTCCAGCTCGGTGAGCAGCAATTGATTTTTCTTTGAGTCCACCAATTTCTAGAATATTACCTCTAAGGGTAATCTCTCCCGTCATTCCAATATCTCTGGGCATCGGGACTTCTTTCAAAGCGGAAACAAGAGCAGTTGTGATAGCACCACCAGCGCTCGGTCCATCTTTGGGAGTGGCTCCTTCTGGAACATGAATATGGATATCGATTTTATGGAAGTCTTGTTTGATACCCCATTCTTTAGCTTGGGAACGAACAAAAGAGACAGCAGCTTGACAGGATTCTTTCATGACCGAACCAAGCTTACCAGTGAGGATTAGAGAACCTTTACCAGGCATAATGTTAACCTCAATAAAGAGAATGTCTCCACCGACACTAGTCCAAGCCAAACCAGTACTGACGCCTACTTCATCTTTTTTACCCTTTAGCTGAGAAGTAAATTTCTCCGGTCCTAGATATTTTTTAATGACTTTTTGATCGTTTAGATTGACCTTGGTACTCTTTTTAGAAACAATTTCTTTGGCTACTTTACGATAAAGTGCGGAAACAGTACGTTCTAGATTACGAACGCCAGCTTCTCGAGTGTATTTATCGATGAGATAACGATAAGTATCGTCGGAAATAGTATCAACATCTTTATCTTTTAGACCATTGGCTTCCAATTGTTTCTTGGATAAATATTTTTTGGCAATATTGAATTTTTCTTCGAGAGTATAGCCACTAAATTGAATGATTTCGAGACGATCCCTAAGCGCGTGAGGAATTGAACCAAGATCATTACCAGTTAAAATGAAAAATACTTTGGAAAGATCGAGTGGAAAATCGAGATAATGATCGGCAAATTCACGATTTTGTTCTGGATCTAATGTCTCCAATAGGGCAGCAGAAGGATCACCGCGATAGTCGGCACCAATTTTGTCGACTTCATCAAGCATAAATACCGGATTCATTGATTTGGCTTCTTTTAAGCCCTTAACTATCCGACCAGGCATAGCGCCAACGTAAGTGCGACGATGACCGCGAATTTCAGCTTCATCACGAATGCCACCAAGTGAGGCTCTGATAAATTCACGACCCAATGCCTTAGCAATAGATTTACCAAGGGATGTTTTACCAACACCTGGAGGACCAATGAAACAAAGAATATTGGCGGTAGCGATTTGGTTTTTGTCTTTTTGGGATTCTTTGAGCTTTAAAACAGAAAGGTACTCGAGAATACGATCTTTAACGTCTTTGAGGCCAAAATGGTCATGTTCGAGAATTTTTTCAGCTTCCTTCAGGCTTAAAACTGATTTGCCGTATTTACCCCATGGAAGTTCTACGACAGTCTCGAGATAAGTACGAATATAGCTAGATTCAGGAGACATACTGCCCATTTCTTCGAGCCTATGGAGCTCTTTGAGAATTTTTTTCTTAATCTCTTTTGGCATGGTGAGCTTTTTGATCTTTTTGGCTAGCTCATCAGTATCACTGCCAGATTCATGACCAAGTTTCTTAAGCTCTTTTTCGATTTGGTGTTTGCGTTCCTCAAGAACGTTGCGTTTCATACTGGAATTGAACTTTTCTTGAGTCTTTTCTTCGATGTTACGTTCTAATTCAGCAACCTTCATTTCTTTAACTAGATGCTCTGCAGCCGAACGAAGACGCTGGCTAACCATAAGAGTTTCGAGAAGTTGTTGTTTTTCGGGAAGTTTGGCGTTGACCGAGAAACAAACTTGATCAGCGAGATCACTACTGCTAACACCGGTACTAAGCTGCATCATGGCAGGGAGGTCGAATTGACGACCCATAGCAAAAGCTTTCTTGAGTTGGTCAAGGAGAACCTCAGCTGACTGTTGAATATCAGTGAGTGACTCGGTGATAACCGGGAGATCGACAAACTCAACTAAAAAGTGAGGTTCGGTCTGAACCATGTTGATGATGTTTACTCGTGAAATACCCTTAACTATGGCATGAAGTGAACCATCGGTATGAAGGATATGTTCTATCTTAGCGAGGACACCGACCGTATAGAGGTCTTTTAGGGTTGGCTTCTCTGTTTTGGAATTTTGTTGGGCAGTGACAATGACTAACTTATTAGTGTTGTCATAAGCATGAAGAAGCGAGTTCATTGACTCTTTTCGACCAAAGAAAAGAGAGGTTTCTACAGAAGGGAATAAAACTAGGTTACGAAGCGGAATAAGAGGAAGAATTTTCTTTACCGGTTCGAGGGCGGTTTCTTGATTAGTTTGATCAATTATTGGTTGTTCTTCGGACATATTTAGCAGTCTAACAAATGGTTTGCTAAGTGTCAATAAATAAAGACACCTTAAATATTAAAAAAAACGGTGTCTTTGTTCCGCCTTGTGCGCACTTCGTGCGAATTAAAATCGCTCATACGTTTAAATTTACTAACGCATTCGCTTTCTTGGAATAAATCAACTATTGCTTAGCTTGGATTTGAGTAGGGTGATTTAGTGAATAATAAGGTAAAATAGGGCAATGCAAAATACTCTTAAGTTTGGTCGAGTGGCGATAGTTGGTCGACCAAATACTGGTAAATCAACTCTACTTAACGCGCTGATGAACCAAAAGGTAGCCATCACTTCTCCCCTACCCCAAACCACCCGAAAAAGTAGCCAGGTTGTCTTTCGAAATGAGAAGGGGGTAATTCTGTTTACTGATACACCAGGAATCATTAACCAAGTTGAAGATTTGATGTCCAAAAATATCAACATGGAGGCACCAAAATCTACTGCCAGAAAAGATGTCATTGTTTGTTTGGTGGATATTTCTCGAGAGAAATCTGAAGAAGAAAACAAAGTAATTGGCTTGGTGCGGAAGATGCCATCTAAAAAAATATTAGTCTATAACAAAACCGATAAAGCCATTGGAAGCAAAGATCATTTAGCTGAATACAACTATTTGGAAGAAGAATTTGATAAGGTGATTAGCATTAGTGCTATCAAAGAAAAAAACGTCAAAGGACTTTTGAACCTAATTTTTGACTTTTTACCCGAAAAGACCGAGAAAGAAATTAATAGTGAGTTGGGAGTAATGGCTGAGAAAAAGGGGCCACTAATGGGAATGGGGTCAAAAGAATATGTAGGGGAGATTATTCGTGAAAAGGCATATTTGTTTTTAAGAGAAGAATTGCCATACACCATTAATGTTGAAGTGAAAGAAGTTAAAGACAAGGGGAAATTGATCTATATTTCGGCAGTTATTAATACTAATGCTGATAGATACAAGAAGATGATCATTGGTAAAAATGGACAAAAAATTAAAGAAATTGGATTTAATGCACGCAAAGAATTGGAGTTAATGTCAGGTCGTAAAATATTTTTGGAACTAACGGTAGAAATCGATCGGCATTGGATGGAGCGAAGTTTCAATACTAGGCAGTAATAGTGTCTTATAATATTGACTTTTAGGATAGTTTTTGCTAGAATGTAACTGAATAATCAAACAACACAAACGCTGTGTAATAACGGTTATTCAGTACATTAACAATCGGATAGGAAATATATTTTGGGTACACCCATCAGTTAACCCACTGGGGGTAATTGAGTGTGTATCCAAAAAAATAAATGGAAGAGGTGTAGAAATGTTCAAACTTGCTTTGTTAGTTGCGTTGGCGTTGTTGGCAATTAGTGATTCGAATAAGGGAAAGAGTTTTGGTTATGTGTTTGGTGAAGTAGTAGTAGGATTTATTTTTATCTCGCTGCTATAAGTCGTGGTTGTCTAAAACAATAAACTCAGAGGAGAGTGCTGTGATGAAGAACATTGTAAATCGTTCGTTTGTGTTTGGGTTTTTAACTTGTGCGTTTATTGGCATTTTCATGATGTGGACTGGTCTTGATAACTATCTAAAAGACTTTGGCCGGTTTGTGTCTGAAAATGTTAATCTTCCGAAGATTGAAGTTGTATCAGGAAGTGTCGCCATAAAAACCTATCAGTTCCCCGCAGACCCAACAGTTGATGCCTGGTGTGTAGGACATGGTCCAACATGCGGACAAACATTAGTAGCGTCTCAAGATGCTTCTGATAATTCAACTTTGGGAATGATGAGATCATATATAACATCGAAAGATGGTAAGTATTTTTTATATGTTCTCGATGTTGAGCCTGGAATTACACTCACTGAAAGCTGGAGAGCACTTGGAAACTATGATTCAATCTCCAATATGATGTGGGTTGTTAACCAGGGCGGAACAGACGATGATGAGTTGATATTTGTGGCTGGTACCAAAGCCTGTCATGCTTATCCGTCTGAAGAAAAGGTAGTGTGTTACTAGGGGGCAAGAAATTAAATAGTAGGGAAGTGTAAGTATCGTATCCAACTGACGTTTTTTGTCAGACACAGACAACTATATTGAGGAGAATGAAATGAGCAAGGAAAATAAGCAAGTTTTGTTTGCAATGATCGTGATGGTTGCATTGATCGCAGGATTCGCTGGTTTCGTCAACTACAAGTTGAACCAGGTTGTAAAAGCTCTGGCTGCTATTCCGACCCCGGCTCCGGTAGAAATCAACGTAAATGTTGAACCCTTCATTATGCCTGAAGCAGGAACTGAAGGTTCGTGGATTGCACCCGGAGGTTTCGGACTTGCACCATTTAGCGGTGGTAGCCTGCCCGAAGGTAGTTTTGAAAGCATTTCTTTCTACCTGGGTACTACAGAAGATGGCAGCAAGAGTCACGAGTGGGTATCTGTACGCGCAGATGAGGCAACTGTCGGTGGAGCTGGTGCTTCCTTCAAGAACATCTATGCCTATGACGAGACACAAAAACGCGTTGCCTTTGTTGTCTTCAAAGTTGATGGCTCACAATGGGTCTTTATCTTTGATCAGGATGGCAAGGTTACCGAATCGTTTGAAGTGTCTGTCCAAGAATATGGAACTATCGAAAAGATGGCTGGATTGATGTTCGAGTATGGTACCACAGGTGCAAAAGTGACCATGGTCACGGAAAAAGGTCATATGTACCGACATTTTCCGACAGACGGTTCACCAAGCCCCGCCATTGATTTGATCTTCCCGTAGATTTTCCTATCCGAGCACTAAACACGCTAAAGATTGGGAGCCCTTTATTGGGCTCCCAACGGAGGTGTGTTTAGTTGATTGTAGTCTGGTGTTATACCGGACCTGATGAGCTCGTAAGAGCGAAACAATCAGAACCAGCTAATACATTGCGTATTAAAGCTGGGAAAAGTTCTTTAAAAATTTGGATAGGAAAACATTGATTAAGTTTTTTAGACATACAAATCAGTTTGCCCAATATGGGGAATTGACTGTGTGTCTAAAAATTAAAAATGCTATGAAAGGATTAGTTTAGTTCATAAAAGCCCATTGGTTTTTTATTGTGGGCCATCGTCGTGATCGCAAACCTGAAATTTGATATTCACTTCTAGGAGAATGGTATGGCAACGCAAATTTTTTCCCGCAAGACAGCTCAACGCCTCAGTTGGGGAATTTTGTCAGTAGTACTTTGGTATGAATATTTCCGTCTTTTGGATATTTCCATGCGCTGGAACTACAATAATCCGCTAATCTGGCCCACCTGGTTACTTGGTCTGGTGTCATTGGAAATGGCGATTATGTATGATCATCCTTGGGCTATAAAGCTACGAACGTTCATGGATAAGCCATGTCACATAGTAGCCGCCCTGTATCTTTCCTTGTCGGGATTCTTGCTTTTCATGATCAAAATTGGTTGGGATGGATGCCTGTACAAGGGTGAGTCAGTGTTGACTTGCATTAAGACGCTCACCAGTACTTGGGACTATTTCCCTGTTACCCACCCGTCGTTCGAAATGGTCTTGATTTCATTTCGTGGTTTTGGCGGACAAGATGAAGTACTGGGTGCCTTCGCAACACTCCTGATGTCCACCGGCTTGGTTTGGATTCTGAATGTCACAGCACCAAAAGATGTTCCCTACAAAAGAAAGTTGTTGTCAACGATGTCTCTTTTGTCGAGTGCTCTTGGTGCTTATTACTTTCTCTACACGGTGACACAGAATGTGAACTCCTGGCCAGGAATTGTCTTGTTTGTGTTTTTGTCGGCATTATTCCTGACGATGGACTGGTTGTATCAACGAGCTAATCAATAATTCCTATCCATAAACTAATCACACTAAAATTTGGGAGCCCTTTATTGGGCTCCCAACGGAGGTGTGTTTAGTTGATTGTATGTCAAATATTGGCACTGATGAGTCCTTCGACTTCACTCAGGATTGTAACAATCCTTTGAATTCGCTCAGGACGAAACAATCAACAGAGAAACCCGCTTTTAAGAGGCGGGTTTTTTTGGTTGTATAATCTGTTCATGGCCAAAATAATCAAAAAGAAAAAACGAGAAATATTAATCGAGAAAGCGAGTAAAAATAAAAGTGAGTTTTTAGACTTTCTAAAAAACTATAATGTATTGGAACTGGCAATAGGTGTGGTAATCGGTAGTGCTGTAAAAGATCTAACTACCTCGATTGCAAATGATATGATTATGCCGATTATTGGGATAATGTCACCAACTGGTTCGTGGCGGGAAATAGTATTTACAATAGCTGGATCTGATTTTAAGATCGGTAATTTAATCGGTTCACTGTTAAACTTTTTGATTATTGCACTACTGGTTTTTGTTGTGATAAAAAAAATATTGAAAATAGAAAATGCTCCAAGTAAAAAACATCTCTAAAAAATTCGGAACTAAAACTGTCCTAAACGATGTATGTTTTGTAATAAAAAGTAAAAGCGTTACCGGACTTTTGGGTCCAAACGGTGCCGGAAAAACTACCTTGATGAGAATACTTACTGGTTATTTTGGGGGCGAAAGTGGATTTGTAATGTGGGATAAGGAATTAGTAAATTTAAATTCATTGGCACATAAAAAAAAGATTGGCTACTTACCAGAAAACAACCCATTGTATGGCTACATGAAGGTTAGAGAGTATCTGGAGTACACTGCTAAGGTTAAGGATTCAGCAGATTTTGAGGTTGAATCGAATAGAGTTGCTGTTGAATGCGGATTAATAGATGTTTTTGAAAATAAAATTGAAACATTGTCCAAGGGTTATAAGCAAAGAGTGGGGTTGGCGGCAGCATTGATAGGTAATCCTTTGCTTTTGATACTTGATGAGCCAACAACTGGCCTTGATCCTAAACAGATTATTGAGATAAGACAATTAATTAAAAAGTTAGCCAAAGAAAAAATGGTTATTTTATCGACACATATATTGCCCGAGGCTGCTGCCATATGTAGTCGATTACTGATAATTAGTCAGGGCAAGATTGTACTAGATGAAACCACTTCTAAAATTAAGAATCTTGAGAAAAAGTTTATACAACTAACGTCATGAAAAAAATATTAACGATAGCCACTAAAGAATTCCAAGGATATTTTTATAATCCGATTGGATATGTGTTTTTGGGAATTATGTTGATGTTGGCCTGTTGGGTATTTTGGGGTGATGTCTTCGTTGCTGGGAATGCAGATATAAAGCCACTACTGCAAACAATGGGGTATCTGTACTCGATTTTTGTACCGGCAATTACCATGGGGTGGATTGCTGACGAAAAAAGAAATGGGACCTGGGAGGTACTCACAACCAATCCGGTAAATATAACAATGATTTTGTGGGGGAAGATGTTGGCAGGAATGGGATTTTTACTAGTTAGTCTTTTATTGTCATTACCGTCTCTTCTTAGCATACTTTATTTAGGGAAGATGGATTTGGGTGTAGTATTTTCTGGATACTTGGGACTTTTTTTACTTGGATCAACATATCTGGCTATCGGACTGTGGATATCTAGCTTAACCAAACATCCGGCTGTCGCATTTATCGGAACAACTATATTTTTGGTCTTAAACAGTCTAATGAGCCAAGAAATAATTCTGTCCAAAATCCCCTACTTTATGGTCAGAGTTTTTGAACAACTTAGCTTGGGCGATAAAATGACTACTTTTTATAATGGTGAACTGGGACTAAACGCGGTAGTTTACTTGGTATCAGTAGTGGTACTGTTTACTTGGTTGGCACAAAAGGCAAATGAAAAAACTAATTAGTCTAATATCAATAATTTTATTTGTGGGATTTATTGTGGCGGTTAATTTTGGAGTGTATCAATTACCTGATCTAAAAATTGATCTGAGTGCAAACAAAATAAATAGTCTGTCAAATTACACCAAATCAACAGTCAACAATATCGATGGACAAGTTGAAGTAGTGGTCTATGCCTCAAATAACTTGCCAGGTGATGTCAGACCACTTCTCTATGGTTTAAAGGCTATCTTGAAATCGATGGAGACAGTAAATAAGTCTAAATTTAAACTAACCATAGTCGACCCAACTTCTAGTGATCAATTGAAGACTGAAGTGGCTAAATACGGGATTAAGGAACTTCAATTTTCTTCAATTAAAAATGACAAATTTGAAGTCCAAAAAGGTTACTTTGGACTAGTGATGAAATATAAAGAAAAGTATGATGTATTGCCAGTAGCTGGGGATGTAGGCAATTTGGAATATTTACTCACTTCGGGAATTATTAAACTAACAACAAAATCTGTACCAACTCTGGCCATAGCCGAAGAGGAAAATTCAGTTCAAAGCGGAGTCCAATATTTACGCAAATTTTTAGAACGATCATATAAATTGATTGATGTAACTCTTGATGGTGACAAAGAAATTCCAAACGAAGCTAGCGAGTTGGTAATAATTGGAAGATCTACAAAGATTGACGATAAAGGCCAGACAAAGCTAAAAAAATGGTTAGATAGTGGAAAACCGACTGTGATATTTTTGGATCGGGTATCGGTAAGTCAGAGTATGACTGCCACCAAAGTTGCCGAGACAGGATTGGAAAAAATTCTTGAAGACAGAGGGATGAAGTTGGGCGATGGACTGATAACAAGTCCTAAGGGTGCTATAGCCAGTTTTAAAACACAGACAGGGAGCTTTTTAGTTCAATATCCTTATTGGTTACAAATTTCTTCTGCTCAAATAGATAAGACCAACCCAACACTTTCAGGAATTAATTCTCTACTTATTCCTTGGACTGGAGGCATTGAAACAAGTGCGGATGCCAAACCTTTGTTTTGGATAGAAGATTCCAATATGGATGACAATATAGCAGATATATCACCGAGCAATATTAAGAAAACTGCAGAAGGAGGTAAAAAATATGTGATCGGAGCCGTACGTAGTGACAAAATAAAATTGGCGGTTATTAGTGATAAGGATTTTATTACTGACCAATTTGTAGTCAACAGTCAGCAAAACTTAGCCATGGCACTGAATCTAATTGATTATATGTCTGGGGATAGTGGAATGTTTGAAATAAGAAACAAAGAAATGGTGATGAACCCTCTAAAACCAATCTCAGAAAACGTCAAAAATATTATTAAATATGGCAACATGTTTATGCCAATATTAGTACTAGGTTCTGTATATTTCTTGACACAGATTAGACGATCTCGTAGACTTAAGACAGTTATTCTTTAAATAAAATATGTCAAAAAACAAAGGTGGATTTTTCTTAGCTGGTGTAATCGGTGCGTTAGCAGGTGCAGTCGGGGGGCTTTTGTTGGCTCCAAAATCAGGTAAAGAAACTCGTAAAGATATTGCCAAACTAGCATCCGAAATATCAAAAAGAATTAAAACTGAAACTAGCGAAACTAAAGAAAGAGTAAAAGATGTCTTTGGTAAAGTAACCGAAGATGCAACTGATAAATACAATGAAGTAAAGAATGCTGTAGTTGGCAAAGTAGCTTCAATCCGAACTGCCGGTGAGGAACTTGATAAAGAAAAATACGGTAAGGTAGTCGAGGGTGTAGTTGCTGATTTTAAAGATGATTTTAAAAATACAAAATCAGGCGCTGAAAAAATTGTGACTTACCTTAAGAAAGATTGGGAAAGAATGAAGAAGGCTTTAGCCTAATTAATATTGGAAAAACAAAACCCGCTGAACACAGCGGGTTTTTTGTTGCAATTTCATTTAAATTATTCGATAGGTGGAGCTGCCATCTTAGTGACAAGATCAGAAAGTTTTTTCAAACTAGCATCATCAGCAATGGATACAGACAAGTTGGCTTTAATTGATTTACTGATTTTTTTGATTTGTTTTTCATCTAGCAAGTCAGATTTGGTTAGAACAATCATTTCTGGTTTGTTAACTAGCTTTTCACTATACATTTCTAGCTCCTTACGGACAGTTTGGTAGTCGGCGACAGGGTCGGATGATTCGGCGGAGACACAGTGGACAAGTACCCGAGTTCTTTCAACGTGTTTGAGAAACTTGTATCCCAAACCTTTTCCATCACTAGCACCTTCGATAAGTCCAGGGATGTCGGCAATAATTTGACCACTTTTCATGACACCAAGATTTGGCTCTAGGGTGGTAAACGCGTAATTGGCAACTTGGGCGTTGGCAGTAGTCAACTCATTTAAAAGCGATGTTTTACCGGCATTTGGTAGACCGATAAGACCAATGTCGGCAATAAGCTTGAGCTGGATATGAACATTTTTTATAGGAGGATTGAATCCGGCGGTATGTTCTTTTGGGGTTTGATTGGTAGCACTGCGATAATGATGATTTCCTTTACCACCTCGACCACCTTTACTGGCAATGATAATTTGACCTACATGATCAAGTTCAATCTCAGTGCCATTGTCATAAGTTACAACTGAACCATAGGGTATTTCCAAATAAAGATCTTCACCGTTTTTACCAGTGCAATTGTTGGGGCCACCTTTTTGACCATCTTGGGCTTCATAATTTTTTTGATGTCGGAATTGATGAAGCTTGCTAATATCAGAGACGGCACGAAAATAAACATTACCACCATCACCACCATTACCACCATCAGGGCCACCCTTTGGTCGCCAGCGGTCTGTATAGAAATGGACTAGTCCATCCCCTCCTTTACCAGCTTGTAGGGTAATTTTAACTTCATCAATGAGCATAATTGATTATATCGTATTTTCCACTATTAATTGACCGCAAGCTGAGTTGATGGATTGACCTATAGAATGTCTGACTGAAAAATCGATGTTGCTTCTAACTAATTCATTTTGAAATTTTTCGAGTCTAGGGGAAGGAGTAAGACCACCCTTGATCGGATTTAGAGGAATAAGATTTAAATAAAATAATTTGTTAGTTCTCAGAAATTCAATCAGTTGCTCAAGATGATAATCACTATCGTTGACATCTTTGGCTAATAAATATTCGAAAAATACCTGTCTGTTGGTTTTTTTTGTATAGTAATCTAGAGCTTTGGCTAATTCGTCAAGTGAATACTGGCGGGCTATGGGCATCATTTCTTCGCGGGTAATTTGATCTGCTGAATG
>JBAZZE010000020.1:0-17072 GCA_041658955.1 Candidatus Shapirobacteria bacterium
CTTTCATGATATCTTTAGACATAGATGTATCTTAGCAAACTTCACCTTAATTTCTTCCGTTCTTACACTGATAGAGTCATTGAATTTGGACCCAAAACCAACTTGATTGTCGGTCACAACGGCACTGGTAAAACCAATATTCTTGAAGCTATTTATTTCCTGTCCTCTGGTAAAAGTTTCCGTAGTAGTGCCTTAGGTCAGCTCATCAAATGGGATTCTACTTACACTATCGTTACTGGAATAATCAACATCAATGATCATCAAACCGAGCTCGAGTGTCAACTGAGTAAAGAAGTTGGTAAAGTCTCCGCCACTCGCAAATTTTTTATCGATAAAGTTGTCAAAACCCGTCCCAAATACTTAGGTACTCTCAAAACTGTCGTCTTCGAACCAGAAGATATTCGACTGGTCACTGGATCACCCACTCGTCGTCGAGATTATTTAGACAGTGTCTTTAGTAGTACCGAGTGGCGCTATGCTGGTGCTCTGTCTCAATACAATCGGGCTCTCAAACACCGTAATGAACTTTTGGACATGATCCGCGAGAATCGGGCCAGTAAATCCGAACTTTTTTATTGGGATCAATCTCTAATCAAAAACGCCACCGTTATTCAGGATTTTCGTCAAAACCTTATTCGCTCTGTCAATCATTATTTCAGCCAGCACCCCCTCCCTGAAATCCAACAATTATCTCTCAACTATCGGCCTTCGGTCCTAACTCAAGAAAAACTTGACCAACAATACATTTCCGATCTCAACTTTGGTTATACCCAAGCAGGCATTCATCGTGATGATTTTAGTTTTGATAGTAAAGCTTTCTCAGCCTCAGACAAAAATTTGGCCTTTTGGGGGAGTCGGGGTCAGCAAAGATTAGCTGTTTTGGCCCTTCGATTAGCCCAGATTAACTACCTAGAAGAGACATATCACCAAAAACCCATCCTTTTACTCGATGATATCTTCTCCGAACTTGACCCAGAACATCGTCAGTTAGTAGTCGATATTTGCCATACCTACCAAACAATCTTTACTTCTGCTGAGGAGACTATTTGCGATATCCTCCCTGAATCTAATAAGATAATTCTCTAAACCTAACTTACCCCCTGCACAAATGATCTTTTTGTAATATAATAGCTACACAGTCGTTGAGACTGTTTCTTTTTGTACCTTAACATTTAATCACTTTATTTGAAGCCACGGCTGTTAGTGCCAGAAGGATGACACCGATAATTCGGTATTTCTTTCTAAAAAATTATCCCGATCATTCGGGATTTGTACTAAGAGTTTGATCGTGGCTCAGGGTAAACGCTGGCGATGTGCCTAAGACATGCAAGTCGAACGGGATTTGTAGTCTACACGAAGACATTGATAACTTCTTAACTTTTTTAAGTCTTTCCACTTTTGGAATATTTTTATAGAACTTTGATAAGAATCGATTTTAATGATCATTTCGATGTTTTCGTGTAGATTATAGATTCAGTGGCGAACGGGTGAGTAATGAGTACGAACGTACTCTCAAGCGGAACATAGCCCACCGAAAGGTGGGGTAATTTTCCATAGTCTCGAAAGAGTAAAGACGCAAGTCACTTGAGAAGCGGCGTACTTGCCACCAGCTAGTTGGTAGGGTAACGGCCTACCAAGGCTATAACGGCTAACGGCTCTTAGCGGAGAGTCCGTCACAATGGGACTGAGACACGGCCCATACTTCTACGGAAGGCAGCAGTTAGGAATCTTGCACAATGGACGAAAGTCTGATGCAGCGACATCGCGTGAAGGATGAAGGCTCTCGGGTCGTAAACTTCTTTTATTTTGCCATGAAGGCATTTTGAATCAGCAACTACTAACTACGTGCCAGCAGTCGCGGTAATACGTAGGTTGCAAGCGTTACCCGGTTTTATTGGGCGTAAAGCGTCTGTAGGTTGTTTTATAAGTCTTATTTCAAAGACTCCGGCTCAACCGGAGGCAGGGGTAGGATACTGTAAGACTAGAGTGATATCGGGGTTACTGGAATTTTTAGTGTAGGGGTAAAATCCGTGGATACTAAAAAGAACACCAAGCGCGAAGGCGGGTAACTAGGTATTTGCTGACACTCAGAGACGAAAGCTAGGGTAGCCAATCAGATTAGAGACCTGAGTAGTCCTAGCCGTAAACTATGTATGTTAATTCTCTGCAATTTATTGTGGGGGATGTAAGCTAACGCGTTAAACATACCGCCTGGGGAGTATAGCCGCAAGGCCGAAACTCAAACGAATTGGCGGGGAGGCGCACAACCAGTGGAGCATGTGGTTCAATTCGATACAAAGCGATGAACCTTACCTGGGTTTGACATTTATCTGCAAACCCCCAGAAACGGGGGAATCCTTAGAGGGTGATAAACAGCTGTTGCATGGCTGTCGTCAGCTCGTGACGTGAGTTGTTCTCTTAAGTGAGGTAACGAGCGCAACCCCCATCCGGTGTTATTGTGTCACCGGAGACTGCCTAGCATTATTTTGTTAGGAGGAAGGAGGGGACGACGTCAAGTCAGCATGATGCTTATGTCCAGGGCTACACACATCCTACAATGGAGAGGACAATGGGTTGCGAAACCGCGAGGTGGAGCCAATCCCACAAACCTTTCCTCAGTTGGGATTGCAGGCTGAAACTCGCCTGCATGAACCCGGAATTGGTAGTAATCGCGCATCAGCAGCGCGCGGTGAATACGTTCTCGCCTCTTGCACACACTGCCCGTCAAATCAGCAAAGTTGAGGGCACCTGAAGCTTGGCTTTTAGCCGAATCAAGGTGAATTCAGCGATGAGGGTTAAGTCGTAACAAGGTATCTGTACTGGAAGGTGCAGATGGATCACCTCCTTTGAGGATTTCTTTGAAAATATGTTATCGGTTCGCCGAAAAACAGTTTTCATTGCATGAATCAAGCTCTTTCTGGTACTAACAGTATTGGCTTCTTATAAGTGATTAAATAAAAAAGAAATTAAAATCCCCCAGCAATGGGGGATTTTTTTGTATCTAATGACTAAATGCAAATACTTTGTTAAAATCCATCGACTAAGCATCTATGGCAAATAACGTCTTAAATCCGGAAATTGATCTCCAAAAGTTACCTAAGCATGTCGCTATCATCATGGATGGCAATCGTCGTTGGGCTCGTGCCCAAGGTCTTGATCCAGTCAAAGGCCATGAACATGCCGCTATCAACGTCATTGAGCCTCTTATTGAACGTTGTGGCCAATTGGGTATCGGGAATGTTACCTTCTGGGCTTTCTCCACTGAAAACTGGAAACGTGATGAAACAGAGTTATCCGGCCTTTTTGATGTCTTCAGACTTGGGTTAGCCAAACTCGCCGCCCGTTTTATCCAACGGGGTGCTCGTCTTCGACTTCTGGGTGATATCAACCGTTTTCCCGCCGATATTGCCAAAAAAACCATGGAAATGATGGATATGTCCTCTAAAAACGACAAAATCAATGTTACTTTTGCTCTAAATTACGGCGGACGTGATGAAATCCTCCGCGCCGTCAAGAAAATCCTCACTGAAAAAATTGACCCTTCTACTCTCACTGATGAAGTATTTGCTAGTCATCTTGATACTGCCGGTCTCCCTGACCCCGACCTGATTATCCGCACCGGTGGTGAACAGCGACTTTCTGGTTATCTTCCTTGGCAATCAGTTTACGCCGAACTTTTCTTCACCCCCATTCTTTTCCCCGACTTTAGCCCCGAAGAATTTGAAAAAGCCCTGGTTTGGTATCAACAGCGTGATCGTCGTCTTGGAAAATAAGTTACTTGGTATAACTTCCATTCAGGTCATTTTTGCTCCATACTCTGGGCATATTTATTTCCATTTTTTCTCTGGCACCTTTTTCAATATCCACTCCATCGGCTTCACTCATTTTGATTACCTCATAGGCAATCAGTTTTAAGTACTCCATAAATTCAGTTATCTCTTTGTGTCGATAAGCTTCATAGCCTTTGGCAACTAGGTCGTGTAAATAAAGCAGATCCATGTAGTCAAAATTTCCCTCTACCGATTTAATATTTGACTCATAATTAAATTCTTTATTAAAATCTACTCCCCAAGCAGTTCCCAAGTGTAATGTTCTGGTAAGTACATCAGCATATTCCGAAGCCATAGTATCTTTTGGTAAAGTGTCCTTATTATTTCTTGCTTCCTCAAGTTCGGTAATTTCGGTACTTATTAGTATCATTTTTTCAGATACTACCAGTGTTTCCTTAGTATGTCCCCAGCCTTTTTCTTCGGCCTGTTTGCAGATTAATTTTCCCAATTCGTTTAGATCGATTTTAGATTTCATTCCCAATTATAATCCACTATTTTGGCAACGCTACATTTCCCAAGTTACTGACCCCAAAATTACTTTCAATAAATTTGAGGAGAAATGGAGCTAAAAATTGTAGGACTATGATTATCAATCCAATTCCCAATACAATTTTGATTAATCTCATTGCTTACAAAAACTTTACCCCAAAAACTACCTGTACAATTTGCGCTACAAAATAAGCTACAAAAATAATGATAAACCCAATAATTCCAGCAGAAATTTTACCATAGCCTTCCTTAGATTTTGCCGGATCGCCAGCTGCAGTCATTAGTGTGATTCCCCCAGCAATAATCATTAACAACATTGAAAGTCCGGCTATCACGTATACGTAGGGTAAAGCAGCGCTAACTACTGATCCCAAATTTGGAAACTTATTACTAACAGCATCTTTTGGAAGAGTTATTGCCATATTAGTTAATTCCAGGAATTTTTAATATTCCTACAGCGATTAGCCGTAGAAGGAATAGGGCAAATATTGAAAGAAGTAGTCCGGTTATAGCTGAAGTAATTGTTTCTTGTGCTCCAGCGACTTTTTTTGGATCACCACTTGATGTTGTTAGTAATATAAAACCATAAACCATCAGTAGGAATGCAATCCCTCCAGAAATACCAAACATAAATGGGAGTAGCCAAGCTACAAATGCATCAATCTTCACTGGGACACATCCAAACGCAGTGCTAACTTTCGGATCATTACCTGTTTGGCAAAATGCTTTACTGGCGGCAGCTTGGACAGGACTTACAAAATTCGCCATTAAAACCATCACAAATAACAGTACTTTGGCCAATTTCCCTAAACGCATACCCAAGTATAACATGACCTCTTCAATGCTAAAATTATTAGTGGTCAAGAAATTTTTCATTAGTATCATTTTTGTAGTCTCACTTTTTATCCTCATCCCTTATGTCGGTATTGGTAGAAGTAATCATGTAGTTTTAGCAGATGAAGTCGATGATTGTATTAAGAATAACCCCGGAAACCAAGATCCTTGCATCTCACTTATCAGTAAAAAAATAACCGACCTTCAGAACGCTATCAATCCACTTCAAAAAGAATCGACTGGCCTCCAATCAAAGATATCCTCCGCCAAGGTGACTATTGCCAACATGGAAAAACAAATTATCACCCTAGGTGACAAATTAATCGATAAAGAAACCAACCTCGAAGTCCAAAAAACACTTCTCTTCGAACGGGTCCGTCAGTATTACATCAATAGCCGTAAATACAATCCACTTTTGGTCTTTTTTTCTAGCCATGAATCTACCTCACTCCTTCGCTCTTACTCCTGGTACCAAGCAGTTATCAATCAAGACAAAAATACAATTACCACCTATGTTTCTGACATCTCAAGCTTAAATCAAAACAAAACAAAATTAGAAAGCGAAAAGACCAAACTTTCCGGACTCAAGAAAAGTTTTGAATCCCGAATTACTTTCCTAGGAGGGGAGATTAAAAAAGCGGAAACTTATAAAGCCGATCTTAGTAAACGCCAACAGTCATTAATCGCTGAAAAGAACGCCCTCTTCTCTACTAGCGTCGGCGATGTCAGTAGTAGTGATGATCCAGCTTCTCGATCAGATTATAATCCTGGTTTTTCCCCAGCTTTCGCTGTCTTTTCCTTTGGTGCCCCGCATCGCAACGGTATGAGTCAATATGGTGCTTTTGGCCGTGCCAAGGCTGGTCAAAATTATGAAACAATTCTCAAGGCTTATTATGGAGATATTCATATCGAAAAAATTGATACCGGAAGTTCCATCAAAACTGATGTTGGCACTCTACCTTTTGAAGACAACTATCTTGTTGGTATTGCTGAAATGCCCGCCAAGTGGGGAGACGAAGGTGGCTATGAAGCGTTAAAAGCCCAAGCCATTGCAGCTCGGACATACGCCCTTAGTCGGACCGAAAACTTAAACAAACAAATCTGTGTCACTGAAGCCTGTCAGGTTTATAGTAAATCCCGTCTCAATTCTCCCGGTCGCTGGCGTCAAGCTGTAGCCGATACTCGGGGTATGGTCGTCAAAAGTAATAAAACCGGTCAGATTTTTTCCACCAAATACGCTTCTACTTCTGGGGGCTCGATTCTTTCTTATTCTTCAGCTGGCCATTCTACTCCTCAAATTTGGGACACTACCTGTGGCAACCAATCTTGTTGGCCTTCTAGCTCTTACGAAAAATCTGCTGGTTCTGCCTGGTATTACAAAGGTTGGTACAAATCTCGGACTGGTTCCGCCTATGGACGTTCTCACCCATGGCTCAACAACGAAGAATTTAGTGACATCGTCAATGCCGTTTTGTATTTCACCAAAACCAATGACCAAGGTCATCTTTCTCAAAACCAAAATTGCATCAGTGGTTGTGACCCCAATTCATGGTCCAAAGACGAGTTAAAACGCCAAGTCTCCGACAAGGGTGGGCCAGTTACTCGAGTCAACTCAGTTAGTGTTGATTACTCCACTGGTGGCTATACTAAAACCGTCAGAGTGGGGACAGATAAAGGTGATTTAGTCTTTGATGGCGATGATTTCCGTGACATTTTTACTCTCCGTGCTCCAGGCGCGCTTACTGCCAAGTCAGGGTTGTTTAATATCGAGAAAAAATAAACTTGCCAACACTAATTTATGCTTTTAGTAACCAATGGGCTACTAATATTTCCCGTAGAACACTCACTGAACTTCAAAAACTGTTACCTAGCCCGAATATTATTTTTCTTCCGATTTTTTTTCACCCCAAGTCTTTTTTTAAAAAATATATTGAACACAATCAATACTCACTCATCATCGGTTTAGGGGATTTCTTTGGTAAAACCGACAGAATTCGTCTCGAAACAGTCGCCCACAACGTTTATGGTGAAGAGTCGATTTATCCATTTTCACCAATAAACCTTGAGCTTTCACTGCCTCCACTTGATAATCTTGATACTCATATCTTTAGTGTTGGCGAACACATGGGCAAATACAATTGCAATTGGATGGCTTATTCAACCGAGCTTCACATCCAGCAACATTCTCCCGATACTCGACAACTTTTCTTTCATCTTCCCAAAAGTCAAAATGCCACTATTTTGGCGCAACAGATAGTCACCATGCTCAAAAACAATGAAATTTCCCTCTAATTTGTTATAATTCGCTATGCCTCGAGTTTCTGATGTTGATACAATTGCCCCAGACGACCAAATAACTTCCACGCCTACACCAAATCCGGTAAGAAAGTCTATTGCCTTAAAAAAGGAAAAGAAAGTAGCTAAGACCCCAGATGTGGTTCCTACTTTGCCAGTTACTCCAAATACAAATCCTTTAGTTGAAAGTGTCTACAAAATTTTGGGTCATACTACCCACCCACTTTCTTCTCTTCTCATTCACCCTCACGTTTTTGACTTTCAGGAAAGAGATGATGATGAGGTAGTTCTATTGGTTGCCAGACAGCATTGGTTCACCAATGTCCGTTGGGTGCTCATTTCCCTGTTTATGGTTTTTGTTCCTTCGCTTTTTCGTTTTGTTCCAACCTTACTGAACATCCCCGCTGCCTACATGTTTGTCGGCTACCTTTTTTGGTACCTGATTACTTTTGCCTATGCATTCGAAAGTTTTCTTTCTTGGTATTTTAATGTTTATATTATTACTTCCAAACGAGTTATTGATATAGATTTCAATAACCTTCTGACCAAAAAATATTCCGAAGCCACTATTGATGCTATTCAGGATGTTACCTCAGCTGTAATTGGTGCCATTCCTACGGTTTTTAATTATGGTAATGTCCTTATCCAAACTGCTGCTGAAGTAAACGAACTCGAATTTGGACGAGTTGCTAATCCTGAAAAAATTATCAAAGTACTTCAAGAAATTAGAGACCAATACAAAGGAGGCAAAATCTAATGTTTCCCCAAATCAACACCTACATGCTCCTAGTTCAAAAATTTTCTTTTGTACTTGGCTCTATTCTCTATCTTCTATTTGCTTTTATTGTGGTCAAACAAACCACCATGATGAGTAAACACGTCAATGATAAATTTAATACCATCCTCATAACCTTCGCTTATCTCCATGTCGCTTTTTCAATATTCCTAGTTTTCCTAACTTTGGTAATACTCTAGATTTTTGTTTCTTTCCTTCTTCGACATTTCAGGTGTAAAACATTATACTTAATTAATGCACTTCATATGTCGATCTTTCTTGGGCCATACCGAAGAAAACTCATGGTCACAATATTGGGAGAACGAACCGGATGACCATCAACTCGTTTTGGAAAAAGGACACTTGTTTGCTTTGGTAAATATTATCTCCGATCAGGATAGCTCGACTAGTGACCTAGGGCATCGACTGATTGATGAGATTAATAGTCAATATTTTTCACAAAAAGACACTCCGATTCCAGTTTCTCTAAAAAGTACCGTCGAATCAGTTGTAGCTAGCACTCAAAATGAATTAGTCGATATTTCCCTAACTGTCGCTATAGTTCATCAGTCGCATCTTTATATAGCCATGTACAACTCTGGTTATGGGTTTTTAGTTAGAGGTAAAAATATTTCCAAAATAATTGTCGGAGAAACAGGTGAAGTTTCTCTGATTTCTGGGAAAGTCGAGACGAATGACCTTCTTTTTTTATGCACTTCTGGACTTTATGAAAACTTAACTTTAGAAAAACTAAAGTCATTTTTAGCCTTCCCCACTATTCAGGAAATAGAAGAAAGTTTTCTCTCGGCTCTATATACACTTTCATCACAACCAACTCTCGCCGGGCTACTAGTAGGAATTTATGATGATAATCAGCACCTACCGATAATGATGGAAACACCAGCTGTCACATCAGCTGACACAAGTCCTATCGAAGAAACAGTCGAGATTGATGAACCCCAATCAGAATCAACCTCTTCTGAAGAAGTCTCTCCCCAAGGCCAACCTTCGGTCTATATTACTTCTCATGACTCTTCTGGTATCAAAAAACGCCGTCGTCTAAATATTTTTATTGGTCTTATCATTTTAGTTGCCTTGTCAGTCAGTATTTTCTTTGGGTCAAAACGAAACCAAGAAACTCGGGTAGAGACTGAATATCAATCGTTAAAATCTCAGTACCAGACTAAGTTGGACAACGCTAAAGTAGTCAAAAATATCAATCTTTCCGAGGCCCAAACCCTTGCCAAAAATGCCAAGGAAATTGCTTCCAAAATGCGAGAACTAAAAATCCATGACGAAGAGGTGACTAAGCTTATTGCTTCAACTGACGAAATTCTCTCTCAAACTGGTTCTGCTGACAGCTATCAACCACAACATTTTTACGACACAACTCTGATCAACTCATCCGCCTCCTATTCCCAAATAATTATTCAAAAAAATAATCTATTTCTCCTCGACAAATCAAATGGTCATGTTGACAAGCTAGACACTTCAACTAAGAGCCAACAAAAAATCGTCTACAATGATGCTCTCAAAAACACCATAAGCTTCAGTGAAAACAACGGTCAATTATATTTTCTTGCCGATAAAAAGATCCAATCTTTTAATGGTGTCTCGCTTACGACAGTGCTTACCATTACTGATGGCGTTAAAGATTTTGATTGGGGTAAGATCGCCATGTGGAACGGCAGTATCTATCTAATGGGTGGTTCTAATTCAACCACAAGCATTTGGAAGTACACCCCATCCGGAAGTGGTTTTGGCCCGGCCACCGAGTGGGTCAAGAAACCTCAGGAGTTCCCTTCTGGCGCATCTTCATTCGCAATTAATGGCCAAGTCTGGGTAATCACCAAAGGTGGTAATGTGGTTCCTTACAATCGTGGTGAAAAAGGTGAATTTAAGTCCCAAATCGCTTCTAGTTTAACTAGCGCCGACAATCTAGTCACTGCTTTAAATTCTGAAATATTAGCTTTCACCGAAAAGGATAATTTGGTTTATGTTTATCGCAAAGACGGCTCCACTGCTTCGAGCTACAACTTTGGTGATCGTCATGTTCTTAGTATTGCCCTTGATTCTGCCACCAATCGACTTTTTGTTCTTTGTGGTGACAAGAAAATCTATCAAATAAATTTATAACTCGGAGTTGATCAATAGGTATAGTGGTCTTTACGATATAATTCCCCTGTATGCGATTTTTTAATCGAGATTCGCTTGACTACGAATTTAAAGATAAATTCGAAGCCGGTCTCGTTCTTACCGGATCAGATGCCAAATCACTGCGCACTCAAGGTGTCCAGTTTAATGGATCAAAAATTGAAATAATTGACGGTATCCCGACTGTTTTTAACCTAACCATCGAACCCTACAAATTCGCTCAGTCTCAAGAAGTCGATAAAACCAAAGAACGTAAAATACTACTTTCTAGTAAAGAAATCGCCAAACTTCAGAGTCTTCGCAATCAAAAATATATGATCATACCCATCAGTATTTTCCTCAAACACAATTGGTTCAAAATGGAAATTGGTGTCGGCAGAAAACTTCGAAAATACGAAAAGAAAGAAAAGATTAAGTCTAAAGATTTTAAAAGGGAGCAGGCTTAGTTAACCGCTCTACTTTTTTGGTTTGGTAAGATTCTCAAACATAGCTAGTCTATCTAAGTTGAATTGCACCGTAGATTGCCCACTTGAAAGACTACTTCTCACAACTATGGGTGAAAAGTCATCACCGTAAGTAACTGTCACCATTCCAGTATCTAAAGCTTCCTTAATATTGATTCTCGGTGACTGTTTATCCCCGAATGCCCCGGAATCTATCATCGCCTTCAATTGTTCTTTCGAAACAGTTATTTGTGGCACAGGACTATAAGATATCAAATATATTTTTGTTTACAACCACAAAAAATCCGCCAAAAGCGGATTTTAAGTTTAATAGCGGAGATGCCAGGTATTGAACCCGGGTCCGAAAGCGGACGATAAAAAACTTCTACAAGCTTAGATTAGCCTTATCCTACACCTTTAACAACTAAAGCTAACGTAAAGTGTTAAAGTGTCGATTGGTGAGGGCATTACCCCTCGCTTAATCCCCATCAAAATCGAGATTGGTGGGTAAGCATTCTTGTTTAATTTACACCGACTAACCTCCTCAAGAATAGGGGATTAACCGATGGTCAGCTGGCTTATGAAAGATAAGCTGGAGCAACTTTTGAAGTACTCAAACCGAAGCCTGAGAAATCAAGAGCTAGATTGACACCGAAAGTTTTAGCTTTGGCATGTTATTTTTGACCCTGTTTAACGACTCAATGGATCAAAGTCGGCTTGCAGTTTTTTAAGGTACTCACTCCGTCGATGCAGTACATCTCCAAAGTTTTAGAACATCGAAATTATACCAAAATTAGCGTATATTTTCAACTATTTCCTTCCAATTATGGAATTGCTCAATATTTTTAAGTTTTTTGTTCTTACGTCTGTCACCTAAGTACCATAGTTTCATTTTGGGATAGCTTTTCGCTAACTGAATTAGAGTAGTCCAGTTATCATCTATATGAACTTCTGACCCAACTTTACCCACGTTTAAAACTTTGCTATCCGCCGAACCAATATAAGTATTATTAAAATAAAATTTGTCGTAAAGATCAAAATAATTCCATTTTTTAACCCAGTTCATTGTCGTTGCTCTCAAGTAACTTTTTCGGCTAGTTAGCATCACCACCTCATAACCTTTAGCTCTTAACTTTTTTAGCCCCTCATCACTATCAGGTACTGGTTGTCTCCAATTTTGGTTGATCTTCGTCCAAATTAAGTCCAGAACATCAGCGATTTTACTAATCAACTTACGCTTTTTTTGACCCTTTTTTCCCTGATCAACAAAATCTCGATGAAAAATTTTTTGAATAATTACCCCATCAAAATCAACCGACACAATTCTTTGTTTCATAGACTGTATAATTCTATCAATGAAAAGGTCATTTCTGGTTCAGTTGATGGAAAATTACCATGAATATTTTCACTTGGGCTTTGGTCTTGTGAGTTTATTAGTAACTTATCTCATTTTCCCAAGTTCTGGTATTGTTCTTATGTTTTTTATAGCTGTTTTGGCCAGTTTTCTACCCGATGCTGATCACCTCTTTTTTATTTTTCTTTACGGCCGAAACACCGAATATGCCACCCAGGTTAGATTAAACTTGTTTAAGTATGGTCTACCAAAAGCCATTTACTATGTTCGTCAAAATCACAAAAAAAATAACTTTATTCTTTCTCACAACATTCTCACCCCCTTACTTTCCTTGGCTCTCTTTTTCTATTATGTTAATCATAGCTCTGCCTACTTTGCCGTTTTTTGGCTTTCCTTCACCGCTCACTTTATTTTCGATATTATCGAAGACTATCTAGCCCTTGGTGGTCTCAATCCAAACTGGTTTCTCCGTTTTAGTAGTAAACTAAGGCAAAGTTAAATTCTATGAATATACCCAACGCTATTTCACTTTTCCGAATATTATCTATTCTGCCCGTCGCCATTCTTGTATCTGTAAATACATTAACCAGTCTTTATCTTGCCCTAGCAATTATCGTTATTTCCTATCTTTCCGATGGTATTGATGGTTATATTGCTCGAACATATCATCAAGAAACTACTCTGGGCTCAATTTTGGATATTCTAGGTGATCGAACTTTGGAGATTGGCTTATGGCTAATTTTTGCCAGTGTCGGTATTGTTCCTTCTGTTGTTGGAATAATCTTTATTATCAGAGGATCAATTACTGACACTATCCGCCAAATAAATTTTGGTAAAAATAGTTCGACACCTTTTTCACTTTCCAGTTCAGCTTTTTCCAAAATAGTAGTCTCTTCCCGTTTTAGTCGTCTTCTTTATGGAGTAATCAAATTTGCCACTTTCTGTTTTGCTATTTATGTTCTTATCAGCCGTTTAAATCAATCCATAAATTTTTCTACCAATCTTTATTATCTCCAAATAATGGTTTGGGTAACTACAATTTACAACCTCGTCCGGGGAATTCCGGTAATTGTCGAATCCTTTGATCTGCTCTCAAATAAGCGTCTTGTTTAGTTTTAGTAAGTATCCCAGCACCTTAAACAACAGGTGGAGAAATAATCCTACAGTCAGCATTACTAACACTTCTATCCAGTTAAATATTACCCAGGGTAGCGACACTACTACAATTCCAAAAAACCAGTCAGTCTGATCCCATGGAAACCAAGAAACACCCGAAGGAATATTTAATCTTCTTTTAAAAAAACTTTTTATGGCATCACCCGACAATGCACCTATTCCCATTATCGCCCCAAAAAACCAAGGCAGGGGGTGGTTCACTTCTCTTATAGTAATGTTCTTTAATAGTAGGAATACTATTTCAGCCGCCAATATCCCAGTCACAAATCCTCGTACTGTCTTATGATCCCCAAATATTCTTTTCCCGTTCCATGATTTACCCATATCAATGGGAGTGTTCCATTTTGGCCATAATTTTACAGCCATCGGAGGAATCATGTTTGCAATACCCGCTGGTAGCATCACCCAAAAAAGTTTCCACCAATCTATCATGGCTCTATTTTAACCCAAAAATGCGCTATCGCGCTAAGTTATCCCCATGATAATCTCTTATTAGATGTCATATTTTTTGGATATGATTTATCCCAGAACCTGTAGTTTGTGTGGCCACACAGGCTTATATCTTTGCCTTAGTTGTCGTCAAAGTCTTAACCACAAGGGGATTCATCTACCTAAAAATAGCCGACTTGAAGGTCATTTGAGTCTTTTTCGTTATAAAGGACTTATCAAATCTGCCATTTCTGATTTAAAATTTAAATTTGTTTCTGACATTATTAACGAAATTTCTGATCTGGTAGTTTATTCACTAGTAAACCATTACCCTCATCTACTCCGTTATTGGCAGGAAAACAATTTTGTATTTGTCCCCATTCCCCTCCATCCCTACCGCCAATTATGGCGTGGCTATAACCAATCTGAGCTCCTTGCCACCAAGATATCTCAAGAATTAAACATGACCTCAAATGAAAATCTAATTACTCGACTTAAAAACACTCCTCCCCAATCTCTAATAAAAGATCGTCGACTTCGGCATCAAAGCCTAAACACTACCTTCTCTTGCGCTACTACCGCCCCGCCACTGAATATAATTTTGTTTGACGACGTCTACACCTCCGGATCAACATTAAATTCAGCCGCCTCAATCCTACCGGATAGTTGTCATCTTTGGGGTTTGTCTCTTGCAGGCTAGAACTAGTTCTAGTTAGATTTTGGAATATTTCCACTTATTACCCGACTACTTCGAATCTCTTCTTCAGTTTTCATTTCACCCACCACTTCATTTTTTATGGAGTTCATTGTGTCCTCGATACCTTTGCCCTCAATTGGTGTCAGTGAACTAAGGTAAAAGTTCTCGACATCTAGGCCATGATTACTTAGTGAATCTCTTAGTTCTTGTTTTATCTCATCTTCAATCTTGCTTCGGGAAGTGGCCAATGCCATAGCTAAGGTGTGATTGGTCAACACCTTTCGAATCCGACTTCTAGTAACTGGACGGACAACTTTTGACACAAAATTCTCGCCAATATTTTGCCATATCTCTGGAAGTCTTTCTGTGTCGAGTTTAATTAGTGCGGTTGCTTCGACTGCTACAAATTTATTATCAGCCGTTACTGCATTAATTACCTCATCACCCATGATTTCTTTGTTGTCCTTAACCGTCACATCTTTAGAAATAGTGTATTCAATAAGTTGAGCGTTAAATAGTTTTACCCGGTGAATTATTGGAATCTTAAAATGCATTCCAGGATACCAAACATTTTGCAAAACACCTTGAAAGATACTGTAAATACATCCAACGTGTCCCGGTGGCACGGTTACAATAAACCCACCGACTACCTCGTCAACAAAAAGTGAAACTAAAAGATTATCAATTGAAGCCATATTTGGGTTAAATTATACCATTAAAACCAGCTGCAATTTCTTCCAATACTTCCTTGGGATTTTTGCTTAAGACGAAGGCACTTGAAAGGCCAACTCCTTTTGCCCCCATTTTTAAACAAACTTCCACATCCTGTTTACTCTTGATGCCTGCTCCCACGATTAATTTTGAATTTTTTACTAAAGCCACCGCATTTTTTATGATTTCCGGTTTTTCAGTTGCTACAGATTTATCTTTACTGGCAATTAATTCCGGAGGTTCATAGAGTATCCATTCCGGTGACAACTTATCTACCCATCCTTCAATTTGGCCAAGCGATTTTACGCAACACATTATTTCAAAGCCATTTGGTTTACCAGAAATAATTTTTTGGACCGTTCCTTTTGGTCTTTGTCTCTCGGAATGATTTAGCAAACTTCCCCTTATTCCCAGTTGCATCGATTGTTTCATTGATGTCCAGCCAGAGTATTTACCTTCATTAAATTCATCTACGCTTTGAAGCCACACATCGGCCCCAGTTTCTTGTTTTACCCTAATCGCATCTATTGTTGAAGTTGCTACTACAATTCTAATTTTGTGTTCATCAGCTACTTCTTTGGCAATTTTTGCCAATTTAATAGCACCATCTCCAAAAGTCTCTTTATAGGTCTTAAAATTTATTAGGATCATTACTATTTCAATGAATATTTTTGGATCATCTGGTTAATGCCATTACGAAGATCCGGCATCACTATCTCAGCAGTTAGATTTTTTAAGGCTAGACCGTTAATTGCGTCAGCAAAGTATTTTGACATTTCGTCATTTAAGCCTTCATCAAATGTTCGTGAAGACAAATACCACCCATCAGCATTATTGGCTACTTTGACGAATGGTCGAGTCAGAGGGTTGGACTCCATTTTATCAGCCATACTCTTTCTCGGGTATATTTCGCCAAAACTACGAATCTGTGATGCAGCAGTATACATCTTTTCTAAATTATCTTTCGTTGATAAAAATTCCAAAAACTTCCAAGCTTCCTTTTGATTTTTGCTCTTTGAACTTACTCCCTCGGCCCAATAAGTTGACCAGTGAATGTTAGTTAAGTTAGCTTCATTATTGACTTGATCTGGTGGTACATCCTTCAGGGTTGGTAGCTGAGGTACGGTGGTGATCTCGTACTTAAGTTCGGGTATCTTCATTTCCTCAATATTAAAAGCTCTCCAGCTTGGTGCAAAATAAAATGCCAATTTACCATTGGCAAACAACTCAGTTGATGAAGGTAGTGCCTCATCCCAAACCTGATATTTTGTCTTAAATAAGGAATAATAAGTTAGAACGTCTTGTAGTTTTTTCTCGCTATCAGCGTCAGTTAGTAGTGGGTTGACTCCACCTTGTTTCAACATTAGTCCGACAATATCACTCCAATGATCAACATTATCTACTAATCCTAGTGCTGCCCCGGATACAGTAATTTTGCCATTGGCGTCTCGAACTGTCAGTTTGGAAGCTGACTGTTCCAAATCCCACCATGATTTTGGCAAACTTACTCCAGCTGACTCAATCAAATCCTTGTTGTAAAAAAGTGAAAGTCCATCGTACATCAAGGGGATTCCCTGCCAGCTACCATTTGTCTTAATGGTATTTTTGTATGCTTCAAAAAAATCAGTATCCAAACCCACTCGACCAGCCGTATCAGTTGGTACTTTAGCCAAATCTGATTTAAAAAGAGGTACCCATGAAGAGTGAAATCTAAAAATATCTGGCGAATCAGTTCCACCTTCTTCTATTCGAGTTTTGAGTCTGGTTCTATAATTTACTTTTTGATTCCTGACGTAATTTATTTTTACACCTGGATTTTTAGTTTCATAATCAGCAATTATTGCCTGAATTGTCGAAGGTTCTTCCCATAGACCCCAATAATTTA
>JBAZZE010000021.1:0-17062 GCA_041658955.1 Candidatus Shapirobacteria bacterium
TCTATCACCAACTGTTTTTTGACCAGTAGTGGAGACTGTAACCGAGGTATTTAGTTCCTTAACTGAACTTAGAACAGGAAAAGTTCCTTTACTTAAATCAACTTCGGAGACAGTTGGATCAAATGTGGCAGTGACGGTTTTTTGAAAATCATACGGGGTGAGGAACAGAGTTATCTCGGCTTTAGAATAGAAAAAAGGTATAAGAATAAGTAGTGGTGAGAACATGAGTAATATGAGCAAAGATTTTGATTGAAAGCGGGGAAGAGTGGGCTTATTAAATTTTATTTTGGGAAAATTTAAATTTACTTTTGGTTTGGTGGTAGCGATGGGGATATTGGGAAGTTCGACTATCGTTTCTGGTTCGGAAAGGTTAATTTGTGGGGGTAGATTTTCGACGGGAGCAAAATTGTCATCCATTGGAGCAAAACCGACATCTTCAGGATCAATCTCGGTTAGGCCAGATTCGTCTTCAACTGGATAGGGTGTTTCTATTTGAGAATCTTCTTCGAAAGCAACTTCTTCCGGCTCGACTACTTCAACTTCATCTACAGATTCTGTTTCTTCAGTTTCTGGTTTAGTACGGTTAGACGAGACAGGTGAGTTGTCAAATTGCGAAGTGACCGCCTGAAGAAAAACAGTGGTTAATTCTTGGGGATTGTATGATTTGATATCGGGAAAGTGAAGGAAAGTTTCGACATCTTTACGACCGACCCAAGGGTGGGCTTTGATACTACTGAGAATATTTTCAGTATATGTTCCAGTGACAATAATTTGAGGAGGAAGGGTAGACTCGGTTTTTAGTTCGAGCAGAGCATTTTCGAGGAGTACTGAACTAAATTCTCCAACAATACTTTTTTCCACCCGCTCGATCACTTTTCCTAAATAAATTAAAGAAACTAACATTTCATCGTTTTGAAAGTTAACTAAGACAAAACTAGAAAGATAGCCTTCTGTCTGATTATTGGTTTCCGCAATCGCATCGTCATAGCTAATAAAACCCATGGGGCGAAGTTTCATATCCCGAAACATTTCTTCAAATAACTTGAGTTTTTCGGATAAAATTTTGCCATCTATACCAATCCATGATGGTGGAATAACTAGGGCAATAGTATCCGGTTCTGAATCGGAATCAAGCATAGCTGCTTGCGCCGCTGCTGAGAGAGACTGGTCTACAGCTTGGGCAAAAGGATGAGGACTGAGTTCAAAAGGAATGTTGGGACCAGTTGAAGATATTCGATAACTTTGCTCGAAAGTTACTAGAGAAACCGCAAGCGAGGCGGAACTGATATTGGCTAACCAAAAAGGACCACTATTCATCAATATAAGAATACTACAAAATCAGTCTTGATCACTCACTTTGGTGTAAAGGTAGTCGATATCAAAATATTTTTACTCAAGAGTGGCGTATATCCGTCGTTTACCGGCAGAGGCAGATTCTTCTTTTTGAATTTTGAACTTACCAAGGACTCCAGTATGTTCGACATGGGGACCAGTACAGACTTCTTTGGAAAAATCTCCCATGGTGTACATGGTGACTGTTTCCGGATATTTAGAACCAAAGAAAGCGAGCGCTCCTTGCTTTTGTGACTCGACAAAAGAAAGTGTGTCACAGGTAACTTTCAGGTCTCGACCGATTTGCTCATTAACCATGCTTTCAACTTGTTTAAGTTGGTCATCAGTTAACTTTTCAGGATGAGAAAAGTCAAAACGCAAACGCTCACTGGTTATATTTGAGCCTGATTGCTGAACGTGAGTACCTAAAATTTTACGAAGTGAAGCGTGGAGTAAATGGGTGGCAGTATGGTATTTAGTAATAATTTCACTATGATCGGCCAAACCGGACTTGAATTTACCGGCAGATAACGTTTGAGATTGTTTGATATGGTCTGCCTTGTGTTTATCAAATTCCACCCTATCTAAGGTTAGATTGTTTTTTGATAATTCTTCCTCAACCATTTCAACTGGAAAGCCGAAAGATTGGTATAAGTCAAAAGCTTCTTTACCAGAAACATTGTGCTGACGGTCAATTAGTTTATTAATTTCGGCAAGACCTTTAGTTAGAGTTTTCCTGAACTTGGTTTCTTCACCATCGAGTATCGAAAGAATTCGATCTTTATTTTGATTTAATTCGGAATATATACCGGCAAAGTTATCCTGATTGTCGATAACTGACATAGCTATATCAGAACAAAAATTAGTCTCTATAGAAATTAGTTTTCCTTGACGGACTGCTCGACGGATAAGTCGGCGAAGGACATAACCTGCTTCTTTATTGGATGGATCGACCCCATCGGCAATAATAAAGACAGCGGAGCGAATGTGATCAGCGATTATCCGCATTTGTCTTTGATTATCTGAATATTTTTTACCGGAAAGTAGTTCTATTTTTTGGATAATGGGATACCAGATTGTTGATAAGTAATTGTCTTCGTGACCCTCTAAGAAAGCAGTGGTCCGCTCGACACCCATGCCAGTATCAACATTTGGTTTGGCTAACAGTTCAAATTTACCCTCTGAATTTTTATTAAATTGCATGAAAACATCATTCCAAATCTCGACTCCATCAATAAACATTTCTGAATCAGGACCACAAGGGCCTGTAGCACCGGCTGGGCCCCACCAATTGTCAGACTTGGGTAAAAAACGGATTCGGTCTTCAGGAATACCAATTTTTTTCCAGATTTCGGAACTTTGGGTATCTTTTTCAGCATCCTGATCCCCAGCAAAACAAGTGACTGATAATCTAGATTTGTCCAGATTTAAATGTTTAGTTATAAATTCAAAACTCCAATTTAGGGCATCTTCTTTGAAGTAATCCCCCAGTGACCAATTGCCAAGCATCTCAAAAAATGTGTGATGAGTAGTGTCCCCTACCTCATCGATATCTCCAGTTCGGACACACTTTTGAACATCTACCAAGCGTTTACCAAGGGGGTGGGGTTGACCCAAAAGAAAAGGAACCAGTGGATGCATGCCAGCGGAGATAAAGAGAGTGGTTGGGTCGTTTTCGGGGACCAGAGATGCCGAAGGAATTTCGACATGACCCTTGCTAACAAAAAACTCAATATACTTGTTTTTTAATTCACGGGCGTTCATAGGGAGATTATAACAAGACTATCAAAGAGTGAAAATCGCTTCTTTACGGTCAACGTGTCGAAAGCCTGCTTTTGAATGAGCCTTGAGTGATTTGACATTTTCTAAGTTGATTAGGGACCATATCTTTTTAATTCCATTTTTTTTAGCCACCGAAGTTAGATGATCAAATAATTTTTGAGCAACACCACTACCTTGATGAGTCGGGTCAATGGCAATATATTCTATATATACTTCGTGATATACGGGGACAGTTTCGTAAGCAAAAATAAAACCAACAACGTTATTATCAATTTCGACAAGAAAACTATAACCAGAATTTACATAACCATCAAAGTTTGGTTGTCGGCTTACCAGACATAATTCCTTTTCTATTGAAGTAAGTTTGGCCCATTGTTCGTCACCAAGATATTGGATTTGAGTTAATTCGTCGACGTGACGAATTGCCGAAAAATCAGTGCTGCCAATTGGTCTTATATTTGTAATAGACATAATTCAGTGTTTGAATTGTTTTGTATGGAGATTATAGCAAAAATTTAGATTATTTCTTTAACTACATTAGACAATAATTGTACACATTGGTTATGTAACTATACCCATTGACTAATCTCTCATGTGTGGTATAAATAACAGCAACTACGGTGGCAAGCATACGGACGTAAGAGCCGGACCATTAAACTTGCACGGTAGCAGGACACCACTTCCTTTAGTGGTCCATTAAATCCTGCATGAAAAAATTAAAACAAACAAAAGAAGAGAGGGCGATAAGAGATTTATTAACCTTTTATGGTGAAAAACCCCAGAGAGACGGTCTTCAAGAAACACCCGCGCGAGTAATCCGCATGTACAAAGAGCTATTGAGCGGATATACAGATGATCCCAAAAGACATTTCAAACTATTTGACAGTGACGGATTCCACAACTTAGTTACAGTCAGCAATATTGACTTCTATAGTTTATGTGAACATCACATGATTCCATTTTATGGAAAAGTTCATATTGGTTATATTCCAAATGGAAAAGTCTTGGGACTTTCAAAATTTGCCAGACTGGTCGAAACTTTTACCAGAAGACTTCAAACACAAGAGAATATCACCCGACAACTATCTGAAGCTATTGAAGAAAACATGCATCCCCAAGGCTTAGCTGTGATCGTAGAGGCAGAACACCTTTGTGTCAGTATGCGCGGAATTAAAAAGAAAGGCTTTGTAACCACAACTAGTGTGTTTATGAATGAACTTAAAACAGATAAATCATTGATCGATCAGTTCTATCGCGATATCGCTAATTATTCTTTAAAAAAATAAATGATCGTCGTCAAACAAATCGAGTGGGACATGGGTCATCGAGTTATGAATCATAATTCGAAATGTAAAAATATTCATGGCCACAGATACAAGATGGAAGTTGCCCTTGAGGGAAACCTTATCGGAAACGAAGGTGATTCAAGTGAGGGTATGGTAATCGACTTTGGTGATATCAAAAAAATTGCCATGGAATATGTACATGATGTACTCGACCATGGTTTTATGGTGTGGGAAAAAGATGAAAAACTTTTAAAGTTTTTTGCTGAAAATCCTGATCAGAAACATATAGTAGTACCTTTTACTTCAACTGCCGAAAATATTGCTAAGTGGGTGTTTGACCAACTTAACACTAAGTATACTGATTCATATAAGACTGGTTTACGCCTAAAGTTCATCAGACTTTGGGAGACTCCAACTGGTTATGTTATTTGTAACCAGGATGAACAATAATGTTTATCAGCCAACTCCTGAGGAAAAAGTAAAACTGTCTCCGGTGGCTGGAAGTTTCAAAGTAAGTGGTGACAAAGTATTTGCTACTCTTCAAGGTGAAGGACTTTTTGCTGAAGAAGGGGGTACTGCTGGTTGTCCATCTGTTTTCATCCGTTTGCAGTTTTGTAACTTAAAGTGTGGAAAAACTGGTGGTTGGAAGTGCGATACAGGATACACTTGGGATACTGATAGAGCTGAATATTGGCAAGAACCAGAGGACTGGACTATTGAAAGAGCCAAAGAAGAGATAGAAAAAGCATGGGAGGAAAAATTCGCCGACAAAGACAAATCTATTAGAAGAGTTGTGGTCACCGGTGGAGAACCACTGTTACAACAAGACAAAATAGCCAAGTTGGTCGAGCTAATGAGTGATTGGAATTTTGAAATTGAGACAAATGGTACTATCGCACCAAACGATGCTCTAAAAAGGTGTCAAATAAATTGTTCACCAAAACTAGCCAATAGTGGAAATGAATTAGCCATGAGATATCGTCCTGATGTATTAAAGCTAATTAATTCATGGGATAAAAGTTGGTTTAAATTTGTAGTCAACGACAATGCTGATTTTGAAGAAATAAAAAAGATTGTCGAAGATTGTAATCTAAATAGTGACAAAATACTGATCATGCCAGAAGGCTATACCCTAGAAGCAGTCAACCAACATTTGGAAGTAATCAAGGAAAAAGTAAAAGAAATGGGTTGGAGAATAACTAATCGCAATCAATTAATTTGGTTTGGAACCAAAAGGAGAACCTAATATGGCAAACGAAAAAACCATTGGCCAACTACCAAAGCTGGTGTGGATGAACATTAGGGATCTAAATGAAAAAAGAAAAGTTTTGTTAATCGCCAACAAAACTATTTTGGATAGCCACTTTGAACTAACATCTATTTTTAATAACCCCAAAACTCTAAGTATTACTTCATCGACTAAGGCTGATGCCGATAGTGTACTTGACCAGTTAGACGACTGTGAAGTAATTTATGCTGTTGGTAGTGGAAGAACAATTGATGTAGCCCGATATTTGGCTAGTCAAAAAAACAAAGAAATAATCTGTGTCCCAACCATGATTTCATCGGATGCTTTTTTAGTAAATTGTACTGGACTTAGAGAAAACCAAGGCGTGACTTATTATCAAAGCAAGGCTGCTGATATGGTGATATTAGACTGGAATTTATTGGGTAAGATAGATAAAAAATATAATATTGGAGGGTGTGGAGATGTACTATCTATATACACCGGACTGTGGGACTGGAAACACTTTGATGATAACTTTTCTGAAAGTGTAGCTATAACAGCCCAAGGAATTTTAGATGGAATGATGAGTGAAGTCGATGAAATAGCTGAAGGATCCCAAAAAGGACTGGAGGCGATAATAAATGCACTGGTTATGGAAGTTGAACTATGTTACTTATATGGAAACAGCCGACCAGAAGAGGGTGCTGAACATTTCTTTGCCTATTGTGTCGAAAGTAAAGTCGAACATTTTTTACATGGAGAAATGGTTGGATTTGGGATTTTACTGGGGGCATTTATACAAGGCCAAGATGTTGCCAATATGAGAGCGTTTATGGATAAGGTTGGCTTAAACTATCGACCAAACGGCTTAACCAAAGATATTGTAGTGGAGACTCTTAAAGAACTGCCTACTTATGTAAAGAACCACAACTTAGTAAAAAGTGTTTATAACGAATTTAACTACGAAACCAATAAAAATGAGATCAATTCGTTTATTGATTCAATTTTAATAAAATGAAAGTACTCATAGTAGCTGCCCATCCTGATGATGAAGTAATAATCTGCGGTGCCACCATTGATAAGCTAGTAAAAAGGGGTGATCAAGTTCACGTGGCTTATTGCTCACTAAACGAGGAAGCATATTTTGGCTCAGAAACTAGTGAAAATCGAGCCAAGAGAACCATGATAGAAGCTAAGAGTAGCGCTAATTTCTTAAAATTTAGCTGCAGCTTTCTGGGTTTTAAGGATATGCATTTGGAAGAAAGTATTGGGTTGCTTATTAAGTCAGTTATCAAAGAAATTAGGGCTTTCGAGCCAGACATTATTATTAGCCACTATTCCAAAGATAAACACATTGATCATCGGACATTAGGAAATATGGTGGCTGAAGCAAACTTTCAAAGTGGTTGTAATTTGTGCGGTGGTGAAAAAGCTTGGAAAGCTAAAGTAGTTCTTCAAGGTGAAGTTGACCTGGAAATGACCAACTCATTTAATTTCCAAGCGGTTTCAGCCGTAACTGAGGAAAACATTAAGAACAAATTGGAAGCATTCAAATTTTATGAATCGGTAAAAGAGGAGCATTCAACTACACAAGAGTGGTTGTTTAAAAAGCTAGAAATAGTGGCCTCACTTCGAGGAAAAGCTGTGGAAAAGACTTATGGAGAGGCATTTATTATTGATAACTATTCTCCACTTTCAGGTGACGAACTGGAGATACTTTCAAAATTTCTAAACTAGGAACATGAAACCAATTCAGTTTTATAAAATATATTCGAAACTAAAAAGTAAATCACTCAACAGTGGTAAGTGGGTTGACGGGATGTACATGAAGGAATTGGAAAATAAAATTGCCGAATACTTAAAAGTAAAACATGTAATTTTGACGAGTAATGGCACTACTGCTCTTTTAGCTGCCTACTGGGTTCTAAAAAAAGATTTTTCTGAATTAAATGTGGACCCATATACTTTTCCAGCAACCTACCAACCTGCCCGAGTGCTTGGATATAAAGTGAATTATTCGCGAAGTATCTTGACGCAAGAGGGACGACTCCCCACTTCCGGACTACGAGCAGTGGTTCACTTATTTGGACAACCAAATAAAGATGTGCTTAACGAAAGCAATAATTGTATTGAAGATGCTTGCCAATCATTTGGTGCAGAAATTGATGGAAAAAAGGTCGGTACCATAGGTCGAATCGGTTGTTACAGCTTCTATCCTACAAAATCACTTCATACCTGTGGTCATGGTGGAGCAATAGTAACCAACAATGACACCGATTATCGAGAAATGAAAATATTTGTGGAATGTGGTCGAGAAAATGGAAAGATGACTGATTCAATGGCTCTGAATTTAAGAATGGACGAGGTTAAAGCGGAATACTTACTTTCTGAACTAGAAAACTATGACGAGCGGATGCTTGTACAACATCAAATCGCCAGAGAATTTGCAAAATTAATTCCGACTCCACAACCATTTTTAAGCGAAGATAAAGGCGATAGGCATATTTATTCTGTTTGTAATTTGTTAGTAAATGATAGAGATAAATTTCGAGAATTTATGTCTCAGAAAGGAATCGAAACAATTGTCTACTACGGCTCAGACATTTTGCCTAGTTTTGAAAGAGAAAAATATAATGATCTAACCTCTAGAATAGTCGCTATCCCCTGTCGTTGGAACTTGACTGATTCCGAAATCAAGAGGATTAAGTTGGCATTAAGTGAGTGGTTCAAATGAAAAAACGAATTCTTAAAATAGGAGACAAAATCTATTCCCAGAGTTTGCAGAACTTTGATGGATCTTACCTAGTTGGGTTTCCCCAAAGAGAGCAACAATTATTAAATCCACTTAGCGAACTAGTTGATATTGATTTTTATAATCACAAGTCGATCGAAAATGAGCAAGATATTGCAGCTGAACGCCAAAAATTAACAAATTTTTTATCAACAAAAGATTTTGATTATATACTGGTTGATAATCCTTTTAGCGTCTTGGTAATTGAACCTCAAGTATCGACACCTATCATATTCGATTGTATTGACTGGTATGAGGAGATGTATCTGAAAGAGTTTGGTGAAGATGATAAATATTTATTACTTAAGCGCGGATTAACTGAGTTGCTAAAGCGGGCTGATAAAGTTGTGGCCCAATCACCAGTTATTTTAAATGAGCTGATTAGATTGGGATTGACTACTAACAAACACGTGGTAATTCCCAATGGTTACGACTCGGATAAGTTTTTCCCTTATGATAAAGAGAAAATTAATGAAATAAAGAAATATATTGAACAAAAATATCACTGTGATTTAACTAGTAAAAAGGTAGTAGTGTATGTTGGTAAACTGGGATTCTGGTATGACAAGATCATAACAATTGCCAATTCAATTCCTGATGGTTTTGTATTTTTGATTGTGGGTGATGGTCCAATAAAAGATCAAATACCCAACCATCCAAATGTAATCAAATGTGGTGCGGTGGAACTTTCAAAGGTGCCAGAATTTAATAATGTAGCTGATGTATTGGTATTCCCAGTAGATGTAGATTGTAGTCCCATTGCAATTAGTGAATATTTGGCTGTAGGTAAGCCAATAGTTATGGGTAAAGGAAGGATGGAATGGTTGCTACAAGACGGGGTTACCGGCTATATGGTGGAAAATACAATTGAGAGTTGGAGAACAGGCATCGAGAAAGCTGTAAAAATGGGAAATGAGGTAAAAGACTTTAACCTAAACTTAGCCAAAAACTTATCTTGGGATTTGTTAGCCAAGAAATTGGCAGAGTTTATTGAGAAATAGGTAGGGTTTCAGCGGCGTAGATATCTTCGATAAAAGATATTGTATTGGAAATGTCCGGTAAAGTAATCCCCTGTCCCATGGCCAATAACCGATAAAGTTGGGGATGATTAGGTGAAGAACCTTTATAGTTTCCATAATCATTAAACGATTCTTCGTTGATGGTGGCAGCCTCTTCGATGAGAAGGTCTGACTCGGGGGTAGTCTTAATTACTTCGACTGCTTCGACAGTATTTAGAGCTTTACCACCTAATTTAATCATCCCATTCTCGGCAATAACTGTGAGTGAGCATTCTAAGTTGTGAGGTTCGGCGGCAATAGAGATTTCAATGGTACCAGCTGTAGCAGAGGGGAACTCAACGATAGAGTAAACTGAATCTTCAAAGGAAACTGTTTTGTGTTTAAGCTTGAAAGATTGGGTAAAGAGGACTTTTGGTTTACCAAAAATGCTACTGACAATATCAAGATAATGGATGCCGACTTCATATAAAGTTCTTCCACCTACATTAATGTCCCCCCGCCAATCAGCAAAATAAGAGTCTGGACGTTGCCAGCGTTGAATTAGAGAAATGGAGCGAATTTTCCCAAGGATTCCTGAGTCAACAATTTTTTTAAGTAAAACAACACTTGGATTGTATCTAACTTGGAGGACTCCATGAACTTGATGACCAGTTTCTATAGCTACTTTAGTGATTTCATCAACATCGGCTTTGGTAAAAGCGACTGGTTTTTCAATTAAAACATCGAACCCACTCTGAAGAGCACTAATCGCTTGAGGTTGGTGAAGTGAGTTTGGAGTAGCAATTACCACCATATCCATTTTTCCCTGCATTTTTGAAAGTAATTCATCAAAGTCAGAAAAACGTAATATTTCCGGGCTTAATTCTAATGAATTAAGGATTTCAGGGTTGGTGTCACAAACAGCTACTAGAGAATAGTCATTGTTATTATTTTCTATGGCCAAAAGATGATTTTTAAATATCTTACCGCAACCAACTATTCCAACGGCTTTCTTTTTAGACTCAGACATAAAAAATAATAATGATAATAGTGTGGATTATACCATAAATATGGTATAAATCGTAATATTTTAGCTTTAAATGCTATAATTCTCACGGGCTGGGACAATAGCTTATGAGAAGTACTGATATCCATAATACGGACTATAAAAAAAGGTTTAATAAGATGTATGAGCTGGGACTTGACCTAACATGGTTTGATAAAAAGGTTCCAAAGCAAATTAGAACATATATTGAGTATTTAGTAAGTACAAAGCAAATTAATTTTCAGAACTCAAAATTATTGGAAATCGGTTGTGGTCGGGGTGTATTTTTAAGTTATCTGGAAAAAGCAGGTTTTAAAAAAACAATTGGGGTGGATGTATCGGAGGTGGCTATAGAATTCGCCAAAGAAAGAGTAAAAACTTCCCAGGTCCAAGTTGAAGATGTAATAAAAGGGCTGTCTTTTTCGTCTGAAGAGTTTGATTTAGTGGCAGAAATTACTGTTTTATCTTCATTAAATCCACATCTTTGGCCAAATATTTTGAAAGAAATAAGTAGGGTTTTGAAAACTAACGGACATTTTATATCAGAAATATTTGTTAGAGAAGAAAATGAATCGTTGTACATCCCTCAAAAGAATGACAGTAACATTTCACCTGAATTGGATCAAGTGTACGGAGTAAGTAGATCCGAACTTATCAAGATAATTAGCAAATACTTTAAGATCGAAAAATGCTTACCAATTTCTCCTGAAAGTGGCGGTAGCTTTTTTGTGTTGGCAAAAAAGTTATCGTGAACTAAGCTGAGCCTTTTTCTCAAGACAGTTAGCACATAGACCGCATTCAATAATTTGGTCATTTTCCAACTTAGCATTCCAACAAGAAGTGGTAGCTTCGAGTAGATTTTTTGATTTTATCAACTTGATTAGATCCAATTTAGTTTTGGCGATAGCTGGCATATAAACTTTCATTGGGCGAAGGAAAGACTTTGATAATAGTTGAGCTACTTCGAGATGATGGAAGTAATCGTTATCACCAAACACAAAATTATCGTCTTTCATGTAACCGATGGCTATACCATCGGCGTCAATTTGTTGGGCATAAATTCCAGCTATAGTCATGAAAAGTGTATTTCTACCAGGAACCCAAGCATCATCGTCATTTACAGACTCCTGACCTAAAAGACGACTTTTACTGAGGTTATGCATCAAATCTGTCTTGATAACCTTAGTTGGTTCAAACCCAGCTAATGAAGGAACTTTCTCAACCAAATACTGTTCGGCTACTGAGGCAGTCTGGCCATAATCCAAAAAGAGAGGGTAAATCTTGAATTTTTTATCCTTGAGCAGCAACCCAACTCCTAGGCTATCAATACCACCGGAAAATAATAAGACTACTTTTTTAGTGCGTTTGCGAGACAGTCCCGCAAGCAAATCAACATTCATTTTTGTTTTGATTTCCATTTTTAGTTGGTGGTTAATATATAAGGATGAAAAAGATCGATCTGAGTAAAGTTTTCCTTAAACTCCAGTATTTGATCTTCTAATGATACTCCCAATTGGGTAACCGTACCATCTAAAATTTCATTGGCTTTATCCAAAAGAGTGGTTAGATCTTTGAAACCAGGCTGAAATACCGGGTGTTTGTAAGCCTGATATCCAGGTACGGCATACAATTCCGAAGGTACACCTAAGGTCAAACCATCTTTTTGATATTGGTTAAAAAGAGGAGTTCCTGGTTGAAGTTCGAGGTTGGCCACGATATGACTACTGGCACCCAGCTCCTTAATTCGATGAATCTCTTCAATAACATTTTCGTAATTTTGATGGGGAAATCCAATGATGTAAGTGAGAACTACTTTAATTCCGCTATCTTGGAGTCTTTTAATAGCTGCTTTAAGATCGACTCCCCAGTTTTTGGGATAGCCACCATTTAATAAAGTTTCTACTCCAATATTTACGGTAGACAACCGAAGATTTCCTTTGGTAAGGGTGTCAATGTCATATTGAGCGATTACTTTAGAGGAAGTTGTAGTTACTAAATTACACTTAAAAGGTAAGTCCTTACATTTTTCAAAGACTTCTTTCCAGATAAGATTTCCCATTCCTTGGGGTTCTGCCAAACTTAAGGTGATTTCTGATTTATCACCTAGACCGAGGGTCTCACGACTATTTCTGATAGTTTCACAGATTTCATCCGCAGTACAAACATATGTTTCACGATTACCCCATTGAGCAGTAGACGGACAAAAGTCACAGGCATATCGACAACCAAATCCGGTTATCAAAAGTCCATAAACCGTTGATTTGGTAATGCCTCCAAAAGTGGAGTTGGTAGTAGCTTTGACAATAACTGGTTTAAACTTGGCAGGTAAGGACTCTCCCAGTATATTTTTCATTTGGGTGACAGTATCTCCAGTAAGGCAATAATCGACTTTTCCCTTAGTATCAGCCAATAATGCGGCGTTAGCCAAAGCGATTATTTTGATTTCTGGATAATTAGCTCTGATATAAGCGACAGCCTCTTCAAAAACTTTTTGACCGTTTAGATATCCAGCGATACAAACATGGGTAAATTTTTCCGAAGACAAAGTTTGGGTTAACCGATCTAGACTAATTGGTTCTTCAATCAAAACACCCGGGGTGTCTAGATGTTCCTTTAGATATCGACAGGGGGCGTTTTTAGGATACCAATTGAATAAAAGCCGAGGTGTTTTATCTTCAGATTTTTTAGCGATATAGTCTTTTATAAAATCTACATCAAGGAAAGGTCGGATATCATCTCTGGCTAAGAGCGATTTTATGTAAGGTATTTTATCGCTTTGATTGTACAAAGGATTTTGAGCAATAACATAAAGGACATTATTTGATGTCATATTTGTTTAAAGTTTTAAAAAATGCCATAAATGATTCAGGGAGGTGGTCGCCATACCCACCCTCGAGGACAACAATGGTGGGTATTCCAAGAGCACCTATTTTGGCAGCGACGTCTTCAAAAAAGCTACTATCAGCTTCAGTTGGTGATGGAATTCCGGGAGGATGGTCGGTCTTATGGGCATCAAAACCTGCTGAAACAACTAAAACATCTGGGTTGATGGTGGCAAGTCTGTCAGTGGCATGTCCAATGACAGTTCTTAAAGTTTTAACGCTAGCACCAGCTTCATAAGGATAATTATTTATCAGCCCAACACCCTTTCCATATCCTCTATCAGTTGATTCTCCGGTAAAAGGAAAATTAAAACTTGGATCTCCGTGAGTAGAAACATAGCTAACTCCACCGTGCTGATTAACTAAATTTTGAGTTCCGTTGCCATGATGAAAATCAAAGTCAAATACAGCCACAGAGGCTGATTGTTGCTCGAGCATTTTGGCGGTAATCATTGCGTTATTCATAAAACTAAAACCATGATAGAAATCATAACCAGCATGGTGACCAGGAGGACGGTTGATCGAATAGGTTCGGGAAGCTTCACCATCAACAACTAGTTGAGCGGCACTCAAAGAACAAGAAACCGAAGCTAAAGCACTCTGATATGTACCTTCCCAAATTGGAGTTGAATTGGTTTTGTCGTGGACAAATCTGGTGAAAGCAGGTTCATTTCGGGGACCTTGGCTAGCGACTGCTAGCTGATCGATCATGGCAGGCAAGTGAATCTGTCGGACTAATGGTTGTTCAACGATAGCTGGTTCAATAATGGGAATACCAGGAAATGAAGAGCGGATTTCTTTTAGTATCCCTTCAGCACGAGATGGCACTTCACATGGGTCAATCAATCTTGATTGATGGGCGATATGCAAAGAACTGTAGGTAACCGCTACATTTTCCTGAATCATAGGAATAATAATTTTATATTTGTCAGAAGATCATCGATATTGGCTGAAGTAGTGACTAAGTTGGTTAGTTTTTCAATACTAATATTTACCTGAGTACCAGTATCCCTTAGCCGAATAAATAGTTGGTTATTCTTATCAACAACTACCGAAAATAAGATACCCATCAGATCGATAGTCTGATATCTTCGAGTCATGGATTCTTGAGTCAAAAGTGGAGTCTGACCAAATTTATTATTAAATATTGGAATTACTTTAGAATTAACAAAATCAGCTGACTCAGATTTGTTTACTGGCAATATAGCAAAAGCATAGGGAGAAACTGTAGTAGTTAGATTTCGATATTCACGATCACCATCTAGGGATAGTGAATGTTTTAGGATGACTAATAAAGGTCTATCAGTCGAAAAGGATATCTCGAAATCATGGGGGTACTGATTTGCTTCTGAAGTTTTTGATTGACTGGTTATGTTATGAGCTTTAAAATCGTGGTCTTTACGATACTGGATACCCAATAACTCAAGATCTTCTTCGCCAGGATTTCGATAATAAAGTCCATATGCTTTTGAAGCATAAAACGGTTGATCTGGACCAACCTTTTCGGAAAAAACAAGCGAATCATGGGGAATACCAATAGATTCCATGAATTGAAAAGCTAAGTCTTTAAGATACTCAATAGTTTTATCAAAATCGTAGTCGAGTTGGGTAAAAATCAAATGACCTTCGTGAGCAGTATATTGTCGGGTACGAGTTTGCCATTCGGTCTGAAGATCATTGGGGAGAGATATGCCTGATAAAAAGACTTTGATAGGTTCATAACCCTTAAAATGGGCACTTAAAAGTGGGTAAAGACTAAAAACTGTCGTAGCAATCTCAGGACGACCACATAGCTTGACACCGTCAGAAGTAGATGTGGTGAACATCTCATCAGAGTGCCGGGAGTAATGCCCGCTAGATTCCCAGGCTTTTGTGGGGTACAAAACAGGTGTTTCGATTTCAAAGAAGTTTTCTTTTAAAAAAATTTGACGGTATGCCGATTCAATTTTGTTTTTTAAGGCTTTACCAGTTGGTCCATAAACCATAAAACCGTTGACACCATAGGAGTGATTTTCAGGGCCCCAAAGAAATCCAGATTCTCGTAGTTCTAGCTTAAGTTTTACAATACTCTTATTCGTATGATGAAATTACAAATAATGTTGATTTTATCGTATTTTAGTTACTTAAGCAACCGGCAGAGTGTTTGATAGTTCTGATTATTTAAATGCTCAAAGGATGTGTATAAAATTGAGTCTGGTAGTTCCATTTCGGAGATAATTTTTCGAGCTTCGTTTTTGGTAAGTGGCGAGGATTGAAACTTAATAAGTGCCTCGGTAAGAGCATTTTTGACTAATGGGCTATGAGAAGCGGTCAAAAACAACTGTTTAGCTAGAAAAAGCCCTCTAGATTCGTAGTCATACTCTGGCCGGTGGGTTAATCTAATTAGTGCTGATTTAGTTCTTGGAGGTGGATTGAACTCAGTTCGGTCTACCCAACTGATTATTTCTGGTACAAAAAAAGTATTAACTAAAAACGATAGCTTACCAAAATACTTAGATTCTGGATCAACCGTAGTCGCTTCGTAAGCAAATTTGTCACCTACAAGTAGAATACACCCAGAGATGGGCTGTTTTATCAGCTTATGAAGTAGTGGTTCCGTGATGTGATAAGGAATATTGCCAACTATCCATGGGAGTGAGTAATACTTGAAGTCAAATTTGAGAATATCACCAATATGAACTTTTAGCTTTGGAAATGGTCGGGTTAGGCCATCGAGACTTTCAAAAAAACGGTCGTCAATTTCTATGGCAGTTATATTTTTGGCTGCTTTAACTAGTTTTTCGGTTAATTGACCTTGTCCAGCTCCCAGCTCGATGATATCGGAATTCTCGGGAACTTGAGCAGCAATTAAGTTCAGGATTCGTGGATTGATTAGAAAATGCTGACCAATTGAGGTATTCGGTGAATTGTTAGTGTTCACAATTATTTATACCTCAAGTATGCCTTACCAGTATGGCGGGTTGCCTGTCGCCTTTCAGCCTCCATTCTTTCTGCTTCTCCTGGCAATATAGTTTGACCTCTTCTACCAGCGGGCATATTGGCAATCGCAGTCCAAAATTTTCCCTGTTCTTCAGCGATTTGAGCTGAATTCATATTAGTATCGATGTTAAATTGAGTGTCCTCATCAATATAGAATGTAATAGTAGCTTCGGCGGTTGATCTTTTTTTAGACATAAAATATTATACCATATTATAGGGTTTTTAAGCGTATCAAAAATACAATATCCCCGGAATCTTTCCGGGGATATTTGGTATTAAAACCAGTTTTCAAACTACAGTAAATTACGTCGGGAACCGGAGCCAGATCCCTTTGGGCCGGGAACAGGATTTGCATCTGGACTTGGCATTGGAGGTGGATCCGCTGTAACAATAGAACGATTGAAGGTTAAAGTTTCTATCTTCATTCAATAATAATTGATAACACTTTAATGTATCACAAATATGTATCGCCTGGAAAGGGTTATTTTTTGACAAACATCTTTTTAGGGGGTGATCTTCGGGGAGGCGTAAGGTCAAGAGACTCGACAGTTTTTGGAATAGTGACGATAATTTTTGAAGATGATTTCTTAGGTTTTGAATGAGGGATATGTTCTTTGGTGAACTTAGAAAAATACTTTTGAAGTTTATTTTTGAGATCGACAAAAACATCAGAACGATTGTTTTTATAAATATAAATAGCGACTACAGCTCCAATAACTGCACCTAAAAATATACCAAA
>JBAZZE010000022.1:0-16324 GCA_041658955.1 Candidatus Shapirobacteria bacterium
CACCTCTACCAACTCTGCCCCGTAATTGATGGAGTGATGCTAGTCCAAATCTGTCAGCTGATTGGATGATAATTACTGTAGCATTGGGAAAATCTATACCAACTTCAATTATGGGAGTGGTAATCAAGATATCAATTTCCCCTTTCTCAAACCGTTCAAAAATTTTTTGTCTTTGTTCTGGTTTTATTTTACTGTGAATTAATTCTAGTTTGAGATGAGGGAATACTAACTGAAGATTTTTAAACTCAGTAGTAGCTGATTTGACGGCAGTTTGAGTTTCTGAGTCTTCAATGAAGGGGCAAACTATAAACGCTTGTTCTTTTGTTTTTTGAATATGAGTATCGAGCCATTTATAGCAATCGTCGATTTTTGGTGGTGCCACCACAAAAGTTTTGACAGGTTGCCATCGGGGAAGGTGAGCCAAAGTAGAAACATCGAGGTGTCCGTATATTGAGAGGGCTAAGGTCCTGGGAATAGGGGTGGCGGTTAGTGAAAGGCTGTGGGGTGGATTTTTATATTTATTTAAAAAGTTACGTTGGGAAACACCAAACTTGTGTTGCTCGTCGATTATTAAAAGAGCAACTTTTTTAAGTAAACTTTCATTTTGGTAAAAGGCAGCATGTGTGGATATGATTATGGCATTATTGGGAATCGTTTTAGGTTTTGATTTATTGTCTAGTAATAGTATGGGGCAACTTTTAAGTAAAGAAGAAAATGATGAAAAATGTTGCTTGGCTAATATTTGAGTAGGAGCCACTAATAGGGTTATTTTATTGTTGGAGCTGGTTAGGTGAGCGGCCAGAATGGCAACAATTGTTTTACCAGAGCCAACATCACCGCTTAGTAGTCGATGAGCGGGCCTTTTACTTAAAAGATCCGATTTGACCTCATCCCAAGCTGTTTGCTGGCTGGGACTAAGATCATAAGGTAAAAAATCCGTAAGCGGAGTAATTTTAAGTTGGTATGCCGGTTTTTGTTGGGAAATGGTTTGTTTTTGAAGGTGAGAAAGAGAAAGTAAAGAGAGGGACTGGTTGAGGTTTATCCTAGTTTGAGCCATCGCTAAAGTTTTGGCTTTTGACGGGCGATGAATTTCTTGGATGGCTTCTTCTTGGCTGAGTAAACCATATTTGGAGATGATAACTTTGGGGAGGACATCTTTTATTGGTTTGAGAAGTTTGTCGAAGTTTTGATGGATTATCTTTTCGATCTGAGAAGATTTTAGCCCTGATGTTTGGTGATAAATTGGAATGATTCGCCCAGTTTTATTACCCACAAGCGGAGCCACTAAAGTAGCCTTATTTTGGTACAGCGATGGCGACCCGGCCACGCTAATAGTCTCACCAACTTTGATAGATTTACTCAAATAAGGCTGGTTAAACCAGATTAGGTTAAGACTGCCAGTATTGTCACGAATGGTAGCCCTTTGGATGTTTTTGTGAGAACGAGTGTAAATATTTTGAAAATTAGTGACTTGTCCACTAAAGGTAGTTGGTATTTCGAGTTCTAGGTCAGAAATGTTTTTACAATTAGAAAAGTCTAGATAACGGTGGGGGTAAAAATGAACTAACTCTATGGGATTGGAAATGCCAAGAGTTTCAAATAGTACACTGGTTTTTGGTCCAATTCCGGTGAGTGAGATAAGGGAGGGCATAACAGTTTATGTTATCATTTAGGCATGAGAATTCTGGGCAAGAAGATTGGCAGGAAGGGAATCACCAAATTTGTACTAGTAATATCAATGATGGCATTGTTACTTGGTGGCATTACTCCATTTCTGAGTCTACTAATTAGATGAGAAAAAAGAATTTCATTAGCCGACTAAAATCGATAAATTTTGGAAGTAGGCGTTTTTGGTACCGCGCAGTTTTAGCGTTACTGGTCATGGGTCTAGTCGGGTATGTGGCGGTGCTAGTAGCTTTTGTATGGTATTCAAAGGATCTACCTACTCCAAACAAAGTAGTCAGGAGAGATGGCTTTTCAAGCCGTATTTACGATCGTAATGGTGAGTTGGTCTATGATGTATACAAAGATGCTAAACGGGTACCAGTGGTTTGGGAGGATGTCCCTGATACTTTAAAAAATGCCACAGTGGCCGTTGAAGATAAAGATTTTTATAAGCATCAAGGTTTTGATCCGTTAACCCCGTTTAGAATAATTAAAAATGTGTTTACTTTAGGTAAATTTACTGGTGGTTCGACACTTACCCAACAGTTGGTTAAAAATGTATTACTTACCTCTGACCGGACAGTAACTCGAAAAATCAAAGAGTTTATGTTGTCGGTACAGATCGAGGCAAAATACAAGAAGAGTGAAATTCTACTTATGTATTTAAATGAGTCACCATACGGTGGGGCTGATTGGGGTGTGGGAATAGCGGCTGAACAGTACTTTGGTAAAAGTGTCAAAGATTTGACCTTGCCAGAGTCAGTTATCTTAGCTGGCTTACCCCAACGTCCAAATGTATACTCCCCTTTTTCTAAGACACCAACAGCATACATAGACAGAGCTTCTCATGTAGTTGATCGGATGGTTGAGGATGGATATATCAGTGAGGAAGTTGGTAAAGAAACTAAAGACGCAGTGAAGAATTTTAAATTCGCAGAAAACAAAAGTCAGTTGGCAGCACCCCACTTTATTTTTTGGTTAAAGGATGAATTGAGTCGTAAGTATGGTGAAGATGTGGTTGAGGGAGGTGGATTAAAAATCACTTCTACTCTAGATCTTAAATTACAAGAAAAAGTTCAAACTATCGTCAGTGAAGAAATAGATAAAGCTGAGAAATTGGGAATTAGTAACGGTGCTGCTGTGGTAATGGACCCAACCAATGGTCAAGTTTTGGCGATGGTCGGTTCCCGAGGCTACAACAGTGACAAAACTGACGGAAAATTTAATGTGGTGACACAAGCCCTTAGGCAACCAGGGTCAGCCATAAAACCGGTGACGTACCTGACAGCTATTCGCAAAGGTTATTCGGCATCGACTATGGTTATGGATACCCCAGTAACTTTCGCTGGTACTGCCGGTCAAAAAGATTATAGTCCTCAAAACTATAATGGAAAATTTAATGGTCCAATGAGTTTGGCTCAAGCATTGGGTAACTCAATAAATACAGTTGCTGTCAAAATGCTAGCAAACGTGGGATTGTCGAATATGTTAAGACAAGCATATGACATGGGTATGACAACACTGGAACCATCAACAGATAATCTTAAAAAATATGGATTGGCAGTTACTTTGGGAGGTGCGGATGTAAAAATGATTGATCTGGCATCAGCTTACGGGGCATTTGCCAATGGAGGACAAAGAGTTGATCCGGTGGGGATATTAAAAGTAGAAGATCGAAGCGGAAGAGTTTTGGAAGAATTTAATCCAACATCTGGAAAACAAGTTATGTCACCCCAAGAGGCTTTTATAATTTCCAATATTTTGGCAGACAACAACAATCGAATAATTACTTTTGGAGCCGTTAACGGCTTGCAAGTTCCTGGATATCAAGTAGCAGTTAAAACTGGTACTACAAATGATAAAAAAGATAACTGGACAATTGGTTGGACACCAAATCTTCTAACCACTGTCTGGGTAGGTAACAATGACAATACCCCAATGTTGAAAGTTGCCTCGGGTGTGTCAGGTGCTAGCCCAATTTGGAAACGGATAATGTTGGCAAGTTTACCAGGTAGACCAAAACAAGATTTTTCAATACCCTCGGCTATTGTTCATATGGAAGTTGATAAGGTTTCAGGTTACGCATCACATGATGGATTTCCCACGGTAGGAGCATATTTTATTGATGGTACACAACCAAAAATTAATGACCCGATTCACTTGAAGTTGAAAGTCTGTAAAGATAAAGCAGGATTGGCACCACCGGAAGATGTTAGTAATGGAAATTATAATGAGAAAGAATTCTTCAAGTTCAAAGAAGACGATCCAATATCTAAAGATGGCAAAAACCGTTGGCAAGAAGGAATCGATGGCTGGATAAGCCAGCAAACTGATAAAGATAAATACTTTCCACCGGAATCTTTTTGTCGGAATGATGGAACTGTAGCGGCTAATTTTGAAAGTCCCGGTGACAAAACAACTGTGGGGAATAACTTTAATGTGAAGATCGGAACCACTTCTTTGAAAAAAATTGTTAAAGCAAAATTGCAAGTCAATGGAGTTGATAATAAAGTTTGGACAGAAAGACCTTTTGAAGCAAACATCAACTTACCCGATGGAACTTATTCTTTGAAAGCGTTTGTGACCGATATTGATGGAGCCACTTTCGATAGAGAAATTAAAATTGGGGTTAATAAGCCATGGGATTGGGCACCATCCCCTACTCCAACCACAGTACCGACGCTTGGACCAACATCGATACCGACTCCAACAACTGGAGTTATTGTGCCAACAGTCGCACCAACAGTAGCCCCAATACCAACAGCGATATAGATTGATATAAATATATACCGATAGAATAGGTATAAACGTGTTTTATATAGTTGTTAGCAGTTTGAACTATTGACTGCTATTTCTCACCTCTAGATCAGTAGAAGCATCAACTGCTTGCCCTAAGTTCAGTTGTTCTGACTTTGTATAGGCAGTTCCCCTTCTTACTGGCTGATTACGATACCTTTCTCTGGTAGCGTCATCTAATCTGTAAGCGGGCAATAAACTTTCTGGAGACAGAGCTCTTCTCGCAGCTTCGATTTGTTCTAATTGAGTAGCCATGTTTATTAGAAAATAATAATTAGTCAAACAAAAACCCCCGACTTGCGTCGGGGGTTGAATTGACTTAGATTGCTACTTTACGTCAAATTCCCACCGACTGGCGGTAGAATAAGTTTTGAAATAGTAATAAGACGTAAAGAGGTCATTGAGGAAATAATACTAAGGTTGTAGTAGATTGTAAAGAATTAATTTTAGCCGGAACCACGGGTGGTTGGTAATTCTATTACTGGTTTTCCCATGCCTACTAAGATTTCATTGACCAAACTTCTAACCTCTGGCTTGTCCATTAAAGGGTTACCTTTGTATCCGCCCTCGGTCACAAGTGATTGGGCAATAACGATCAGTGTTTTGGAGTCATATTCTGACATAATGAAGTTTAGGAAGATAAATAAATCACCAGACAATATCTGGGTTAGTTAAGAGTTGTGTCTTTTTGAGTAAAGACTCCCGGGTGGGAGTGTGTCAAAAATCTGACTATGCTCCCAGATCCGGAAACATAAATGAAAATGATGGAGAAAGAAATCGGCTCATATTAGTTAAGATCGAATGTATCAAGGTGGATTTTTTTAGCGGTCTTATCATCGCAGTTGTAGTAGCTAACTCTGAAGGTATATTTATTTTCGAAAATATCAGTAATCTCCATAGACCATAAAATATTTGGGTCTATTAAATCAGAATATTTTTTAATTAGTGCTTTGGGGTCAGCAGGACCGCTAGAAACGACATTTGCATCAAGAGTAATGATCTGCGAGGTTAGCTCGATTGCTGAATTATTGATGTCTTGTGGGTTGTATGACTTTGGCTTATCCAGATCATCTAAAATTATTTCTTTGAATTCACTACCATCGTATGTTCCTAAGGCAAATTTTTCGATGTACTTGTCGGCTTCTTTATAGTATATTTTGCCGATTTCAAAAAACTTAGGATTTGGCAACTTATAGCGATTATATTGGTCGAGCTGTAATTTTAGTGAAGGAATTAGACTCTGACGGAGATAAATTACTTCGGCATTAATACTATTTTCGGTTTTAATAACAGTTTTTTGGTCAACAGCTGTTGATACAAGTGGCCAAGTGATTACTTCGTCGTAGCCTTCAGAAACAAGTCTGTCTTTGGTCTGTTCGATCAGAAATATTTCAGCTGGAGTAATGTTTTTGACGGATTTAAATTCGAGTGGTTGATTTGTGGGGATATTGTTATAACCATAAAATCGGATAACTTCTTCAGCTAGATCTTCGGGAATAGTGATATCTTTGCGAATCGAGGGTGGGGTAACAAAATTTTCATTTATAACACAGTCAAGATTGGTGAGTGTTTTCTTCGCAAAATCAACAGATATGTCTATTCCAGAAATTAGGCTGGGAGAGTCGAAGTCGAAATCTATACTTGGGGATTCGATTGGATTTGGGTAATAGTCATAAAAATTGGAACCAATAGAGCCTCCGCAATTTTCTATGATCAACTTAGTAAGATAATTGATGGCACTAGGAATTAGATCGGGGTCAAGAAATTTTTCAAGTCTAGTGGCCGCTTCTGTAGTAACTTTTAGTTGATGGCTATTTTGACGTACAACACTTGGGTTGTAAACCGCAAATTCAATGATGGTATTGGTAGTGCTATCGTCTATGGCGCATGACTCACCTCCCCAGAAGCTTAGACTTAGGGCACTGCGCGCATAATTGACCATCAAAATATTTTTATTAATCGGCAGAACTGTTCCATCAAGACTTTTAAATTCTGTATATTTTGGATTCATTTGCCAGACTAGATTGTCAGTAGATTTTGACGTATCAAAAGCGTGGTTGGGAATACCAAACATAAACATAACGTAATTGGTTAGGTCGACCAATGTATTAATGCTGTTTGTGCCATGAATACGGACGAATTTTTGAAGCCACTGGGGTGATTTTTTGTTCTGAATGTGAACAATTTTGACAGCCATTACCCGAGTAACATTGTCAGTTTCAACTTTTATTGGCAGGATGTAGTTTGATTTGGGTATTTCAATGTCTGATAAGTTTTGGAGGGGGAGATCGTAAAGTACAGCCAGATCTCTAGCAAGTCCGTAGTAACCGAGACAATCACCGCGATTTATTTTGATATCGAAATCAAAAACTATTTCGTTTTCAATTTCTTCATAGAAATTGCAAAAATGGCCAATCATTGTCAGATCATCGCGAAGCTTTTGTGGTTCAACATCGAGTGTGGGGAGAAATTTTTGGAGATGAGAGTATATTAGTTTCATAATTCGTTGGGTTTGTAGGCGAGATTTCCACCCATAAAAGTTCTAATATCGGTAATATTTTTTTGGGCCATAGTCCATCTATCAAGGCCCATCCCAAAGGCAAAACCGGAATAGATGTGATGATCGATGCCAGCCATTTCAAGAACTTTTGGATGGATCATGCCACTTCCGCCCATTTCTATCCAACCAGCATATTTGCATAGGACACAGCCTTTTCCTTGACAGTTAAAGCATTGCATATCTGGTCCAACACCTGGTTCAACTTCGGGATAGTATTTGCAGCGGTAACGAACAACAACTTCCTTACCATAGAGAGTTTTGAACATAAGGTCCATGGTACCGATGAGGTCTTTCATGGTAATACCTTTGTCAACTACAACCGCCTGATATTGGTGAAAAACAAAGTGGTTACTTCGGTTAACCTTTTCGTTCCGATAAACGCATCCCGGAAAAGCAGCCCGAATCGGCAGATTTTTGTTTTCTTGCTGGAGTAGGTACGATTCGATAGTGGAGGTTTGGGTTCGGAGGAGGTATTGAGGTTCTTGGATATATATAGTATCTTGCATATCAAGTGCTGGGTGATTCGCCGGAACATTCAGCCGTTGAAAGTTGTATTCACTAGTGACTATCTCGGGACTGTTGTAGATTGAAAAGCCTAATTTTCGAAAAACTTCATTTAGTTGGCGTTCAGTGATGGTAATGGGATGAAGATGACCAACCTTAGGGAGAGAAAAGGCAGTTTTTTTTGGCTTTGAAGTTGATTGGTCTTGGTTTGACGCTGGCAGTTGCTTTTCGGATTTATCTGATAATGAATTTTTCTGGCTAGTTAGCAGTTCTTCGATCTCATTTTTTAGTTGGTTAAGTTCTTGCCCGTAGTTTTTTGGGTCTGGTTGGTTTTTTATTTCAGAAAACAGTTTGTTTAGTAGTCCGTTACGACCGAGGAGTTCAACACGAGCCGCTTCCAATTCTGCCATGGTTGTTGTTGAGTATATTTTGTCAAAATATTTTTGTTTGTCGATCATATTAAAAAAGCTCCCCTTGCGGGGAGCTTTAAGTTATAAAGTAAATCCCCGTGTCTTATTTTATAAAGGCGACGATGGATTTGAAAGCCTCAGGATCGTGAATAGAGATCTCAGAGAGCATTTTACGATTAAGTTCGACTTTTTTAACTTTCATCAAATTGATGAAATTGGAATAACGGATCTCAAATGGCTTGAGAGCTGCATTGAGACGGATAATCCAGAGTTTGCGCATATCACGACGACGGATACGACGACCTTCGTAGGCGTAGTTACCAGCATGCATGACGGCTTGATGGGCGACCTTGAATCTTTTGTGACGGGTCATCCAAAAACCTTTAGCGGCTTCTAGAACTTTTTTATGATGTTGATGACGGACAATACCTGTTTTGACGCGCATAGTTTGTTATCTAAAACCTAACATTCTTTTAACTTTAAGAGCAAAACGACCTAGTACTGGGTGTTTACCCTTTAAACGGCGAAGTTGCTTTTTACTTTTGGTACGTCGAAGATGACGATGAAAGGATGATTCTCGCAGAACGACACCGTTTTTGGTGACTTCAAAACGAGTACTAACAGATTTTCGAATTCTTAGTCTTTTACTAGTTGTTTTCATTTTCAGTTTTAATAGGTTTTTTCTTGGTGGGAGCGACCGTGAATTGCAGCCTTTTACCCATTAATCTTGGTTCCCCTTCTGGAGAGCCGTAATCAATCAGATCTTTTTTGTACCTTTCAATAAGATCATAGCCAAATTCCTTCTTTTGAATTTGGCGACCTTGGAATTTTATACTTAATTTGACTTTATTTCCAGTGGTCAAAAACTTTATAGATTTTCGAAGTCCTGTCTCATAATCATTGTCACTAATAAACGGGGTCATTTGGACTTCTTTCATCTCGCCACCCTTGACGCCTTTTTTTTCTGCCTTAAGCTTTTTTGATTCCTGATATTTGAATTTACTGAACTCAATTAGCTTGACAACTGGTGGTTTGGCCATGGGAGCAACCTCAACCAAATCTAGTCCAGTTTCTTGAGCCATCTTACGAGCTTCACTTATCGACAGGACGCCGATTTGTTTGGCTTCTTCATCGATTAATCTAACTTCAGTTGCCTGAATGTATTGATTGGTCCGATAAAATTTCTTGTTCTGGTTTTGATTTCTATAAGTCGCCATGTAGGTTATTTTATCAGATTTAAGGATTTGGTGTTAATTAAATCCTTAATTTGGGTCAAAAATTCGCTTGTTTTAATAGCCCCTAAGTCAGTATTATCTCTTTGGCGAACCGCAACCGAGTCTGACTCAGCTTCTCGACCACCAATGACTAACATAAATGGAACCTTTTCCATCTGCGCATCACGAATTTTACCTTGCATTTTTTCAGGACGATCATCTATTTCTGCTCTGATTCCGGCTTCTTTTAATAGAGTAAGAACTTGGTTGGCGTATTCGTGTTGAGCATCAGTAATCGGAATGACCTTGGCTTGTAATGGCGAAAGCCAAACTGGGAAGGCACCACCAAAGTGTTCCAACATAATCATCATAAACCGTTCTGGTGAACCAACGATGGCTCGGTGGATCATGACGGGTCGTTTTTTGGTGCCATCAGAGGCGGTATATTCTAGGTCGAATCTTTCCGGCATGACGTAGTCAATTTGAACTGTGGATAACTGCCATTCCCGGCCAAGGGCATCAGTAGCAATAAGATCCATCTTTGGGGCATAAAATGCGGCTTCACCGGGACCGTCGAAATATTCAATATTGTTTCGTTTCATAATATCGACTGCCCACTTTTCAACCTTGTCCCAAGTAGCGGGATCACCGAGGTATTTTTCGGGATGGGCTGGGTCACGTGTAGACAGACGGTATTTATATTTGAGCCCAAAGGTAGCCATAATTTGTTTGGTCATTTGAAGAGCTAGATCGATTTCCTGGTCGACTTGATCTTCACGACAAAAGATATGACAATCATCTTGGGAAAAAGAACGGACCCGAGCAAGTCCATTTAATTCGCCAGGTTTTTCATCGCGATAAAGCATGGCAAAATCAGCAAAACGAAGTGGGAGGTCGCGGTAGCTATGAGCTTGTGCGGCATAAATTTGGGTATGTTGAGGGCAATTCATGGGTTTGAGGAAGAATTCCTCATCACTATAGTTGCTGACTACCCGAAACATACTATCTTTATATTTGTCGTAATGGCCAGAGGTTTGAAATAGTTTGGCTTTGGCTATTTGAGGTGTCCAGACTTGAGTGTAGCCAGCGGCTGATTGAGTTTCTTCAACATAGTTGTTAACGGCAAGTCTGATGAAAGCACCTTTGGGGGTGTAGAGTGGTAAGCCGCTTCCGATTAGTTCCGAGAAGGTAAATAGACCTAATTCTCGTCCAAGTTTGCGATGATCACGCTTTTCAGCCTCTTCACGATTATGGACAAATTCAGCTAATTGTTCTTTGTTCTCAAAAGCAGTTCCGTAGACACGGGTCAGCATTTTGTTTTTTTCATCACCATGCCAGTAGGCACCGGCAATGGACAGCAGTTTGAAAGCTTTAACTTTAGCGGTGTAATTTACATGGGGGCCAGCGCAAAGGTCGACAAACTCCTCCCCTGTTTTGTAGATAGAGATTACTTCGTTTCGATCAACTATTGAATCTAACCATTCTATTTTGTAGGGATTGTCAGCAAACATTTTTTTAGCATCGTCGATAGTTATTTCAGACCTAACTATAGGTAGATTTTCTTTAACGATTTTTTGCATTTCAGCTTCAATCTTGGCAAAATCTTCCTCGGAGATTTTAAAATCTCCACGAGGCTCGAAGTCAAAATAAAATCCTTCGTCAGTTGCTGGACCCATAGCCATATAAAAACTGTCTTTACCAAAGACCCGTTGCATGGCCTGAGTCAAAATATGCTCGGCACTATGGCGGACTTTATAAAGTTGATCGTCTGATTTTTGAGAAGCTGTAAGTTGTGACATAACTTATTATAGTTTAAAAATTTAAGAATTTAGATAAAAAGGAAAGCTGGGAGCCCAGTCGAGGCAAAAAATTACCCACGAATGGGCAATGTAGTCGTAGTAGTTACAAAAGATGACATGGTGACCGCTAGTGGACTTGAACCACTGACCTTTTCAATGTCAATGAAATGCTCTAGCCAACTGAGCTAAGCGGTCAATAGAGGGATTATAACAAAATTAAGTATTATTTCGAGGATAGAAGTGTTTCATCACTGTCATGATTGAATCGGTAGCTTCAAAGTAGTGATGAGTATACAAATATTCATTGCCGACTATTCCTCGACAAGTAGGACATCTGGCTTCAATAATCGGGGCAGTTGATAAAGTCATTTGGTTTAATATCTGACCGTCTGGTTCATCTAAGGATGGGGAAATCGTGCCACCTGGACAAGTGCCAAATGGAGTAGGGTGAGGTCGAACATCAATGGTAATTCTGGTAAGTGCCATTTGGCTTGGATTTTACCATAAAAATCATAGAAAATAAATGTTATGGGATATCAAATTCAATTCGAGAACCTAGCCAACGCTGCGGGCGACCGAATGCTCATCGCTGAACATGAAGGCGTCGCCACCTTTCTTTTTATTCTTGGCAGTATTCCAAAAATAGTTTTTCTTTTTCTTTTTAGCGGCAAATGCTTGAACCCAAAGTCCAGTTTCCGAGATGTTCTGACGAACAGAAGCAATAAAGTTGCGAATTCTAATAAAAAAAGCGACCTGATACTCGGAGATTTCGCCGATTTCGTTAATGGCTACATTCTCGATTGTTTTTTCTAAGTTGTCGGTACTTTTGGCTAAAGATGCAATTTCTTTGCGCAATTCATCAAGAGCTTTACCAAGTTCTTTCTGGCGTTGATCAAAAAGAACTTGTTGTTCTTGCTGGAGATGGTTTAGTCCGGAGAAAATTTCTTTAACTGGTGCAGCTGATTTGTTGAATTCAATGGTTTGGCCGATACCTAGAATGCCTCGAAGACTTAATTTTTGTGGAGGAGATGGGGAAAAATCTGGTTGTGACTCGAGGGATTCGTTGCTAAAAATATTTTTAGCATACGTTTTCTTTGGGTCGTTTTTACTACTGCTTCCCCCTGCCATGGTGGGGATTATACCAAAAAATCATAAAGATTTTTTGGTTTTTCGCTTGATGAATAATAAACTTATTCAAAAAGGAATTCTGGTGATACCAAAAATCTACTTTAGAGACTTGAGGAATTCGAAGACTTTTTGTTGAGTGAGTAAGTAATAGACTAAGTTTAGATTTCGGGCCAAATCTTTGTTCTTGGAAATTACTTCGTCAACTTCTTTGTCGGAGACAGTAATATTGTTGGTTTTGGCTATGTGATCGATACACAGATTAGTAATCCATTCCTGAGTAATTTGGATTGTAAGTTCTTCTTGGTACTTTTCTAGAGTAGTATTTTTTGATTTGAGATAGCTGTTGACAGTCAAACCAGCTTGTTGAGTTTGATCGACCAATTGGGACATCTTGTTTTCAACATCGTTTTTGATTAGCATCTCAGGAACTTCGACTTTGGCATTCTTAATTAAGGAAGCTATTGTTTGATTGAGCCGATCATTTTCATCGGTAGCAGTGCTGTTTACTTTTTTAATGTCATCTTGATAATCTTTGGCTAGCTCGATTACTGGTAGTTCGCAGCCAACCATCTCGACTTTCCATTCTTTATCTAATTCAAGAGGAGGATTGACTACTTTAATTTGAGGTTGGACAATGGGGTGAAGCTTGTTCTCGGTAACAACGTCACTATAAAGTTTGGTAATAAGGGTGGTTAGAATTTCTTCAATAATGCGGTGCTCATGAATATTTTCCTTGACAATGTTGAGTGGAGCCTTGCCTTTGCGGAAACCTTTAGATTCAAAGTTTGCCTGAGCTGAGGCGAGAACTTTGTCATAGGTTTTAGTTACTTCATCGACAGAAAAAGTACCGGTAATGACAAAAGTCTTGTCTTTATTGGCTTTAAAAGTGGTGGTTTTGTTGTCCATAGTTAGGGCTATGATATCATGAAGAAGCGAATAAAGATGCAAAAAGTAATCAGTAGAATTAGTCGGTTTTTGTTTACGTCAGTATTGGTAGTATTGTTGCTAGTTTTGGCGGTGGTTGAGGTATTGATTTTATCAAACGAAAAACCGGAACAAGCTTCCTCCCAGCCGGCTAAAGGCCACTCAAATGTAGTTTTGGCAAACAGTGATGGGGACAATAGTGATGAGATCGTTGAAGCTCAAATAGTCGGTGAAGATGCTAGACCATTGATAATCAAAAGATATCTAGAAAAATACAAATCCCCTCTTGCTCCATACTCAAACCTAATTTTTGAATTATCAGAAACTTATGGTTATGACTACTATTGGATAGTGGCTATCGCCCAACAAGAATCCAACTTATGCAAGAAAATCCCTGAGGATTCGCATAATTGTTGGGGTTACGGTATTCATAAAAACGGAACTCTTCGTTTTGATAATTATGAGCTAGCTTTAAGAAGTTACGCTGAGTATTTAAAAAGACAATATTTTGACAAAGGTTTAAATACTCCAGAGTTGATAATGAAGAAATATTGTCCAAGCTCAAATGGTTCATGGGCATATGGTGTCAGACATTTTATAGATGAGATGGAAAACGGAAGCTTTTAGTGCGTAATTGATCTGTATATTGACTTGTCTTATATATTTTGTTATAGTAGCCACAGATCCCGGGGTGGCTCCTCTAAAAAGCATGCTCTGGGATTTTTTTGGTCTAAAGACGGGTAAATAAAATATATTGGTGGTTGAGAAATTATTTTAGCTTGAGTAGAATAGCGCAGACTAATTTAAACAAAAATGTGTGAAGAGTGTGTCACTAAAATCCGTAGCGCTCAAGTTGGAGATGTGTTTACGGTGTGTTCAAATATGCTTTTACCTACCCAACCAAACGATGGAAAAATTTCAATGACTCCCGGCCCAATTGAGGTATGTCTAGATCGGGGAAGAGTTCTGGTAATTCACGGGAATCATCGATTTTATGAAAATAAGGTTGGAGAAATTAGGGTAAGAAAGGCTCAAAATCCATATTCCGATTACTAGACTCGTAGGTAGACGAATTTATTATCACGAGGTACAATCCGTCTATGGGAATGATATCAACCGCACAACTAAAAAGAGGAATTTATATTATTTTTCATGACGAACCACATATGGTGGTCGACATGACTTTTGTATCCCCAGGAAAAGGATCGGCTTTTTATAAAGTAAAACAAAAATCACTATATTCCGGTAGAGTTGTGGAATATACCTATAAATCAGGTGAAAAAATAGAAGAGGTATTGGTAGAAACTCATGAAGCAGAATACTCATATTTTGATGGCGAAAACTACGTCTTTATTGAACCAAGAACTTTTGAACAATACACGGTAGCTGCAGATGTAGTTGGTGATGACAAAATATATCTAAAAGAAGGCCTACTGTATCGAATCAAATTTTACGAAGAAAAACCGGTGGGTGTGACCATGCCCAAGAGTATTGTCTGTAAAGTGGTGGAAGCAGAAAACTCAGTCAAAGGAGACACAGCTACTTCAGCTATGAAAAACGCGATTCTAGATACTGGTGCCAAAGTTTTGGTTCCCTTGTTCATCAAGGTTGGAGAAGAAGTGTCGATCAGTACTGAAAATGGGACTTATCTTTCGAGAAAGAACTAGTCTTTCGATACTTACATAATTTCTCGTTGGCGAATTTTTTAATTCCAGTGAGGTCTACGACGTAGGCTCAACGAACTAAAAAATTACTAAATTCGAAATTTGCTCGTATCAAGTATCACTTCTATAATCCGACTTCGGTATCGATCTGGGGAGGGTTGAAATTTATGCCGGTGTTGACGTTATTATCAACTTCCTGAAATTTATCTCTTAGATCTTGTGGTAGTTTGGTAGTATCAGGGTTTTCGGTAGGCAAGGGGGTGATATCGGGAGTAGGGGTAGGGGTAACTCTTCCAGGAGCTCGGGGAGTTCGTCTGGCGAATGAGGTAATCATCGCTAATAATAAGAGTAGTAACACTACTGCGCCTAATCCAACCAATAATCTTAGCTTGGGATCTTCTGGAAGTGACCAACCAAATAGTTTGAACTTTTTATTTACTAGTTCTTGATCTTCTTTGGTCTGAAGTGGGTTGAGATTATCGAGATCTTGATTTTGATAGTCGTCCATTATTGAGAATAAAACTTAGTAACAATAAGTTTGAGGTCAGCAGAAATTTCCCGAAGATAGTTATTGCTCTTATTTAATTCCAATTTTGAGTCTGGATAAAAATTTGAGAACTTGGTTTGACTTTGATTTTTGCGAGTGAACGTCAGGGCGGAATTAAATGATGTAGAAATTAGGTCTGATTTTACAGTCAGACTACTGATCCATTGCTGACTTTCGGGTCGGATACTGGGGTTATTACGGATGTCGGTGGCTATCTCTTGGAGCTTATCCAAAGTTAATTGACGAAGATTGATCTCATGTTGGACTAGGGATGTGTAGATTACACCCTGAATGACGATATATTTTTCCTTAAAATCTTCGGTCCATTTTTTAAGATCATCGTCGTTGTTAATGGCGGGAACAACGGTGATTTGTTCGGTAAACCAAGCTTCCCATTTACCTAGATCAATTTGATTTTTTTCAGTTTGAGTGGGATTGGCTGACTTGTAGTCATCTAATAGGACTCGCAATGCCAATAAATATGACTTGAAGGCTTTATTGCGGCTATTTATGGCACTAATGGCAGCCGAGAATTTTTCTTTTTGAGTGGTGATGGTGCCGTACTTGGTATAAACCCGTTTTTTATCGACATAAACTAGATAGTCTTGTTGGTACTGATCATATTGAAAAAGATAATCGTTTTTATATTGATCAAACAATCGAGGGGTTGGAGTTGGAGGAATGGGTGTAGCAGTAGCCGAGGCAGTCGCCGTAATTTCTGGAGTAACAATATTAGCCGAAGGTGAGGCAGAAATTGTTGACTCTTGGGCCACAATTGGTGAACTTCCTGATAGGATCAGTAAAAACAGTAAAAACCACATAAATAAATATAACAGATTATGTGGGTCGCGTGAGACTCGAACTCACGACCAATCGCTTAAGAGGCGATTGCTCTACCGACTGAGCTAGCGACCCGAATTAAGGTCAATTTTACCACTACTTGTACGCCCAGGGGGAATCGAACCCTCATCACCAGTTCCGAAGACTGGTACTCTATCCATTGAGCTATAGGCGCATAACTTCGTATCCTCGACAGGGATCGGACCTGTGACCTCTTCCTTAGAAGGGAAGCGCTCTATCCAACTGAGCTACGAGGACAACTCCACACTAACA
>JBAZZE010000023.1:0-15666 GCA_041658955.1 Candidatus Shapirobacteria bacterium
CTCATGTAGCAGATCGAAGGAGTAGTATAAAAAATATTCCAGAGAGGACTGCAAAGATGGCGATATACTTGTCAAGATATTCGATGGGAAGTTGTTTTGATTCGCGGGCGAAAAGCCAATCTTGAAGATGATCCTTCCGGTTTTTAAGGTCATAAAATTCGTGTGATAAAAGATGAACGTTGATGGCTAGTAAAAAAGCCTTGGTAAAAATATTGTCTGAACTAGTAAAAACAAAAAATGAAATTAAAGTGATCACCACTTGGAAGAAAAAATGGTGAAAAATGAGACTGGTGTGTTGGTGTTCAGTGGCTTCAATTAATTTGATTACTGAACGGATATCATATTTGAAAATGGCCAAACGAGCTAATCGGCTTTCTTCGATATTGGGATTGAGATATAGCCAATAAACTATATGATCGAAATCTAGAAAAAAAGAACCTAATCCTAGTCCAAGAATCAGGAACAGATATTGGTAGAATGGGACTTTAAAAAATAACCAATAGATTGAGACAGTTAAAAAAATTATTACTAATGGCGCCAAAAATCGTTTACGTTGAGTAGTCACATATTAATATTAGCAGATCGTTTGTCGATCTTTTATTCGTATCTCAGGGCTTCGATAGGTGATAGCTTACTAGCTTTGCGGGCGGGGGCGACTCCAAAAATTATTCCAACAGTAGCCGAGACTCCAAATGCAATTAGGATAGAACTTAGAGTAACTGAGGCTGGGAAAAATTTATTGATAGCGAGGGACCCTAAAAATCCTAAAAGGATACCAATGAATCCCCCAGCGCAGGAAAGAATTACTGCCTCAATTAAAAATTGGACTAGGATAGCTCGGGGGTAAGCACCAATTGCCTTACGCAGACCAATTTCACGGGTCCTTTCACTAACGGTAACCAACATAATGTTCATTATCCCAATACCACCTACCACCAATGAGATTGCGGCGATACCGGCCAGTCCGGTGGTTAGGGCACCAATAATAGAATTAATACTATCGAGTAACTGGCTACTGTCAAAAACTGTAAAAGCATCTTTTTCATATTTTTTTAACAGAATTTTCTCGACTTCTTTTTTAACGTAGGGAACATCGTTCTTATCTTGAGTTTTGATGAGAATTCTTTGGAGATGATTGTTGCCGGTGATATCAAAAACATTATCAAGGGGTGTAAATGCCTGAGAATCAACATCCGGTCCCCCAAAAGAGCTACCTTTTTTATCAAGTACTCCAATGACTTTGAAGTTTTTGCTTTTAATTATTACTTTTTTGCCTAAAGCTTGGCTTTGGGGAAAAAGATCATTGGCTATAGTGTGTCCTAATACAACAACACTGTCTTTTTTGTCATACTCTTCTTTGGTAAACCAACGACCATTACCATCTGATGGTGTCTCGTTGACACCGGTGGCGTATTGTTCGGTACTTCCAATAACAAAGATGTCTGATTTGGTAATTTTTGGTGAGCGAACCTCAGTGGTGGTGATAGAGACTGGTATGACAGTGTTGGGTCGAAGGTTTCTTTTGAGGAGGGCAACATCACTCAGGTTAAAAGTGGTTGAAACAAACTGACCACCACCACCGCTATTGTTAAAACCACCTTTGTCGTTAAAGAGTTTACCTGGGGCTACAAAAACACTATTGGCTCCCAAGCTTTCAAATTGGTCGCTGATATATTTTTTTAAGCCATTGCCAATTGAAGTTAAAAGAATGACTGAAGTTACTCCAATAATAATTCCCAAAGAAGTTAGAATTGTCCGGCCTTTATTTTTAAGAATAGAACGAACACTCGATTTGAAAAGATCTTCAAGTGATGGTTTGAACATATTATTGATGAACTGAAATGTGTCCGTCTTTGATAATAATAATTCGATCAGCTTCTTTGGCGAGGTCAAGATCGTGGGTGACAAAAACAATAGTCCTCCCCTCTTCTTTATGAAGGTGGTGGAAGAGTTCCATAACATCCTTTCCGGATTTAGAATCTAGATTTCCAGTGGGTTCATCGGCTAGGATAATTTTAGGGTTATTGACTAAAGCCCGGGCGATAGCGACTCTTTGCTGTTGACCACCGGAAAGTTGGGCGGGTGTATTACGGATTTTATCTTCAAGACCAACTTTTTTGAGCATCTCAAGTCCGATACCATCACGTTTATTTTTGGAAACATCAGAATAGAGCAGGGGTAAGGTGGCGTTTTCCAGAGAAGAAGTCTTGGCCAATAAATTAAATTGTTGAAAAACAAATCCCAAGGTAACGTTACGGATTCGTGCCATTTGAGTTTCTTTTAGTTTGGAGATGTCATTGCCGTCTAAAAGTACTTGACCACTGGTGGGGTTATCAAGAAGTCCAATGATGTGCATCAGGGTGGACTTTCCGGAACCAGAGGGACCGGTGATGGAAATAAATTCTCCTTTATAAATTTTTAGATCGACATGATCAAGAGCGTTAAAAATTACGTTACCGGAATTATAAGTTTTGACAACATCGCGAAGTTCGAGAACAACTTCTCGATTGGTCTTATTTTTGGATAATGGCAACTTGGTCATTGGTTTGGAGTCCAGAACGGATTTCAATGTAATCATCGTTTTCAATGCCGGTAGAAACATTTTGGGTCTTTAATTCATTTCCAGAAACAACATAAACAAATTTTTGGCCATTGTTATCATAAACTGCACCGTTGGGTACAACCATAGCATTATCGTTTTGACTAAGAGTGATATCAACATCTCCATCCATTCCCATACGGTAACTAGGACTTTGTTCGGTGGTAGGAAGAGTAAATCTGATTTCGTAGACGGTAGAAGTTTGCCCGGGAACTGGGGTAAAAGCGATATAGCTTATTTTTGAATCCAGGGCGTTATCGGAAAAGCTATCGAGTTTGATAGAGGCTGACTGACCTTCTTTGACACGGATAACTGTTTCCTGGTCAATTTCTGATTTAAAATAGATATCTTTGGGATTGATAATGGTAAAAGTGGCTGTGGCTGGAGTAACATTAATGCCGGCAATTGGCTGTTCAATGTTGACAACGACACCTTCGATGGGGCTAACAAGAGTAGCTTCGGCGATAGCCATTTCAGTAATTTCGTAGTTGATGACCGAGTTATCGAGTGAATATTGGGTGCGATCAAGAATTCTTTGAATAGTGTCGGTTACTAAGTATTTTTCTTTGGTAGTTTTGTATGGGTCTTGGTATCATTAAATTGACTGAATTCTTTGCGATAGTTATTGAATTGGGTGGTGAGATTTTTTTTGAGCTGGGTTTTATCAAGACTAGCGATGGCTTGACCTCGACGGACTTTATCCCCTACCTTAACACCTACCCAGACTAATTTACCGGAGTTTTGAAATCGCAAATTGGCAATTTGACTCGAGCTAATTGATCCTGAAAGGGTGACGGCTTCTTTGATTGGTTCATTTTTGGGTTGATAGAGAGTATGTTTTTTAGGGTTGTACTTAATTACAGTATCTTTAGCAGCGTTAATGCGAGGAATTACTAGGATGGCGCCGACGGTGAGAAGCCCAATAATAGAAAATATTTTGAATTTAGACACGGAGGAATTATACCTCAGAGTTCTTCTTTTTTCAGTTCTTTGAGCTTCCACATGAACAATCTGCCGGGAGAGCGGACTTCTTTAGGTGAATGGTCTTTGACAAAATAGAGAGCTTTTTCCAACAATCTTCGGTCGGTGCTTTTGGCTAAACGAATATAGAGCGATTTGTTTTTCCAATCATCAAGCTCTTCTGCTAGCTGAAGTCCAAAAGCTTGGAATTCATTTTTGACATATTTTTTACGTCTTTTGAGAGTCTCGCTTAGTTTGAATAGGGTGTCGGAAATAGGAGTGGGAGGAGTAGAACGCATAGCCTATTTATTGTACACTGTGAGTATGAACAAGTGGAAATGGTTAGGTATATTGTTTGGCCTATTATTAGTCCTGGCGGTGGCAAACAGTGTTTTGTCTTCAAAAAAAATGACCCCCCTACCTACGACAAACGAACCCAAAAAAGTTAGTGAACTTGTCAATGTTTACGAAAATGAATATTTGTATTTTGAGTATCCTAAGAGGTTGAGGTTGGTTGATATTCCAGCTCGCGACGGGCGGGTTTATACCAGTGTTGGTTTTGAAGGTGACTCGGAAACATTAGCTAAGATGGAACTCTTGTTTAGAGAGTCAACTCAAGGATTAAATGAACTACCCGATATAAAAATGCGTCGGGCAAATACTTACCAATATGATGAAGAAGTGGCGAGAATTGGTGATAATCGTGGTTTTATTTTTAGGACTGCTGACCGAAAAGAGAGGGTGGCTTACTTCATGAAGAAAGGTCGTTTGTTGCAAGTGACGATGATTACCAAAGGGGTTTTCTCAGAAGATATTGAAAAGGAATTTCAAGATATATTACAAAGTAGTGTATGGAAATAAAGAAAGTTGTGGAGCCGATTAAATCGGTTACCGTGGTTATCTTTAAGGGTGATGAGGTACTTTTAGTTAAAAATGGAGACAGTTCAGATCATCCAACTGGTGTTTATGGACTACCGGCTGGCAAAGTTGATGAGGGTGAGACCTGGGAAGAGGCAGCTATTAGAGAGTGTGAAGAAGAGTCGGGATTAAAACCTACAAAGCTAATAAAAATGCCAACTTTTTTTGAAGCAGAGCTGCCTAGAAAAGATGGGTTAAAGAAAAGGTTTTGTTGCTGGTCATTTTATTGTCCTGAGTACGAGGGTGTGTTAAAAAGTACTGACGAAACCGAACCCTTGTGGGTAAAAATTGATGAGATCGGCAGACTGCCAATGGTAGTCAATGTGTCCCAAATGATTACCGAAGCTTGGGAAGAAAAAGAGAAAGAAAAATTGCGGGAAGTGGTCAGACAACAATCATGCGGCATGGCAGAGTTTTAGTATGTGGACTCGAGGGGAATTGAACCCCTAATATATCAATGCGAATGATATGTTATACCGTTTAACTACGAGCCCTAATGTCTTCGACTATTTTATCAATAGTTTCTTTGATTAGCACCTTTTCTTCGGAGTTAAAGGGAAGTAACACATAATCTTCGACTGGTAGATTGTTTTGAGGATGTCCAATACCAACTCGGATACGATTAAAGGCTTGGGTTCCTAGGTGTTGGATGGTGGAAATTACTCCATTGTGACCAGCTGCACCACGATCAAATTGGGCTTTCCAATCCCCTACTTCCAAGTCAAGATCGTCGTGGATTATATAAATATTTTCAGGAGTGATTTTGTAATAGCTGGCGATCTTGGCAACAGCTATACCGGAGTTGTTCATATACTCATTGGTTATCGCAAAAATGGTGTCACCATCCTTATATATCTGGGCGGATAATTTGGGAGAGTTGGTCAGTGAATTTACCAGTTTGAAAATAATCATCTGGCCAAGGTTGTGCCTGGTGCGTTCATACTTTTTATCTGGATTACCTAGTCCTACATATAGTTTCATATATTGTGATGTATTATGACATATAAAGATGGCTTATAGATCGGATGTTTTTGATTTGATATGTTTGTTAGCACTCATGAAGCTAGACTGCTAAATTCGGCCTCACTAATAATTTTGGTACCGAGTTTTTTAGCGTTAACAAACTTGCTGGAGGAGGACTCTGTTTCGTTGGTAATCAAATAATCGGTGTTCTTTGAAACATTACTGTGAACAAGTCCCCCATTAGAAATTATTATATCTTCTAACTCTTTACGGGGGCGACTTAGAGTTCCGGTAATACAAAATGTTTGACCACTAATCCGGCTACTTGAGGCAGATTTGTCATCTTTTTTTATGGCTATTTTCGATAAGATGGATTCAATCCAAGCACGCCGTAATTTAATACCATTAACAATTTTTTCAGCTAGAGTTTGTTTAAATCCTTTGATAGATAAAAGCTGGTCCGAAGTAAGCGCCAGTAATTTTTCTGGGGTATCAAAGCCTTCATGAATTAGCTGAATAACCCGTTTTTGAGAAAAATTGGGGATAATTGCAGCATCAAATATTTCGACTAGGTTTAGCTCTCTTTTTTTATCGATTTGATGAATAATATTTTTGGCTGATTTTTCTCCTAAATTATCGAGGTCTTTGATATCGTCGATAGTCAGTTTATAAAAATCTCCAGGAACTTTGACCCGGCCAGCATCGTAAAGTTTGGTAATAGTCTTATCGGAAAGTCCGAGTATCTCGAGGGTGACGCAAAAGAGTCGCAGACTGCCGATTATTTGAGGTAAACAGTTGGGAGTATTGGGACATTTGAGAAATTTTTCTTCTTTTATTAAAGCTGTTTGACAAGAGGGACAAACCTTAGGGAATTCAAGATGACCAGGGTTTACTTTAGTGATTACTTTTTCAATATGGGGAATAACATCACCTCGACGACTAATCTCGACGATGTCACCAGTATTCAGCCCCATTTTCTGAATAAGATCGTAGTTGGCCAGTGAAGCAAAAGTAATGATAGCTCCAGAGAGTTCGATTGGTTCGACTTGAGCCACTGGGGTGATGGTACCCATGGGACCAACTTGCCAGACGACTTCTTTGACGGTGGTTTGATTACTATCGGCGGGAAATTTGTAGGCGACTTGGAACTTGGGTCGATTGTTAAGTGATCCCAACTTGAGGGCGGACTCAAGGTTATTAATTTTGATTACTAGTCCGTCAATTTCGAAAGGATAGTTCTGGCGATCTTGGGTTAAAAATTTTTGATAGATAGTTTCAATTTCTGAAAACTCATGGCAAAGAAAGCTTTCGACGGGAGTAAATCCAAGGGTATGAAGAAGGCTAATTTTTTCTTGTTCGGTTTTGACTGGAGCAATAATATCAACAGCATATAAGGAACAATATTCAGAATATTTTGAGTCAAGTCTTTGAGATAGTCCGGAGGCCGCGTTACGAGGATTACTGTAAGTTTCATCAGAAACTTCATTTAGTTTGGCAAAATCTTTTTTAGTAACTACAATCTCACAACGGACTGAGCCGGTAAACCCTTCGGTTTCTCTCAGGGCTGGATCACTGGGATTGGCTACAAAATTTTTCATCTTAACTACATTTTGGGTGATGATGTCACCTACCTTGCCGTCACCTCTGGTGGTGGCATCAGTAATTTGGCCATTTTTATATTCGAGTTCGAGAGAGATACCGTCACATTTCGGTTGAACCACAAATTCAGTGAGGCTATCAACTTTTTTTAGCTCAAAATAATGGACCAAATCTGAATAAGTATTTACTTTATTCTGAGATGACATGGGGTGGGTATGAGTTTTTTTGGGCCAACCAGTATCGAAGTTATCATGACCGACTTTGCTAAAGATTCGGTGATGGGGAGAACGTTTCTTGAGTATCTCTTCAAGCGTGTCATAGGTGTGGTCGTCCATGATTGGTTTACCACCGGTGTAATAAGCTTTTTTAGCGTCAATTAATAGTTCACCAATTTTTTCAGGCGATAAATTTTCCAAATCTAAACTATCGAGAGTTATCATATATGGATTATAAACTAGGAAGGTAGATTGAATGCGTGTCGCGATCGACAACTAGACGTTGGCCAGACAGTAATAGGCACCTTTGGTCGATCCCCTCTTCTCACAGACTTTATCATCAATCAGTTTTTTAAGATCACGCCAAATAGTGTCGTCGCTAATCATGGGCAAAAGCGATTTGGCATCGGGCATGCGTAGACCGCCGAATTTTTGCATGTATTCGACCAATTTGATTTGTCTTTCGGAAAGATGGACTTGCTTGCCACCTAATTTTTGTTTGAATTTTATATCTCGTGAAAGTGATTGGACCTTTTCTTTGACACGAGTCAGCTCAATACTCAGAGCTTGGGTAAAGAAATCAACCCATTTGGTTAGATCACGGTGGAAAATATCAGAAGAAAGCTGGTGGGTAGATTGAATAGTGTTGTAGTAGTCTTCAGCATTACGATCGAAGTATTCTTCGAGTGAGAACAAACGGCGAATATCATAACCCTCGACATACAGAGGAATCATAGCAAAGGCTCGAGATACTCGGCCATTACCTTCGATAAAAGGATGGATGGCTACTAAAATATATTGGGTTATGGCAGAGCGAATACTCGGGTGAATATCACGGGTTTGGGGGTCGTTGAGCCAATCAAGCAGGTCAGTCATTAGATAAGGTACTTCAATAGCTGGAGGTGGTCGGTGGGCTATCTCGCCGGTCCGAGTATTTTTGAGAACTACTTGTTGGTGGCGGTATTTACCAAGTTCGCTGTCAGGAATAACTTTGGTAGTGGTAAGTTCGTGGATTTTTTTGACCAGAGTAGCACTATAGAAAAAAGGACGAGGATTGTGTGAATCAAAATTAGGTACAGTTTTTTCCTCAGGTAAGGGTAAATTTTTTTGGTACATGCTCCAGACCTCTTCGAGGTAAGAGACAACATTCCGATAATTTATGACTTCTTGAATACTTCTTTGGGCACCGGTAATGTCTTGTCCTTCAATAAGCTTGGCCACTTCTTGGAAGGTTAAATCGTTACCTTCAATACGGGTTCCATAGTGGACAGTTCTAACAATAGCATCCTGTTGAAATTGTTTTTCGTAGGCCGGGATTAGAGGTGCCTCATCAATAATTGCCTTAGCTCCTTCGAGTGTGGCAATGTTGCGTAGGATGTTGTTATTGATTGAAAAGATCGGTGAAAACATCTAGGGTCATTATAACACTTTTTAGAGATTTCAATGAGGGAAAAATGCGGGGATAAAAATATTTTAACTGAATTATGTTGATGCTGGTGAAGATAAAAGCAAAAAATCTAAGGCGGTCTTAGGATCGACGTTGGCTTTAATTAGATTAATCGTCTTAATAATCCGCTTTAGTGTGGCTTGGGTTGGAAGCGACGGAGCCACTATTAATTGTGATTGGAATGCGGTTAGTTGTGACTCAAGGTAAGCGATAGTGCTGAGCCGGTCAGAGGCTAACTCTTGGGACATAAATAACTTTTCCTCTAAAGATCTAGGAATAGTAAGTTGTGGAGTGTTATGAGTAGATACTGATTGAAAACGAATTTGTTGGCAACGAGAGATGATGGTGGGAAGTAAGGCAGAAGGTCGATTGGTTGCCAACAAAAAATAATTATCCAATCCTGGTTCTTCCAAGTTTTTTAGTAAGGCATTTTGGGATTCAGTGTTTAATTTATCAGCATTATTTATCAGAACTACTTTTGAGGAGTGGGAAAAAGGTTTGTTGGCGAGAAATTTGGTGATGGTCCGAATACTATCTATGGTGTATTCGGTAACTTGAAGAAGGTCAGGATTGTTGGAAATCTGGAGATGACCCAGAGTTGATAAAAGATCGTTTAAATCTTCTGTTGAACCGTTGATTACTAATGTAGAAGGAAAAATCTTCATGTATATTTATTATAGAGAATAATTATGAATGTATCTGCCACGAAAAATTACAAGAACTTACACGAGGTATTGCTCGATCAGGGTTTGATTGACGAGCAAAAAGCTAGTGAAATAAATCTACGTCAACTGAAGACCGGTGAGTCAGAGGAAGAAATCATCAAATCAATGCGGGTGGTGACGGATGAAAAGTTCTGTCGGGCCAAAGCGGTTTTGCTTCAAGTCGATTATGTTGATTTGGCATCGATTGGATTTTCGCCAGAAGCTCTGGCACTTGTCCCGGAAAGTGTGGCTAAAAAGTATAAGGTAGTCCCCTACTCCATGGATACTAAGGATCAGGTTTTGAAGGTGACCATGGTCAACCCTCTAGACTTGGAAACGGTTGAGTTCCTAGAGAAAAAAACAAATTATCGTGTAGTTACGGCAATTTCTACTGAAAAGCAAATTGATGATTTTATTAATGAAAAATATATTAGGGAAAAAGGGATTACTTCTGAAGTTACTAAAGCTTTAGATGAACGTAAAAAAGACGAGTCGGCCGTTGTCAATGAGACAGCAAACAAAGTGTCCGCCGAAGCTCCAGTTGCCAAAATTGTGACCACGATTTTGGAATTCGCAGTAAAATCTCGGGCATCAGATGTTCACATTGAACCACAGGAAGACAATGTGAGAATTAGATATCGTATTGATGGTATTTTGCAGGAAAAATATCTTTTGCCACGTAATGTTCAGGATGCAGTGGTCAGTCGTATCAAGATTTTGTCAGATTTAAAAATTGACGAGAAGCGGGTTCCTCAAGACGGCCGTTTTTTCTTTTCATCTGACGGTAATGATGTCGACCTTCGGGTATCTACCCTGCCAACAACTTATGGGGAAAAAGTGGTCATGCGGTTACTCAAAAAATCTCAAAAAGTACCAACGTTGCCGGATTTGGGTTTACGGGGTTTGGCCTTAAAAAACTTACAAGAAGCAATTGAGCGACCTCATGGAATTATCATAGTTTGCGGACCTACAGGTTCTGGTAAAACCACCACACTTTATTCAGTACTTGATAAAGTGGCAACATCAAAAGTTAATGTAGTCACCATTGAAGACCCTGTCGAATATCAAATGAAGGGGGTAAATCAGGTTCAGGTAAATGTTCAAGCTGGTTTGACTTTTGCCTCAGCCATGAGATCTTTTTTACGGCAAGACCCTAATGTAATCATGGTTGGAGAAATCCGCGATACTGAAACTGCAGAACTGGCTATCAATGCATCATTGACTGGACATTTGGTTTTCTCAACCCTGCATACTAATGACGCTTCTGGTGTACCTCCGCGAATGTTGGACATGGGAGTTGAACCGTTTTTGTTAGTATCGTCTTTGACATGTGTGGTTGGTCAGCGGGTACTTCGTAAAGTTTGTAAAGACTGCATAACAAATGAACCGATGACACCAGAATTTGAAGCAGAATTTAAATCAACTCTAGGGCCAATTTATAACATGATTGCCCAAAAGTGGGAGAAAGATGGGAAGAAAATTGCTTTACCAAAAATAGTAGGTTGCGACAAATGTAATCACACTGGATATTTGGGAAGAATTGCTATCTATGAGGTAATGCCGATGACTGAGCGGATTGCCAAGTTGGTGGTGGAAAAAGCAGCTGCTTCAGATATTCAGAAACAAGCCATGCAAGATGGAATGTTGACCATGAAACAAGATGGTTATGTAAAGGTACTAGAGGGAGTTACCACTATTGCTGAAGTGCTGAGAGTAGCGCAATATTAATATATGAATACAAAAGTAAAACAAATATTAGAGTTGGCAGTTGCAAATGGGGCATCGGACATCCATTTGTCGGTATCGACTCTACCAAAACTAAGGGTAAATGGAGAACTAATTGATGTAGCTAATTTTGATATTAGTAATCCAAGTGCGACCACAGAGATGATTTTGTCGCTTCTAACAGATGAACAAAAAACCAAGTTTACTGCTGAAAAAGAACTAGATTTTTCAGTAACCATGGATAATGCCCGTTTTAGGGTTAATATATATCTCCAGCGAGGGGAAGTCAGATGTGCCCTAAGAGTAGTTCCCTCAGCCATCCCCTCTTTTAACGACCTAAAATTACCCGATATTTTTGCAGAGATTGTTGATTATAAGCAAGGCTGTGTGTTGGTAACTGGACCGACAGGCCATGGAAAATCAACCACTGTGGCTTCAGTTTTGAACAGAATAAACGAGGAGCGAAAGGCTCATGTGATTACTATTGAAGATCCAATTGAATACATCTTAAAACCAAACAAGTCAGTTATTTCGCAGAGAGAACTTGGTAATGATACTTTGAGTTTTTCGGCTGCACTTAAATCAGTATTGCGACAAGATCCGAATGTAGTTTTTGTGGGAGAGATGCGGGACCTAGAGACTATTACATCTGCCCTAACTATTGCCGAAACTGGGCATTTGGTATTTTCAACACTACATACCAATTCGGCTGCTCAAACAGTTGACAGAATTGTTGATGTTTTTCCTGAGGGCTCAAAAGATCAGATCAAAGTGCAATTGGCCAGTGTAATTACGGCTATTGTTTCTCAAAGATTAGTACCAGCAATCGACGGTGGTCGGGTACCTGTGTTTGAAATATTAGTGGCGACTCCAGCAGTTAAAAACGCCATACGTGAGGGCAAATCATTCATGCTAGACAACATTATCCAAACAAGTGCCGACCTTGGCATGGTGGGACTGGAAACATCGTTGTCCAAGTTGGTACATCAAGGAGTAATTACTGAAGAAGTAGCGATGAGTTATTCACTAAGGCCCAGTGAATTACAGAGTAATTTGCGAAGCTATAAAAAGTTATGAGCAAGTTTGTATACAAAGCAAAAGACTGGACTGGAAAAACTGTAAAGGGAGTCCTTGATATGGCTACAAAAGTCCAGGTAATTGAGTCGATTAAAAGTAATGGATTGGTACCACTGATGGTGGAGGAAGATAAAGACAATGTATTTAAGGAATTTTATAAAAGATTTGCGTATCGAGTCAAATTTAAAGATATCGCATCAATGACGCGACAGCTATCAACCATGATGACGGCTGGGTTACCACTGACAGATGCACTTCAACTTCTGAAAAATCAATTGGAATCAAATCCCCCAATGTATGAAATTTTGGACTACTGCCTTAACCAAGTTCGAGGGGGTCAACCTTTAGGTAAATCGATGACCAAATACGAGAATATTTTTGGTGAAGCTTATATAGCTTCAATTAGTGCTGGTGAGGAAGCTGGTGTACTTGAAGAAATCTTGGCGAAGTTGGCCACGAGTATGGAAAATCAAAATGAATTTAATGGAAAAGTTAAAGGAGCAATGATTTATCCCATGATCGTGGTTATCGGTATGGTGGCGGTGGCTTTTATTATGATGATTTTTGTAATTCCTAAGTTGACAAGTTTATATACAGATTTTGGATCAAAAATGCCGGCGTCAACTCAACTTCTCATGTCAATGTCAAACTTTGCCATAAATTGGTGGTTTTTATTCCCGATATTTATTGTAGGAGGAATGATGTTCTCCAAATTTGCTGATAAAACACCAGATTTAAAACTTAAGGTGGATTCCTACAAATTAAAGATCCCGATTTTAGGAGAACTAAATACCAAGACGATGCTGGCCAATACCCTGAGAACCATGTCAATGCTTTTGGCAGCAGGTATTAGCCTAGTAGAAGCTTTGCGGATTGTGTCAAAGGTAGCCGGAAATGAAGTTTACTATCGTTCATATGTCAGAATTGCTGAGCGGGTCCAGAAAGGTTTTTCGGTTTCGAATTCTTTCGAAGAGACGGGTGTCTTCCCATTGATTGTAGAACAGATGGTTAGTACTGGAGAGGCGACAGGAAAACTTGATGAAGTATTACTTAGAGCATCAGACTATTTTGCTACTGAAGCTGAACAATCGGTTAAAGCTTTAACTTCAGCCATCGAGCCAATCATCATGATTGTTTTGGGTCTAGGTGTGGCCTTTTTGGTGGTAGCAGTCATTATGCCGATCTATAACTTGACAAGCCAATTTTAGTGGTAAATAATGAATTAGTGATTAATATTTTTTCAGATAAAAAAATGAAGAGGACAACTGCCCAAAATGCTTTTACGTTAGTCGAACTTTTGATTGTTATTGCTTTGATTGCTATCTTGTCGGTAGCTGTTTTGGCAACAATCAATCCTATTGAACAGTCAAACAAGGCTAAGGACGCTACTGTTCAAAACGATTCAGCTGAAGTACTAAATGCTTATGAGCGTTATTATGCAGCTCAAGCTTCATATCCATGGGTAGATTTGTCAGGAGCAGCACTAACTGTTGATTCTGTGGCTTACATGAATAGTAGCCAGATCGGATTTGGGCTTTGTGCCTCCAATGTTGTTGGCGCCACTTATTCTAGTGATTGTGCACCTAGAAATTCACAAGGACTACTACTTAGTACTACCGAGCTGAAAGACTCATTTTTGGAAAAGAATTACACTAAGTTTCCAACTAATGTAGCCAACCCTCCATCTTTTACCGACATGCTTTATACAGTAAAAGATCCGGTTGCGAATGGAAACTCTATCCATGTCTGTTTCATTCCAAAAGCTAAAGCTAACCGGACTGTGAATTCTAAGCTGAAACTATTGGCTCTAGATGCAACCAACGTTCCAACAGCTTATGGTGATGCTGACATTGCTGATGCGACTCAATTCTCAAATGGTTATGCTGTGTGGACATTTACCACTGGAGCTACCTCAATGTTCAAGTGCGTACCATAATCCTTCGACTTCGCTCAGGACTATAGTCTAAAATTCAATCCCTCCAGTGTCTACTGGGGGGATTTTTGTTGCTAGAATTAATTATGGAAATTTACTGGGGTTGTTTACTTTTTTGGTTGGGTATAAGTGTGGGAAGTTTTCTCAACATGCTTTTATATCGTACCGAAATTAAATACAAACTAAGAAAAAAACTAGCATCGAAGTATTCTGAAAAAAGATCTTTTTGTGATTTTTGTGGGCAGCAGCTAAGTTGGTATGAAAATATTCCAGTATTTTCCTGGGTGTTTCTAGGTGGTAAAAGTAAATGTTGTGCCAAGCGTTTGCCGATGCTTTATCCCCTACTAGAGTTGATCATGGGTTTGCTTTTTGTGATGATGGGAAGTCAATTTAATTTTGATAATTGGTTTTCATTCGGAGTAAAACTGGTGATAATTTCATTTTTAGTATTCTCGGCAGTATTTGATTGGCGTCACATGATCTTGCCAGATTTTTCTACATACATTTTGATTGGCTGTAGTTTGTGGTTATGGATGATAAATGGCCACTTTGAGATAGACTATTTATTGGCAGGTAGTGGCGCATTTATATTTTTATTAATCCTACATTTGGTAACAAAAGGTAAGGGCATGGGGATGGGTGACGTAAAATATGTGGTATTTATGGGTTTATTTCTGGGAGTGGCTAAGACTGTATTGTCATTTTATTTGGCTTTCATCGGTGGTGCTTTGATTGGGGTGACGATGATTATTTTCTTTAAGAAAAAGAAAAATAGCCGAATGCCTTTTGGGCCATTTTTAATTGGAGCTACTTTGATCAGTTGGTTTTGGGGAGAGAAACTACTATTATTCTTTTATAGCTGGTTTTGAATGAAACATAAAAGCCAAAAGGCATTTACACTAGTCGAATTTATTATTGTCATAGTATTACTAATGTTATTGGCAATAATAACGGTCGGTGCATTAAACCCTGGACTGTTAACCGAAAGAGCCCGAGATGCTCAACGTAAAAAAGATTTGGGGAGAATTAGAGTAGCATTCGAAGAATATTTCAACGATAAGGGTTGCTTTCCGACACAGGCAAATATCGATGCATTGGAGTGTGATAAAAATGGTTTTCAGCCATGGCTACCAAACTGGCCATGTGACCCCAATGGTCAAAAATATTATGTTTATACAGGCACAGCCACTTGTCCAACTTCATACAGAATTCTGACAAACTTGAAGAATAAGACAGATAAACAAATCCCATCTGGCTGGTATTCTCAAAGTTTAAGTTTTAAATTTGGTGACGGATCGTTGTCGATAGAAGATGTAAATTATGGAGTCTCAAGCCAAAATACATATTGGACTCTAGAATCAGTACCTGATCATTGTTATTCGACTTTCACTGGATGCTTTACATCACCAGGGCCGGGAACGTGTAACGCTCTACCACAAGGGACGGAACAAAGAAATTCGTATGTTCATCCCGACTGTTTACCAGAATGTTTTGTTAGTTGCTGTAACAGTGGAAGAATTTGTGTT
>JBAZZE010000024.1:0-13744 GCA_041658955.1 Candidatus Shapirobacteria bacterium
AACTCCACATACTTAAGACACTCGATGGCGACTGACCTACTAAGGGCTGGGGCTGACTTGCGGTCAGTCCAAGAACTCCTGGGCCATAAAAATATTGCTACGACTCAAGTCTACACTCATGTAACTGATGCCCGACTTCGCGAGGTTCATGAGAAATTCCATAAAGGAAACAAGTAAAGGTAAATCCCCTATCTGCAAATTCAATGTGTACCGGATACGTCCTATAGTTGACGTGTTTCTGGGCATGTAGGGGAAAATTTTACTTAGACGACTCCCCTATCGTATCTAATTATGAATTTCCCGTATATTAGGCTTAAAATAAAAATTCGAAGCTAATTAGCAGAGAGTACATTTGACTGCCAAAAGGCACTGTCTCATAAGTAATGTCCTGTAATGTGAGATATATCCCCTACCCTTCTATAGCCTATATTTATTTAGCGGTAGAATCTTCGTCGTCTGGGCTTTTATTGATGACTGTCATGGCTGTCAATTTGTCATCAGTCGACTTGAAGCGCATCAAGATAACCCCTTTGGTATTACGACTGAGTGTGGGAATGTTTTTGAGAGGTAGGTTGATGGTAATTGCCTTTTTGGAGACTAAAATTACTTGGTCAGCTAATTCAGAAACAACTTGAGCAGCCGCAATTTGGCCAGTCTTGGAAGTAAGAGCTGAAACTTTGACTCCAAGTCCGCCACGTTTTTGAAGAGGATAAAGATAGACATTGCTTCGTTTACCAACACCATTTTCAGTAACTACCAAAAGATGGCGGAAGAATGAACCATTCTTTTCTTTAGAGGCGGCAGTAAGAGTAGCGGGAACTACGTCCATGCTAACTAGATAGTCATTATCTTTGAGGGCAATACCACGGACACCTTGAGTGTGACGGCCCATAGGTCGAGCATCGGCTTCGTTGAAGCGAATACACTTTCCTTGTTTGGTAACTAAAAAGACTTGGTCGTTACCACTGGTTAGCTTGGCCCAAGTGAGTTCATCGCGACCTTCTAACTTGATTGAAGTTAGTCCAGTTTGACGGATATTTTGGAACTTATCAATGGCAGTTTTTTTGATGGTACCGTGCTTTGTGGCCAATAAAATATATTTGTTATCAGCGCTTTTACTTAGTGGTAGTACAGTTTGAACAACTTCGCCTTGGATAATGTTTATCAAATTAACCACAGCTTGACCCTTTGATTGGCGGGAACTTTCGGGAACATCCCAGACCTTGGTTTTAAAGACACGGCCTTTGTTGGTAAAGTAAAGTAGTTCATCGTGAGTGTTTACAAAAAGCATGCTCTCAACCTCATCCTCAGACTTGGTAGACATTCCGGATACTCCCATACCACCACGTTTTTGGATGCGGTAGGTTTCTTTGGGGACTCTTTTAATGTAACCAGTCTTGGTGATGGTTACTAGAGTTGGTTCATTGGGGATTAGGTCTTCTTCGCTAAAATCTTCAAGACCTCGAGAATAGATTTTGGTCCGACGAGCATCGGAATATTTTTCCATTATTTCGGCATTTTCAGATTTGAGAACCTTGGTCATGGCGTCTGCTTTGGTAATTATGTCAGTAAGATGTTTGATAGTGGAGTTGACTTCGGTGTACTCATCATCAATCTTTTGACGCTCTAGAGCGGCCAGACGGCGGAGTTGCATTTCCAAAATAGCATTGGCTTGAAGATCAGAAAGCTTGAATTTGGACATCAAGTTCTCGCGGGCCTCTTCGGTATTCTTGGAGGCGCGGATGGTCTTGATAATCTCGTCGATGACATCGAGAGCGAGTTTTAATCCTTCTAAGATATGAGCTCGCATATAGGCGGTCTTTAGGTCAAAAATACTTCTTCGACGGATGACTGTCTCACGATGACGAAGGAAAAGAAGTAACATTTGACGAAGGTTAAGAGTCTGAGGAACGCCGTTAACTAAAGCCAACATGTTGGCAGAGTAAGACGATTGGAGGGCGGTGTATTTGAATAGCTTGTTAAGAATTGATTTTGGTTTGCCGCTCTTTTTAATTTCGACTACGACACGGATACCGTGGCGATCGGATTCGTCGCGAAGATCAGAGATACCAATAATTTTTTTGTCGCGGACCAGGTCAGCAATTTTTTTGACGAACTCGGATTTGTTAACTTGATAAGGAAGTTCAGTGATAACAATGCGAATTTTTCCGGACTTGGTCTCTTCGATGGCTGTTTTACCACGGACACTAAATTTACCACGACCGGTATTGTACATCTCAATAATGCCGGTTTTACCAAATATTTCTCCAGATGTGGGGAAGTCAGGTCCTTGGACAAACTTGGTTAAGTCTTCAATAGTAGCTGAAGTTTCAAAATTGAATTCGAGTTTGCCAAGATTGTAGACTGGTTCCAATACTCGTTCCTGAGTGGTTTGAGTTTTGTTGATAATGGGACGAAGGTCGATGGGAACCTCGACAGTTTCCAGGGTTGAATGTTCGAGAATAAATTCGAGAGCGGAACATAATTCTTTAAGGTTATGAGGAGGAATCCGAGTGGCCATACCCACAGCAATACCTTCGGCACCGTTGAGTAAAAGGTTCGGAATACGAACTGGAAGAACTGTTGGTTCAAGAGTAGAAGCATCGTAATTGTCCATCATGTCGACCGTATCTTTGTTAAGATCGGTGATCATTTCTGGAGTAATTTTGGCGAGCTTGACCTCGGTATACCTCATGGCTGCTGGAGGGTCGCCATCGATACTTCCAAAGTTTCCCTGACCATTGACCAAAATATAGCGCATGGAAAAGTCTTGAGCCATGCGGACTAATGCCATATAGATACTGGAGTCTCCATGAGGATGGTAGGACTTCATAACATCGCCAACAACTGCAGCGGACTTAACATTTTTTCCAGTGACTGTTAGACCCATCTGATTCATGGCGTAGATGATGCGGCGGTGGACCGGTTTCATACCATCACGGACATCAGGTAATGCCCTAGAAACAATGACACTCATGGCGTAGTCAAGATATGACTTCTCCATCTCGGGAACGATATCAACGTCAAGAATATTACCTTGGTTATTGACGAATATTTTGTCGTCTTTGACGATAGTGTTTTTGGTTGTATCTATGGCCATATTAGATATCTAGATTGGCTAAATGAGCATGAGTAACGATAAACTTTTTGCGAGGCGGAACATCTTCCGACATCAGAATACGGAAAGCTTCGTCGGCCCGAGCGGCATCACCAATAGAAATTCTTTTGAGAAGACGGGTTTCCGGATTCATGGTGGTGTCCCAAAGTTGCTGAGGATTCATTTCTCCCAAACCCTTATAACGTTGAATATCATAAGGCTTGGTCTGATCAATAGTTTTTAGATATTTTTCGCGTTCTTCTTCGGTGTAGACATATTTGAGAGTCTTGCCTTGTTTGATACGAAAGAGTGGTGGCATGGCTAGATAAACATAACCGTGTTCAATGATTCCGGGGAGATGGCGGAAGATAAAAGTCAAAAGTAAGGTGGAAATATGAGCACCATCAACGTCGGCATCGGCCATAAGAATAATCCGATGATAACGAACTTTGGAAGCGTCAAAAGTTTCTCCGATACCCATACCTAGGGCAATAATAAGGTCCTTTAGTTTGTCGGATCCGACGATCTTATCAAGTCGCATACCTTCAGTATTGAGGGCTTTACCCCAAAGAGGAAGGATGGCTTGAAACTTGCGGTCTCTCCCCTGTTTGGCAGAACCACCAGCTGAGTCTCCCTCGACAATGTAGATTTCACATTCTTCTGGTTTTTTAGATTGACAGTCGGCGAGTTTTCCAGGGAGGCCAAGAGTATCAAAAGCACCTTTACGCATAATGGCGTCTTTGGCGGCTCGGGCGGCTTTACGAATTTGGATAGCCAAAATTGACTTGCCAACTATGGCTTTGGCAATATCAGGATGTTCTTCGAAATACATGTCCAGTTCTTCACGGACAACCTTAGTAACAATTGGTTGGACTTCAGAGTTGCCAAGCTTACCTTTGGTCTGACCTTCAAATTGGAGGTCTTTACTACCCATCCGAAGAGAGATGATCGCTGTCAAACCTTCACGGACATCATCGCTCGTTATACTGTCATCTTTGCCCTTGAGCATTTCCTTGCGATCGGCATAGTCCTTAATACATTTAGTGAGAGCAATTTTGAATCCGGTTAAATGAGTACCACCCTCATGGGTATTAATAATATTTACAAAAGAAGGAGTGTTCTCCTGGAAGGTGTCATTGTATTGGATGGCGACTTCGACATCGACACCATCATATTCTTTGTGGAGATAAATTGGTTCGTGGACGATGGTTTTACCTTTATTTATTTCGCGAAGCAGAGACAAAATTCCCCCTTCAAAATAAAAATGTCGCTGGATTGATTTGCGTTCGTCGTAAAAATGAAAATAAATTTTGCTGGTAAGGTAGGCGCGATCTTTGATAGAGCGAATAATGGTCTTGTCGTCAAACTCAATGGTTTCTTTAAAAATATCAGTGTCGGGAGTGAAGGTGGTGGTGGTGCCGGTAATGGATGGAGGAAGAATTTTTTGGAGAAGTGGGACTTGGGTAGTTTCGGAAGTAGTTAGTTTGGTTTTGGTTTTACCACGACTAAATTCCATGAAATGAATTTTGTTATCGCGACGAACTTCGACTCGATAAAGAGATGAGAGGGCGTTAACACAAGCAGCACCGACACCATGAAGACCACCAGATACTTTGTAAGCAGCTCCTTCAAATTTACCGCCGGAATGGAGAGTAGTCATGATGATTTCTAGAGCCGGCTTATTGTACTTGGGCATGTTGTCAATTGGGATTCCTCGACCATCGTCGGCGACAGTGACGGAATTGTCTTCATGAACAATTATCCAAATATTTTTGGCGAATCCAGCTAAGGCTTCGTCGATGGAGTTATCAACAATTTCGGTAAGACAATGGTGAAGTCCCCTGATATCGGTAGAACCGATATACATAGCAGGACGTTTGCGAACTGGTTCCAGACCTTCAAGGACGACAATTTGATCACTAGTGTATTTTTGATTATCAGCCATAAAAAAACTCGATTTATAGAGATAAAATTATTGTATCAGCTTAAAATAGGTTTACAATAGGCAAAATATATGGAAAGATACGTATATTTATTAGTTATAAAATGTTAAAAAAACTATAAAAAACACTACATTTTTTCACCTAAAGTTAGGCTAAAAAAAAGTGGTAGAATTGGTCATGTTAACTAATAGTGCTGACAAGGTAAGTTCGTGCGCGCATGATCCGCAAGATGCCTGTTTTGCAGGGACTTATCAAGAGCCTGAGGTGGTGCATTTAAAAGATGGAACAGTAATGTTAATGCCTGTAAGTGCCAGGTTATTGAATGAAGAAATTGCCGCCGCTGGTGGGTTTGAAGCATATCAAGCACAGATACGGAGTGCTCAGGGTACATTGCCGATAGCCAGGAAGGCTTAATACGATTTAGTGAAGCTACTTACTTAGGACTTGATAAGCAATTATTGAAGTGGCAACGAGTACATTAAGTGACTTGTTTATCCCAAACATAGGTATTTCCACGATTTGATCGGCCATTTTTTGAGCCGACTCCCCTACCCCGAGGGATTCGCTCCCGGCGACGAGAGCAATTGGGAAAGAATATTTGGTTTTATTGTAAGGGACACTGTTTTTAGATTGTTCACAAATGACAATGTTGTAACCATCTTTTTTAAGCTTGGTTAGACAGTCTTCAGTGCTTTGAAACTGTTCCCAAGGAATCCACTTCCAAGTGCCAATACTACTGCGGTGAATTTTGAGGTTGGGTGGGGTGACGACTGGACCACAAAGATAAATTTTTTGGGCGCCGATGGCGTCAGCTAATCTAAAGAACGATCCAATGTTGTAAGTATCAAGAATATTATCGAGTACTAAAACAATTTGATTACGTTTGATGAGAGCTTGTTTTTTCTTAGAATCCCCTACCCTACTTTTTCTTAATTGATGAGAGTTGAGTTTTTCCATGACAGTAAATGTTCTAACAATAGGGTATTTTAACAGAATAGGCTAATTTAGTTAACACAACCACCAGCTGAGGGAACTACTCCAGACAAATCATTGAGTACGGTCTTACAACTACTAGGAGCTTTGTCAAAAGAGGCACAGACGGCTTCTTTAATTACATTGGGGGTTCGGTATTTGTCTTGAGTAGCTAGCTTTTTGCCAATTAACATACTCCCGGTACCATCTTGTGAATAAGCACTTTCGGCAGGAAAATCGACATCATTTACCAAAAGTGTGGGAGAACCCTTGACTTTATACTGAGTGGTTATCTCGATTTCTTTGTCGATGATAGAAAAGGCATCTTTGTTAAAACATTCAGTAATTTTATTGGTATCAAGTCCAGCCTGTTTGCCTTGTTGTTCCCAACAAGTATCTGCGTTGGTGGCGGTGCAGTTTTTATTAATGAGCCCGATAAAGTCCCACCAAGTTTTTTTGTCATCTCCAACCTGATTCCAAGCGCAGATTTCACGGACATTTTGGTTGCCTTCCTGACGACCGTGGAGTGAGGAATAAAGTATGCCTGAAGCTGACTTTATATATGACTTTTCGTCAAGACATTTGGAATAACTAGCATTGATAGCCTTTTGACAATCTGACATCGACAAAAAATATTTACTTTGGACATATTGGTCGCAAAGCTTGACATCGCCAGCCCGACTTTTACAAAAAGATTCAAGGTTGTCGATCTTATCAAAGATATAGTGTGGTACAAAATTGGCATCTTTACTTAACAAATCAAAAACCGGGCGAATAGCATCTTCAATCTGATTGCCATAAGGGCAAAAACTCATGATAAAAAATTTTAGTTCTGGTTTGGGTGAGTTTTTGGGTACAAAAACGACGGCATTGGTTGGGGTCGGAGTGGAAACAAAACGGGTGCTTAAGTAAAAACCACCGAAAAATGAAGCCGCTAGAAGAAGGATGGATAAAAAGACTAATTTTTGGTCACCTTTCATTACTCTTCGACGATGCTAATGGCGTTAACTGGACAGGAGGTACAGGCCATTTCTGTCTTGTCGTTAACTGGTGGAGCGGTTGGCTTGACAATTGCTTTGTAAGAAACCGTATCCATTTCAAAGGTATCTGGATCAATTAGAGGACAAGTGTTGCATCCAATACATTTGTCTGGATCGACGATAGCTTTTTTGGTGGTGGACATGAGAAATATTATAACAGATCGATGCTGTAGGAGTTATCCTTTCGGAATTTGCCTGACTTAATAATGGTATCGAGAACCAGGTAAATTCGGTTTTCAGCCTCTTCTCTAGTTAGGTTGTGAACCTTACCAGGAAAATAATGAAAAATCTCATTTCGACCATGCTTCCAAGCATCCCAAAGTTGTTCGGCTATCTCCTCACCGTTTTGGTCGAGGTCGGATAATTTTTGAAATACAGAAAAACGTTTGTAACGAAGAGATGGATTGAGAGTCTTGCCGACTCTAAAGCGGTCGCTATCGTAACTATATTGGTCGATTATTTTTAGCTGGAGGAAAAAATCTTTGAGATAACCTTCGTAAGCTTTGGAAATAGGGGCAACTAAAAATGAATAGTCGCTGATGTGATCAAAAGCTTTGAGTCGCTCTAGAACGGCTTCAACGTCGGAGACTAAATTGCCCTGATTTGGTGATAGGTATTTTTTCGCCTCGGCAAAAATACTTGGTGATAGCTGACTCATGTAGCAGATCGAAGGAGTAGTATAAAAAATATACCAGAGAGGACCGCAAAGATGGCGATATACTTGTCAAGATATTCGATGGGAAGTTGTTTTGATTCGCGGGCGAAAAGCCAATCTTGAAGATGTTCTTTGCGGTTTTTAAGGTCATAAAATTCGTGTGATAAAAGGTGGACGTTGATGGCTAGTAAAAATGCTTTAGTAAAAATATTGTCTGAACTAGTAAAAACAAAAAATGAAATCAAAGTGATCACCACTTGAAAGAAAAAATGGTGAAAAATGAGACTAGTGTGTTGATGTTCAGTGGCTTCAATTAATTTGATTACTGAACGGATGTCATATTTGAAAATGGCCAAACGAGCTAATCGGCTTTCTTCGATATTGGGATTGAGATATAGCCAATAAACTATATGGTCAAAATCTAGAAAAAAAGAACCTAATCCTAGCCCAAGAATCAGGAATAGATATTGGTAGAATGGGACTTTAAAAAATAACCAATAGATTGAGACCGTTAAAAAAATTATTACTAGTGGCGCCAAAAATCGTTTACGTTGAGTAGTCACATATTAATATTAGCAGATCGTTTGTCGATCTTTTATTCGTATCGCAGAGCTTCGATGGGAGATAGTTTACTAGCTTTACGGGCAGGGGCGACTCCAAAGATTATTCCGACGGTAGCTGAGACACCAAAAGCAATTAGGATAGAGCTTAAAGTAACTGAGGCAGGGAAAAATTTATTGATAGCCAGGGATCCTAAAAATCCCAAAAGGATACCTATGAATCCTCCAGCGCAAGAGAGAATTACTGCTTCAATTAAAAATTGTACAAGGATAGCCCGGGGGTAAGCGCCAATTGCTTTGCGTAGACCAATTTCACGGGTCCTTTCACTAACGGTAACCAACATGATATTCATAATCCCAATACCACCTACCACTAGTGAGATAGCGGCGATACCGGCCAGTCCGGTGGTTAGGGCACCAATAATAGAATTAATACTGTCGAGTAACTGGCTACTGTCAAAAACGGTAAAGGCATCTTTTTCATATTTTTTTAACAGAATTTTCTCGACTTCTTTTTTAACGTAAGGAACGTCGTTTTTATCTTGGGTTTTGATGAGAATTCTTTGGAGATGGTTGTTCCCGGTGATATCAAAAACATTATCAAGGGGTGTAAATGCCTGAGAATCAACATCAGGTCCCCCAAAAGAGCTTCCCTTTTTATCAAGTACCCCAATGACTTTAAAGTTTTTGCTTTTAATAATTACTTTTTTACCTAAAGCTTGGCTTTGGGGAAAAAGATCATTGGCTATGGTGTGTCCTAACACAACAACACTGTCTTTTTTGTCATATTCTTCTTTAGTAAACCAGCGACCATTACCTTCTGACGGTGTCTCGTTGACACCAGTGGCATATTGTTCGGTACTTCCAATAACAAAGATGTCTGATTTGGTAATTTTTGGTGAGCGAACCTCGGTGGTGGTGATGGAGACAGGTATGACTGTGTTGGGACGAAGACTTCTTTTGAGGAGGGCAACATCACTCAGGTTAAAAGTAGTTGAAACAAACTGACCGCCACCACCACTGTTGTTAAAACCACCTTTGTCGTTAAAGAGTTTACCTGGAGCTACAAAAACACTATTGGCTCCCAAACTTTCAAATTGGTCACTAATATATTTTTTTAAGCCGTTGCCAATTGAAGTTAACAGAATGACTGAAGTTACTCCAATAATAATTCCCAAAGAAGTTAGAATTGTCCGGCCTTTATTTTTGAGGATAGAACGAACACTCGATTTGAAAAGGTCTTCAAGTGATGGTTTGAACATATTATTGATGAACGGAAATGTGTCCGTCTTTGATAATAATAATCCGATCAGCTTCTTTGGCGAGGTCAAGATCGTGGGTGACAAAAACAATAGTCCTCCCCTCTTCTTTATGAAGATGATGAAAGAGTTCCATGACATCTTTTCCGGATTTAGAATCTAGATTTCCGGTGGGTTCATCGGCTAGGATAATTTTAGGGTTGTTGACTAAAGCCCGGGCGATAGCAACTCTTTGCTGTTGACCACCGGAAAGTTGGGCGGGTGTATTACGGATTTTATCTTCAAGACCGACTTTTTTGAGCATCTCAAGTCCGATACCATCACGTTTATTTTTGGGGACATCAGAATAGAGCAAGGGTAAGGTGGCGTTTTCCAAAGACGAGGTCTTGGCCAATAAATTAAATTGTTGAAATACAAATCCCAGGGTAACGTTACGAATTCGGGCCATCTGAGTTTCTTTTAGTTTGGAGATGTCGTTGCCATCCAAAAGTACCTGACCACTGGTGGGGTTATCAAGAAGTCCAATGATGTGCATCAGGGTGGACTTTCCAGAACCAGAGGGACCGGTGATAGAAATGAATTCTCCTTTATAAATTTTTAGATCGACATGATCGAGAGCGTTAAAAATTACGTTACCAGAATTGTAAGTTTTGACAACATCGCGAAGTTCGAGAACAACTTCTCGACCGGTCTTATTTTTGGATAATGGCAACTTGGTCATTGGTTTGGAGTCCAGAACGGATTTCAATGTAATCATCGTTTTCAATGCCAGTGGAAACATTTTGGGTCTTTAATTCTTTTCCAGAAAGAACATAAACAAATTTTTGGCCATTGTTATCATAAACTGCACCGTTGGGTACAACCATAGCATTGTCGTTTTGACTAAGAGTGATATCAACATCACCATCCATCCCCATACGGTAACTAGGACTTTGTTCAGTGGTGGGAAGAGTAAATCTGATTTCGTAGACGGTAGAAGTTTGTCCGGGAACAGGGGTAAATGCAATATAGCTTATTTTTGAATCTAGAGCATTATCGGAAAAGCTATCGAGTTTGATAGAGGCTGACTGACCTTCTTTGACACGGATAACGGTTTCTTGATCAATTTCTGATTTAAAATAGATATCTTTGGGATTGATAATGGTAAAAGTGGCGGTGGCTGGAGTGACATTGATACCGGCAATTGGCTGTTCAATATTGACCACAACACCTTCGATGGGGCTAACTAGAGTAGCTTCCTGTATCGCCATTTCGGTAATTTCGTAGGTAATGACGGAGTTATCGAGTGAATATTGAGTGCGATCAAGAATTCTTTGAATAGTGTCGGTTACTAAGTATTTTTCTTTAGTAGTTTTGTATTGGTCCTGGGTATCATTAAATTGACTGAATTCTTTGCGATAGTTATTGAATTGGGTGGTGAGATTTTTTTTAAGCTGAGTTTTATCAAGACTAGCGATGGCTTGACCACGACGGACTTTGTCTCCAACCTTAACTCCAACCCAGACTAATTTGCCGGAATTTTGAAATCGCAAATTGGCAATTTGGCTGGAGCTTATTGATCCTGAAAGAGTAATAGCTTCTTTGATTGGTTCATTTTTGGGTTGATAGAGTGTATGTTTTTTAGGGTTGTACTTAATTACAGTATCTTTAGCAGCGTTGATACGAGGAATTACTAGAATGGCTCCAACGATGAGAAGTCCAATAATAGAAAATATTTTGAATTTAGACACGGAGGAATTATACCTCAGAGTTCTTCTTTTTTCAGTTCTTTGAGCTTCCACATGAACAATCTACCGGGAGAGCGGACTTCTTTAGGTGAGTGGTCTTTAACAAAATAGAGAGCTTTTTCCAACAATCTTCGGTCGGTACTTTTGGCTAAACGAATATAGAGCGATTTGTTTTTCCAATCATCTAATTCTTCGGCTAACTGAAGGCCAAAAGCTTGGAATTCATTTTTGACATATTTTTTTCGTCTTTTGAGAGTCTCACTTAGCTTAAATAGAGTGTCGGAAATAGGTGTGGGAGGAGTAGATCGCATAGCCTATTTATTGTACACTGTGAGTATGAACAAGTGGAAATGGTTAGGTATATTGTTTGGCTTATTATTAGTCTTGGCGGTGGCAAACAGTGTTTTATCTTCAAAAAAACAGACTCCCCTACCTACGGCAAACGAACCTAAAAAGGTTAGTGAACTAGTTAATATTTATGAAAATGAGTATTTTTATTTTGAGTATCCCAAGAGGTTGAAGTTGGTTGATATTCCAGCTCGTGACGGGCGGGTGTATACCAGTGTTGGTTTTGAAGGTGACTCGGAAAAATTAGCTAAGATGGAACTATTGTTTAGAGAGTCAACTCAAGGATTAAATGAACTACCTGATATAAAAATGCGTCGGGCAAATACTTACCAATATGATGAAGAAGTGGCGAGAATTGGTGATAATCGTGGTTTTATTTTTAGAACTGCTGACCGAAAAGAGAGAGTGGCTTACTTCATGAAGAAAGGTCGTTTGTTGCAAGTGACGATGATTACCAAAGGGGTGTTCTCAGAAGATATTGAAAAAGAATTTCAAGATATATTACAAAGTAGTGTATGGAAATAAAGGAAGCTGTGGAGCCGATTAAATCGGTTACCGTGGTTATCCTTGATGGCGATAAAGTGCTTTTGGTTAAAAATGGAGAGAGCTCAGATCACCCAACTGGTGTATATGGACTACCGGCTGGCAAAGTTGATGAGGGTGAGACCTGGGAAGGGGCAGCTATAAGAGAATGTGAAGAAGAGTCGGGATTAAAACCTACAAAGCTAATGAAAATGCCGACTTTTTATGAGGCGGAACTTCCTAGAAAAGATGGATCAACAAAGAAGTTTTGCTGTTGGTCGTACTTGTGTACCAAATATGAGGGGAAGTTGAGGTCAACTACAGAAACTACTCCAGAATGGATTAATATATCGGAGTTAAAAAAACTGCCTTTGGTGGTGAATGTATTTCAAATGGTTACTGAAGCTCAAGGGTTTAAACTTAAATCATGAATACTATCCAAGATTTAATTGGGGATTATAAAAAGTTTCTTGACTTGGTATTTTTAAATTTGGTTGACAGTAGAATAGATGTTTCAAGTTTTGAAATAGACCATATTGCTTACAGAGCTACTAGTTTGCAATCTTATAATGATATTTCAACAAGGTTGTCCAAACTGATGGATAGGGCTAATCAAAAAGTAATTAGAAATAGGAATGTGGACATGTATCTATTTAAGGAACCGTTGGAATATAGAGATAATAAAATTAAATATCTTGAAATAATGGCACCGGCTGAGGGTGATAAGTTTAAAGAAGGTCTTGAACACGCGGAATTTTTTTTGAAAAAACTAGATCTTCACGATTTTATTAAAAAACATAATCAATTTGAGTGGAATACAAATTCAATAGATCGTGAAATTGGTGCGGATGTGGGATTACTGTTTGAAAATGGAGCAAATGCGAAATTTAAGAACCAGTCAATGGCAGAGATTATTGAGGAAGAAGAAAAGTTGAAAAAATTGGTGAGTTTTCAGACTTGTGGACTCGAGGGGAATTGAACCCCTAATATATCAATGCGAATGATATGTTATACCGTTTAACTACGAGCCCTGATGTCTTCGACTATTTTATCAATAGTTTCTTTGATTAGCACCTTTTCTTCGGAATTAAAGGGAAGTAACACATAATCTTCGACTGGTAGATTGTTTTGGGGGTGTCCGATGCCAACTCGGATACGATTAAAGGCTTGGGTTCCTAGATGTTGGATGGTGGAAATTACTCCATTGTGTCCAGCCGCACCACGATCAAATTGGGCTTTCCAATCCCCTACTTCCAAGTCGAGATCGTCGTGGATTATATAAATATTTTCGGGAGTGATTTTGTAATAGTTGGCGATCTTGGCAACCGCTATACCGGAGTTGTTCATATACTCATTGGTTATCGCAAAAATGGTGTCACCATCCTTATATATCTGGGCGGATAATTTGGGAGAGTTGGTCAGTGAATTTACCAGTTTGCCAATAATCATCTGGCCAAGGTTGTGCCTGGTTTGATCATATTTTTTATCTGGATTGCCTAGTCCTACATATAGTTTCATATATTGTGATGTATTATGACATATAAAGATGGCTTATAGATCGGATGTTTTTGATTTGATATGTTTGTTAGCACTCATGAAGCTAGACTGCTAAATTCGGCCT
>JBAZZE010000025.1:0-13717 GCA_041658955.1 Candidatus Shapirobacteria bacterium
GTGGGCGAGCAGCTGAAGAAATTGTTTTTGGTGATATCACTACTGGAGCTAGTAGCGATATAAGTCATGTAACCAACATTGCCAGAAACATGGTGGTGGATTGGGGAATGTCAGAACTAGGACCGGTTAATTACGGACCACAAATGGATATTAGTGAGATGGGAAGGGCCTGGATGGAGCCGGCAAAAATATCTGATGGGATGCAAGAAAAAGTAGATAATGAGATTAAAAAGTTTGTTAATTTGGCCCTTGATAGAGCTAGGGAAGTCTTGAAGAAAGAACGTAAAAAGATGGATGAACTAGCTAAAGTGTTGATGACTAAAGAGAGCCTTGATGATATCGAGTTTGAGGCCCTGATGAAAGGAAAAACAAAGTAATCGAGAACCGATAACAAGTTAACTTAATATCGAGAAGGGGGAAAAATTATTTTCCTTCTTCTCGATTGATGATTCTCTGGAGAATACTCAAGGTACCGAGATAGACCGGTTCGGCGCCGTTTAGTTGAAGACTACCAGTGCCTAAGTTCTTAGCTTTGGAATAAGGAGTGTCGGAGGTGTAATTGATGATACCAACATCGAAGGGAGCGCCATGAAGGTCGACAATGGAATTGCGAGGAAACTGTTGGTCATAAGTAGCTTCAGAAATAGCGGAAAGATAGGGACCTGATTCCATTTCGATAATAGTTAAATTATTGTCAAAATATTTTTTAAGTAAGGCTTCGTTTTCAAGAAAAGTACCAAGAACCGAAACTGCCTTTTGATTGGTTAAAATGGAACCTTGGTTGTTGGGAAATGGGAAAAAAGTATTGAAACAGTTGTTGAACATATAAGTGTTTTGGGTATGCTCATCAAAAACCACCTTGGGGACTTCAACATCGCCCAATTCAGAATTTAAAACCGCTGCCTTACCTAAGACATAAACACCATTAATTTGGTGGACATTCTCAAGAATTTCGTTAAGGATATGATATGCGGCAAAACCAAGCGGGTAATCGATGTTAAAAATAAGGGCTTTGGACTTGGCTAACCGACGACGGTCGCTGACGGAAATTTGAGGTGAAAGATATTTTGATTTAACAATATTTTTTAAAGGGAAAATCTGGACATTGATATCGAGAATATGAGATGAAGGAATAGTAATAACCCCGAGTTGTTTTTGAAGATCGGCGTGGATTTTTTTAAGAGAAGGATCGTGGGCATAAAACTTGGAAATATAGAAAAGAAAATCTGGCTCGGGAAGAGAGTTGTTGCCGGCTTGGATTTGTTGCCAAAGCTCGTATAACTGAGGCCGATCTTTTTTAATTTTGGAAATTAAAATATTTTTAGTTTTAATAGGAAAACCCGTAAAAAGATTGAGAAGGCTATGGGTATTACTACTGACAAAATAAATGGAGCTTTTGGACATGTGGATGGGGGACTTACCACCGGCATGGGAAACAGCTGAGGCAACATTTTTCCACCAACGTTGGACAGTCTTGGTGTAATCAATCCAAGATCCAGCTAAAAGTCGAATTCGGATATCATGAAATTTGGTGTAGATAGATTGAAGACGCTTTTGGTGATCTTTACCGAGTGCGGAGCTAAAATTGGACCAATCTTCGGGAGAAGCGTTGAGATCGGTAATTATCTTGCCGGATTTGATGGCAGAATTGAGGTCTTTAACTGTTTTATATTTTTCAACTAAAATAAGGTGAAGTTTGTTCCACTCTACTTGGTAAGCAATGAGGTTGTTGATAATGTCATCAACGTCAGAAATGGAACCAATTAAACTGGCAATAACTCCGGAACTAATATTGACAAAATTGGTGCGACGGCGAGCGGGGGATGGGCATTGTGGCCAGGTTTCGATGTGAGGAAAGCCATGTTGGGCAAAAACATCGGGGTTTTGACCCATGACGACTAAATTTAGATGATCAATTTCACTAGGAAGTCGAAGAAGAGAATAAACTAATGCGGAAAAGTCGATAACCACAGGGTTTTCACCATAGGGATGGAGAATAGACTCAAGACGATTGTGAGGATTGGCAAGAGAATTAATGGTGATTTCTAAATTGCTTTTGAGAGCGCTGCGGTAGGAACGGACGTGAAATTCGATGTCGTTAATAGTTGAGGGCATGAGGCAGAGAAATTTTTAACATAACAAAAGTAATCTGATTATACATTATCAAGCTGAAAAAAAATGAGGTGTGGAAAAATATATAGGATAAACTTGAAGCTGGAATAGATAGGGTTTGGGTGCTATAATTTTGCCATATGGCAATTGAGGCGGGTAAAAACCTACACGAACTAGCCTTTTTGGGAAATAATGTCACTAACGAACAGTATCGAGTGGTGGTCGCGGGTATGGCTGAACAAATAAACAAGGATATTTTACATGGAATGGATGATCCGGCTAAGAATAAAGCATCTAGAGATTTGGTGGAAGCAGCGTCGGCGGGAGCCTATCATAATGTCCAAGAGGTTGAAGATGCGATAACCGCAAAAACCGATCCAAATGCAGAAGAATTGAGGTATTTTATTTGCGATGGGGTGCTGTTGGCAATGAGAGAGGGTGGTGACACCAAGTTTTCTGACGCATTAACTTCTGGAGATCCTGTAAAAATCGAAGCGGTTTTGCCAAAAGAACTGAGACCTTGGGCAAGAGACATTCGAAATAGATATATTGATGACCCAAATATTACAGCAGTGATAGATCAGGTGACTGAATGGGACTTGGATGATGAGACAGAACTTAGACGAGCAGGAAAAGCGTTGGATGCTTTGGCAGCGACGGCTGACCCAGCTCAACTTAGATTGGCAAGACAGGCTGTAAGAACACTATTTGATCAAACAAAAGCAGAAAAGAAAGGTGGCGGTAGTGGAATGGGGAGCGACTATATGACCGCGATGTTGGAGATGCAAAAAAGAGATGCAAGAGAAAACTTTACTGTATGGATTGGTGATCTTTTGGCATCGCAACCATTCAATATTATGGATGAAGCCAAACAAAAATTTGTTACCAGTCCTGATTTGGTAGGCATTGATATAAGTCAATTTGGACCGGAAGGTCAGGCAAAATGGAATACTTTAGTGTCGGTAGCAAATACAATTAATAAATGGGCGGTATCTAGGGTGAAATCAGCATACAGACCGGGAGAAATGATGTCGCCTCAGTCAGAACTTTCAAACGTAACTAAAAATGAATTTATTGAGATGTGTAACTTAGAGGTAAACGGTGAAAAACCTTTATTGTACGCAGCTAGGGAGCTTTACCAAAGATTATTCGAACATGATACTGATTTTCCTGACGATGAGGTATATGCTCTCCGATTTAAGCGAGGGGTAGGTAATATGACTGGAGACAGGGTGGCTTTGATGAATGAGATTGCGGCGGAGATGTCAGATCCGACTACTGGAATTCTTCAAGATGAGAACTTGGCTAAGATATTTGTGGCGACAGCGGCTCATTTGTTCTGTGATGTAACCATGGTGGATAGCGCAGATAAGAGTCGAGGCAATAATGCTTGGGCAATTGATGGACTTCGGGTGGAGTTTAGTACTGGGGCAAAAATTGAAGCTAAAGCTGGTTTGGAAGTAGATCATGATCCGGCTGGAGATGCTGCTTTTGGAAATAAATTCTTTAAATGGTCAAGAAAATTCATTGGGTTTGGAGATAGGATTAAATATAAGAACGGAGAATCGGTATTTGATCGGATGATGAGGTTGAAGAGAGAGCGAAAAGTGGCTATTTTACCAAGATATACTGCATTATCATGGCAAGAAATGACCTGTGTAGAAGTTGAGGATGGTGATGGAAATGTCCGAGAGCTGACTATTGCTCAAATGTTAATGGGAGTTGGAGCTGATAATCGACCACTTAGTGGTAAAGCAGCTGAAGTGGCTGAAGTACACCTTTCTGGTGGTGAGGGAACAGATTTCTTCTGTGGAACTTACGGAAGGGATATTTACCCGGCACTATACAAGATGAGTCAGAGAATGATTGGTAATAAAGATTTTGTCTTGGATATGAGGGATGCTGCGGCCAGAACCACTCAAATTGAAAAACTGTGTAATGATAGAAGCGATCTTTTAGGTAAAGCTTGGAAACCACGTGGCTTAAAAGGGCCTCGGGGTTATAAGTATGCAAACGGAGAAGATATTGAGAAGAGACCACTACTAGAGAAGGTATGGATGGATCCGGTGGTTATTGCTAGGGTAATTCAAGGAGCAACTCCAATGCCTGACTTCCCACTGCATCCACAAATAATTATTGCGACTCCTGAAGGTCCAAATAAACAACCAATGGATTATGATGACTATATATATAAATTGACGGGGGCAATGTTTGGCGCTGGTCTAGATGAAGGTCCAATGAAACGAGCCGTAGCAATGGAACTGGGAATGAAACTGAGAGATAAACCATATGGTCCAATGGATTCAGCATGGTGGTGGAAGAGAAAGAGAAAAATAAATGAAGAAGTACAACTGATTGCTTTGGCTGATAGATACACTGATAGAAGAGTAACTTTGTCAGAGTAAACTAGTTTGCACCTAAAATAGACGAGTTAAAAATCCATTGAAAGTTGTAGATTTGTTGGATACTTAGAGAATGTTTTACTTACTCTTAGCTCTACCAGTAAGCTCCATGGCTTGTGCACCAAGTTTGAGAGCACCAGTAAGTCGAGAGTCCCAGGCTTTTTCAGATCCTTTTTGCATAAGATCATGAACACCTTGGTTGGCTCCAGCACCAATAAGTTGACCTGTTTTACCCATAGTGAAGCTTTCTCCAATTGCTTTACCCCAGGGGGATGGTTTGATGGAGAAGATGAATTCGGGAATCATGTCGGGAAGCTTGGACATGAGAGCAACTACTGAAAGACCGATACCAACGGAAATAATATTGTTTAGACCAAGAGTTCCAAGACCGACAAGGGCGGTAGGAATGGAAAGATTGGAGATAACACTAGGTGCCCACATACCTTTTTTTGATTCATCGATAATCATGTTACCAATGACTAGGAAAATAAGGGAAACTGGGAAGATGGCGAGGTTGGCAATAATGTCCCAAATCCAAGAGCTGAATCCCATTTTTGAATTGGGAAAGGCACCCATGGCGAGTTCGAGTGGGGCGATAACAATTTTAAAAATGACAGTAACGTAGGCTTTAAGACAACCGAAATAGAATTTGAACATCCAGATAACTACTAGGACCATGATGACTAAGAGAACGATAACGGGGACAATACCAATAGCTAGCATGGACAGTCCACCAGTTCCAACGAAGAAGAAACCTCCGATAATAGCACCAAGAATTGCACCCCAACCCAAGAATACAGAAACAGGAAGAGCTCTCATGGTTAGATCGGCGAAGGTACCGATACCAGCGTTGGTAAGAGTGTCAAAACTATAGCTTTTGATACCAGGTAATAGATTTGTCTGAAGTCCTTTACCGGTAACTTCAAATAAAAGAGCGATTACAAAACCTTGGAAAAAAGACATTAGATCAATTAGGAGACCGGCAATGGCGTAGGAAAAAGTGACTAAGATGAGGGTAGTAATTAGTTGGGGGACGGCGTTTTGGACAGTGATGACTGCTTGGGGAGAGATCTTGACCCTAAGCATAATCATGACACCAATAATGATGAAAACAAGTGAAGAGAGAAGATAAACAATATTACGAAAACCCCTCCAGATAGGTAGAATCGGCTGAAGACCAGCAAAGCCACCACCGTTTTGGGCGTAAGCAGGTTTACCTAAGAAGCCGTCTTTTAGTGAAGCTAGGTATTGGATGCCAGAGGCTGGTGGAGTGTAAAGAGCGGCAATCATGTTTGAGGTGTAGCCAACTATTCCTTCGGGAATATAAACAGTGGCGGTGCCGTTTAGAACAGCGTCAGGAATGGGACCGGTTAAAGTTTGAAGACCAACGACCGCATTGCTAGCAAAGGATTCACTTAACCAACCTTCTTGATTGCCACCTTCTTTAATGGCATTTTGTTTGTCGCGAAGCAATGTAAATGCCTCAGCATGGGCAGAAATCGGGAGAGATAGAAATAAACTTAAAACAATGGCTGTTAAGATAACAAGACGGTTCATGTTGAATAATTTTAGCATAGTCTATTGCCAAGATTTTGGTAAAAATTGTTTGGAGACGAAAGAGCGAGTGTAAGGGTTTCCGGGATCAAAGGTTTTCCCATAATCATCTGTCGAAGATACAGGGCGAACATCACTAAAATATTTTTTTTGATCTTTTCCAGTGACATAGTTTTTGAGGGCAACTTCATCAGCACTAATTCCTGGTTGTAGTCTTTGGTCGAGGAATACTTCATAGTGCATGGGATGGGAAAAAGTTTGAGCTGTTTCAACAATGGTGCCATAGAATTCGGCAGCAAATTTAAAAAAGTTTAAGGGGTTTGGTTTATTTCGAGAATGAGTATCTTCATCTTTTGAGCATAGGTCTAGCATAGGAACTGTTTGTTTTTGGGGTTTTACTAAATATGAGAGATTGGTATAGGCATAGGCATTACCCCAAGGAATGGATGATTTTTTATTTTCAATTTCGACAGGTTGGTTGTTATCTAAACTCCAAGTCTTAAACTTACGAGTATTTGAGCCAATGTCGGTGGCTTCGACCGTAGCTCGATAGAGACCACCAGCTTTTTGGGGAGTAATGTCAATGCGAGGTGCACTAGGTGCTGAGGCAAACTTCTGGAGTGGACCTGGCATACCTGCTGGACTAGTGTCACCACATCTGACATCTGGATCATAAAAAATATAAGTTTCGGTAGTACCAATAGTTAGATCACCTGAGGGATCGGTTGAACCTAAATCTAAATAGGGGTTTTGGTTCATAGCAATGGCTATGTCACTAATACGAACCGGTTCGGCTTTTAATTTTTCATTGTCGACGACGGTGACAAAATCTCCGCCAACTTTCCAAGCAACTTGTTCGTCGGTAAAAGTACCTTCATCTCCACCAAAGGCTAACCGGACAGCCTTGACTAACCGCTGACCTCTTTGACATCGGAGAAGACTATTTGGGGTAGTACGACGGGCAGCGTTACTGGCACCAATAGCTTTATCAGGATTTAGAGAAAGAAAACCTTTTTTAATAATGGACAGACTACCAGAAATAGCTTTTTGACGACTAGCGACGTGTTTTCTAAATCCATCTAGACCTAAGTTGGTCCACTTTTCTTTGACAGGAAGAAAAGCACCGGCAATTTTATTGACGTCATAGGGTTTGAAAGTGGTGGTCTCGGTGACCTCACCGGTATTTGGGTCGGTAGTTTTGGTAGTTTCTTCTTCTGGTTCAAATGTTTGAGAAATACTATAACTTCCACTACATTTGATGGTAGGGACACCGTCAATATCGTTGGAAAAGAAGTCTCCATCGCGAGGAAGGGCATTTTTGAGAGGGGGAGCACCAGGTTTGGCTTTCTTGATGATTACCGGATCGATGGCATTTGCAGAAAAAGGAAGTGCCAGAGTTAAAAATAATAAAAAAATGATTAATCGTGAAGACATTTAGCTAGGTATTACAAAGTTAGTAATGTTGGCACCAGTAATTGTTTGGATTAGCTTGAGAATTAGATAAGAGGCAACTACGCCAACTAATCCCATAATAGCCATGGTAAGAGTAGAAGAAGCGGCGGCAGCTTTCTTTTGATCGCCACTACTGAAAAGATATTGAAAACCACCGTTGATGAACATGACAAAAAAGACTATCCCAGCAAGACTGACAATTACCTGAAGCATGTTGCCAAAGAGACATTCTAAACCTTGGATAGTAGCAACATCACCTTGGGCAACACATTTTCCAGACCAAGCTGATTGGGCAAATACAGGTGAAGGTAGAGACAAAAAAGTGGTAAAGGGTAATAAAAGGGAAAATACAAATTTCTTAAGGTTGAATTTCATAGACAATTATATAACAAAAACCCGCCACTTGGGCGGGTTTTGAAGTTTAAAGTTGATCTTTCGATTATTGGAAAGATGGAACTTTGAATCCAGAGAGAAGCTGGATACCAAAGACGGTTTCGATTAGCTTCATAATAGCGAAGGCAGCAAAGACGATAGCTAAACCAATGAGAGCATTGGTAATTTGAGCACGAGCAGCTTCGACGGCTTTTTGATCACCTTCAGACATGACCCATTTCAAACCACCCCAGATGAGGATGAAGAAGAAAACGAGAGCAACTACAAGCATGACTAAACTGATGGCTCCGGAAATAATTCCACCAAAAGTTAGTTTGGTAAGGTTATTCCAGTTGCTATCATTAGGAATTAGTTTGATGTCCTGAGCGTAGACAGGAGCAGCAACGGCTGCATATTGGACGAGATCTTTGAACTTTTTGATCATATTATGTGTATGTTTCAATAAATTGTTAATTAATTAAATTATTGTAACAATAAAGTAGGTAAAATTAAAGAGTGGGCCAAGTAATGGTAAGAGCACTAAGTCCGGGGATTCCAAAAACCAAACCGATAAACTTGAGAATGGCAAAGACGGAAAAGACAACACCTAGTCCGACACCAGCCCAGACCATTTCATTTTTACCTGATTCCCATTTTTTGGGATCACCATCGGAGGCAATAAGGTGGTAACCGGCAAAAATAAAATGCCAAATAAAATAAATGACGGCAACAATAAAGAATATGGAGAAAACTACTGAAAGAACATTATTGACATAGGCTTTGGGGGCAGTAGAAGAAGTGCAGTTTTTGAGGACAGGATTACAAATTACAGCATTGGCAGCGGAAGCAGCACTCAGATAAATACCTGAGGCGATGATGGCAGATAGTGTTTGTACTTTTTTCATATTAAAGTCCCATTTGGGTGAATAATGCATTGATATCGAGTGGATTGGTAATACCTGCTAGGGTGGCAATAAGTGAACCAAGACCGACGGCGACAATAACAATAGTAATTCCAAGAATGCCATTGGTGAGCCGACTACGAGCAGCAGCCATGTTTTTTTCGTCTCCTTGAGAGTTGATGTAGGAATAGCCAGCGAGAATTATTTGGATAGCAAAATAAATGACAGCTACAATAGTTAATACTCCAATAACCTGGCCAACTATTTTTTCCAAAGCGGCAACGCCATTGCCACCAGGCTGAACTCCCGGACCAATAATAGCGGGAACATTGACATCGGCAATAAGACGTTTAGGGTCCATAAATGACTGGGGCTAAAATTTTAATACCAGTAAATCTTTCAACAACAGCGGCTATTACAAAAGCTGAAGCAATGATGACCATACCGAGAATGCTTTGCCAGATTTGAGACCAGGCGGCAGAAGCGGCTTTGGGGTCACCGGCAGAATTGATATAAGCAAAACCACCCATAATTAGTTGAAATATCATGTATATACCACCGATGGTCCCTATAAATTTTAGAACATTACCTAAAAATTTAAAAAGACCTTCACCATTGGTACTGGCATATTTTGGAAGAGGATTGGTAATTCCACCCATGACACCTTGAGCATAAAGGGTAGAAGTAAATGAGCTAAATAGACTAACTACGGTAGCTAGAAAAATTGTAAGTTTGGCGGTTAGTTTCATTTTAGAGTCCGGAGTTTAAAATTTTTAATCCGGTAGTGACTTCGATAATTTGGACAATAAAGTAGGCACAAATGACAACTACAAAACCGATCAAGGCATCAGTAACTAGGGTCTTGCCTTGGGCTGATTTTTTAGAATCAGATGAACCTGCCCCAATTATAAACATTAGACCACCAAAAATCAAAAGGGCAAGTAGAATAATTCCGGCAAGTGTCAGGGAATTTTTGAGTATGACTGAGACAAGAGACGAAAAGGAGGGAAAATTTTGTGATAAATTTTTGCCGGTTCCGGTTGGTGGGTCAATGGCGATGGCGAGAAGGCGATTCATAGTATTCTTTGATTGATTATACTAAAATGATTTGGTCTATTGAAGGGGAGAAGTTGATGTTATAATACGCTCAATTAATTATAAAAATCTCCCCTCTCCTATATGAGAAAAATGTGGATCTTTGTGTTGTTTTTGTGTCTATGGATGTCGGCTGGGAGTATTGAAGCGATTGAACGGATTAAAGTATCTCCGACGGCAACAATTTCAGCAGTGGTGGAACCACTAGTGGTAGTTCCGACTCAAACAGCAATAAATATTGAAAGATGGAATGGGTTGAACACAGTTAAAGTAGCTTCAAAGATGGCAATCAGCCGGGGAGTTTCCGAAAACACTATAGTATTACTACTACTATTACCACTTTTGGCTACATTAATATCGGTATTGCACTATATTTTTGGTTTTTCAGGATATGGAATTTTTATACCTTCAATGATTGCAGTTTCGTTTTTGGCAACAGGATTGACAGCTGGATTACTACTGTTTGCAATGATTTTGGTAATGTCACTGCTAAGTAACATGTTGTTAAGAAGGTACAGACTACATTTTTGGCCTTCTAGAGCAATTAATTTGGTATTTATTTCTATTGGCACTTTGGGGTTGATGTTGGGTATGTCATATGTCCCGTTTGTGGAAATGAATAAAATTTCGATCTTTCCAATATTATTAATGGTTCTCTTATCTGAAGAATTTGTGAGAACTCAGTTGGCGAAGAGCCGCAGTGAAGCTAAGAAATTGACTTTGGGTACATTAGTACTGGCAGCAGTTGGCGCGGGTATGATGAGTGTAAGGTTGGTCCAAGATGTGGTACTTTCGTACCCAGAATTGTGTTTATTTACCGGACTTTTAGTAAATTTGGTAGTGGGAAATTATAGTGGAATTCGATTGTCAGAAATTAAGCGGTTTGGGAAAGCAATTCGCAAGAAAGAAGTTATCAAGAAAAAATAAGATGGATTGCTTCGTCAATCCTTACTCGCAATGACGCAAATTAAAGAATAAATATGTTCGGCATAAATTTAAAGCAGTACCGACAGTTTCTGACTAAAAATGAGCGGAATAAGGTATACCTCCGAAAAAACAGCTCTTTGGGAAGGGCTATCGCTGATAGTAAACATAAAACAAAGATACTTTTGGGAAAAGCTGGGGTCGGAGTGCCGGCGCTAATTAAAAGGTTTAGAGATGGTGAAGAAGTAGAAAAGTTTAAATGGGAAAAACTGGAAGGTAACTTTGTGGTCAAACCAGTATCGGGATATGGTGGAGAGGGAATATTGATTATTAGAAAAAGAATTGTAGGAAAAAAGTCGGAAGCTGAGGGTGAAGTTAGATTTCAAATGATGGATGGAAGAATAATCTCGGCAGGAGAATTGAACAATCATTGTCAAAATATTTTGGCAGGAAAATATAGTTTACATGGAATGCCAGATACGGTATTAGTGGAAGAGCGGATTAAAATTCACCCGATGTTTTTGGCAATTACTAAATCGGGAACTCCTGATATAAGAGTAATTGTGTACAACAAGGTACCAGTGATGGCGATGTTTAGAATTCCAACTGAAAAGAGTAAGGGTAAAGCCAACTTGCAACAAGGAGCGATGGGTTTGGGAGTCGATTTGGCTACCGGAATTACTACATTCGGAATTGAGGGTAAAGGTGAAGAAATCAAGAAACTCTATGATAGTGGTAAAAAGAAATGGATCAAGGTTAATGGGATTAAGGTGCCGATGTGGAGAGAAATATTGGAAACAGCCGTTGATTGTCAAAAGGCAATTCCGGGCCTTGGTTTTTTGGGTGTGGATGTAGTGTTGGATAAAGAAAGAGGTCCGATGGTACTTGAAGTGAACTCACGACCGGGATTGTCGATCCAAATATGTAACAAAGCTGGTTTGAAACAACGAATGGAAAAAGTGGATGATATTGATGTTCGGAGTACGAATCATGCAGTAACTTTGGCTAAATATCTTTTTGGAGAAAGTTTTTTTGAAAAGGTAGAACAAAAGGAAAAAATAAAAACTGTGGAACCTTTGGAAACTATTAAGGTAAAAATTCCCAAAGGATTCCGACCAGAGCTGACTAAGAGTCCGATATTGCGCATGGGTAAACATAGAGTGGTTGAAGTTAGGGCAAAAATAGATACTGGAGCTTTTAGAAGTTCGATTGATGTGGTTTTGGCGGAAAAATTGGGTTTACTTCAGGATAATCGAGTGTTATATTATCGACATTACCGATCGTCTCTTGGTAAAAATAAAGACCGACCAGTGGTAGGAGCAACTTTTTGGTTAAATGGAAAGAAGGTAACTACGGCGGTAAACGTGGCAGATAGAACAAAATTGAGAACAAAATTTCTACTGGGGAGAAAAGATCTTGAGGGATTTCTTATTAGTGCAAAAAGAAATAAATGAAAAATAAAACAAAAATAGCGCTATTTTTTGGAGGAAAAATAAGTCAACACTTAGTAATGATCCGTAAGGCAGCAAAAAAATTAGGAGTTGATTTGGACTTGGTGTCGTACAATCGAGTCTGTTTTGATAGTGAAGAAAAAAGAGTAAAAATTCGGGGAAATTTGGGTAGATGGGGGAGCTCCGAGGAATGGATTAATTTGGGTGATTATGATGTATTATTTTTTCGAACAACCGGGAAACATTGGGAAGAAGTTGATTTGGTAGTTCGCGAAGTAAAGCGAATGGAGGGTAAAAAACCAGTAATTGTTGACCCAATAATTTTAAATGGGAAACCATCGATGGCCTGCAAGGCTTATCAAATGTTGGCTTTGGGTGAGGCAGGAATCGATGTACCGAGAAGTATTTATGGAAGTTTGTGGTATCTCTTTGAATTTATGAAGGAAGGTAACATAAGTAATACTTTTAGTTTCCCGGTAATTATTAAAGGTTCGGGTGGGGATCGAGGTACTAGAGTATATAAAGCAGATAATTTGGAGGAATTGGAGACGTTAGTAAGAGAGCTACGAAAAACTGAAACAGAAGAAGGAAAGCGCTACATGCTTCAGGAATTTATTCCTAACGATGGGGATTTTAGAGTTTTGGTTTTGGGTAAAAAGGTGTTGGGTGTCATGAAAAGAAGTTCACAAAATAAGGAAGAGTTTAGAAATAATTATTCAGCCGGAGGAAAAGTAGAAGTAGCTGATCTACCTGAAGAGATAAAACAGTTGGCAGTAAAAGCAGCGGAAGTGTGCGGTTTGGCTGTGGCGGGGGTAGATGTGGCTTTTAGAAATAATGATCGAAGCAAACCAGTAATCTGGGAAGTAAATAAAGGGCCACAGTTTAAAGGATTTATGGCTTCAACCGGAATAGATGTACCTTCCGAAATTATTAAATATTTAGTTAGTCTTAAAAATGAAAATTTTCGTTAACACTTTTTTCAGCTCAAGCGAGGTCTGCATCGCTGGCTCCCACCAAAGGCGGGCGGGCAATTCGCTGCAAAAAGATTAACTTCAAATTTTTTATATTTTTACACTATATATAGTATATGAACAAGAAAATCGTAACTTTTACAATGTCACTTAAACAAAGTCAGTTTGAAGTGAACCGATTAGAAGAAGAAGCTAATAAACTGGGGGTGGAGGTTAACCGAGCTTTGTACCGAGATTTGAGATTTGATTTAAAAAATGAAAAGCCAAGAGTATTAGTAAAGAGCGAGGAAGTGACTAGTGATAACACTTTGGGGATGTGGTTTAGAGTGGCAGGTACTGTCAGTGGAAAGTATACCGAAGGAAGAAATTTGGCGATAAGAATATTACAGAATAGGGTTTTTTGTGCCAATCATGCGGGATACCTTGAGTGGACAAGAATGGGAAAAATTAGTCAACATGGAGTCTTTTTGGAGTCAGGAATA
>JBAZZE010000026.1:0-13334 GCA_041658955.1 Candidatus Shapirobacteria bacterium
ACCGATACTTTATTGGAACTCCAAGAATTACTTGGAATCAAATTCAAAAATCCCGAGCTTCTCGAACAGGCACTTATTCATCGTTCATATTTAAACGAAAATCGAGCCCTAAAACTTGTTTCCAATGAAAGACTAGAGTTTTTAGGAGATGCTGTTTTAGAACTTTGGACCACCGAAAAACTCTACAAAATGTTCCCCGACTTACCAGAAGGGGATTTGACATCACTTCGGTCTCTGATCGTCTGTACTGAAAACTTGGCTAATCTGGCAAATAAAATTTCTTTAGGTAAATTTGTAAAACTTAGTCGAGGTGAAGAGAGCCACCAAGGCAGACAAAATCAATCCATTCTCGCCGATACCACTGAAAGCATTATTGGTAGTGTCTTTCTAGACCAGGGCACGCAGGCTGTTGACCAGCTTCTAAATAGCTTTCTGGGTGAAAATATCACCACAATTTCTAAACAAAAAATTTATAAAGACCCCAAAAGCCGTTTTCAAGAAATTGCTCAGGCTAGAAGTGGAATTACCCCTCGATATGAAACTATCAAAGAAACCGGACCAGATCATCAAAAAATATTTGAAGTTGCTGCCTACATTGGCACCGACCTAATTGCCTCTGGTACTGGTAACTCCAAACAAAAGGCCGAAGAATCCGCCGCCATCGCTGCCACAGAAAAGCTAACCGCCGAAAAATAGTAACTTTTAACTGATTATAAATGGCTAAATCAAGACAATTTGAGATTGGGCAAATTATGCTATAATCCATCCTATGCTTAAGATAAAACTATTCCCGAAGGGAAAGAAACACCAACGTACATTCAGAATTGTGGTTGCTGAATCTCGAACCAAATTTAATGGTAAATTCGTCGCTGATTTAGGTTTCTATACTCCTCAAACCAAAACACTCGACATTAACAAAGAAAAACTCCAAACTTGGATTACCAATGGAGCCCAATTAACTCTCGGAGTTGATAAACTTCTCAATCCTGATAAATATCCCAAAAAAGTCAAAGTTAAGGCAGAAACTCCAAAAGAAACCGCATAAATATGGCTACAATCAACGATACCCTCGATTATTTGATTAAGGCAGTCGTAACTGACTCCTCCTCAGTAGTCGTCAATTCAGCGGACAATGAAGGTGTATTATTGTTTGAAGTTACTGCCGCTCCTGAGATAATTGGTCAAATAATTGGCAAAGAAGGTAAAGTCATCAAGTCTATTCGCACCATCCTCAACCTAACTTACCCCAGTATTCGCTACTCACTTGAAGTAAAGGGCTAATCAAACCAATACCCGCCTCGAAATTCACAGAAAAGCTATTTCATATATAGGATTTTTTCTTGATCAACGCCAAATCTAGGGGTTAGCTCCAAACGGATCTTTTCGATCGTACTTTTTGTATTCAACTTTTGGCTCAGCAATATCACCTTCACCTTTTTCTAATATTTCAAATGACGATAGATTAGTAACCAAATCAGTTTCTTCCTTCTTTAAGGTCAAATCAGATAACGTCAATTTGTTGATATCAAACAAGGAACTATCATCAAGATAAAAAGCTGATATTTCCAAATCAAGTTTTACTAAGGTTCCCAATGATGACATCTTAAAATTTGAGATTGATAGTAGTGGCAAGGTTTTTTCAATTCCTTTTATTAGATCTAAGTAGTTTGTTTTTGGTCCGGTAATCACCACTCTTATCGGAATTTTTGAAACACCTTTGACTGAACTTGTTTTTGCAACTTCGTCACTAATTTTTCCAGGATTAATCAAAAAACTATCGATTTGAAAACCAAATTTAGTGATTACTTTTCGAATTACCCCCACCAACAGATAAGAATTTTTATGTGGCATTAAGGCGCTAGAGAGAAAGTCAGCATTTTTTTGCAGCTCTGCTGGGTCGATAGATTGGATATATCTGGTTTTCTCCAGTACAGTTTGAGTCTGCCGCTGAACATCAGTTAGGTTATTTTGCATTGAGCTTAGCTCATCTATCTTGGGAATGAAAACCATATTTATACTAACAAACACCAAAACGATTATTACCAACAATGGTACAAAAGTAATTATGTTTGGTGAATCTATCCCAAAAACTTTGTCTGGTATATCAATTGAAAATTTTTTCATTTTAGCACCACCTCCATTGTAAAATCCCAAACTCCACCCTTAAGTGTTAAAGCTGTCAGCCGGGCTGATTTCAACTTACTATTGTCTCCACGGTTGATTGTATCTACGGTACTTTCCAACAAATCAACATTTACTTTATCTGCTGTAATCCCTTTGACCTGAAAAATACCACCATCATGTAAATCATAATTTTTTAAATTTATTGTTGGAGGAAATAAGTTATTAATTGTTTCGAAAGATGTTCCATATTCAAATCGGTTATTGAGAGCACCACCAACCATTTTTGCTTTGTACTTTAGCTTCTGACTGGTAACAATATTGTCCTGGAGTGAACTATAGTTTTGTTGAACTTTTTTTTGATTGGCTGAGGCTGAATTCATTCTTACCTTCATGATTCCAGTTAGTGAAAACAAAATAGCTGCTGAAGCCGCCCAAACAGCCAACACTATCGTGATTATCAACTTCACCTGTTTTTGTATCCTAATTCTGGCAGCTTGAAACTTAGCCTTTGAGGGTATTAAGTTTAAGTTCATTTCGCTCATAAAATCCCCCTGTAAGCCAAACCAACGGCTAGGCTAAATCGACAACCTTCAGTGTTCAGATCAAGTGGTAAAACAATTTTGGTAGTATCCATTTTTATAAACGGTTGAACTACCTGAACCTCAATACCCAAAATTTTGGTAAGTTCCTCTGCTAATCCAGGCAAATTTGCTCCACCACCACTTAGTACTAGAAGATCAGCTGCTTTGTTTTGCTCTTCCCTAAATGATGCTAAGGCTCTTCGAATCTCTTCAGCCATACTACTAAATACTGGGGTAATAGCATTTTTAATTTTTCCCTCAAGTTCAACACCTTTTAGACCATAAGCTTTTTTATATTCTTCTGCTGAGGCCATATCTAGACCAAGGTTTATTGAAATAGCTCTAGTCAAAGACTCACCCCCCACCGACATCGCCCGAGTAAAATACACTTTACCAGCATTTATTCCGACGATATCGGAATATTTTTCACCCATATCTACAAGCAACAACCCGGCAGTGTTGGAGACTGATTCCACCATCACCCGACGCATAGCAATAGCGGGGGACTCGAGAGCTAATAAATCCATTCCTAATATTTTAAATAATTTTACATAGGCATTAATCAGCTCATTACGGGCTGCTATTGCAAAGACAGTCAACCTACCTGACTCATCTTGATCTAGCACTTCATAGTCAATTGACACCTGGTCAAGTGGATAGGGGACAAATGTCTCTGCCTCAAACTTTAGAGCATCTCTTACTTCACTTTCTTTTAAAGGTGGTAGGCGAATTAGCCGTGAGACAACTTCATCTTCAGGGAGACTAGTAATAGCCTGAGTCGGCTTTATTTTTAAATCAGCAATAAGAATTTTAATTGCATTAGCTACCTCATTTATTGATTTTCCAGTTTTATCTGTCTTCGTCCAGTCAGTCAATGGGGTTTTTGTTTCACCGATAGCATCTAATACCGTTACACCATTCGAACCTTTGGATATCGACACTAATTTTACGCTTCCGACTCCTATATCGAGACCAATTGTATTACTCATTACTTCAGTATAAACACTATTCCTCAGTTACTCAACACACTTCCAAAGGTAGTAATCGCATCTAAAGCAAAACCAGGAACTTGATAGAGCCTAGTGACATTTATTTTACGATTGACACCGGTTGAAGCATCGCCAACTTTACCCACAGAGCTAAGTTCTATACCTTGGACCGGAAAGTTAGCACCGCTTCCCAATAGATAAAACCTAGTACCATTTCTCATCGGTTTCAAAGATAACATCATTGGTTTAATTCCGCCTCCTAGTGGGGTAGAAAGGGCCAATTCACGATATCCAGAAGTACAGTTTCCTTGACCGGGCAGGGGACTCAAGTCAGAAAATCCATTGACATAACCAGCAGAGAAGTTGTAACCATTGTGATAAACCAAATAATTTGAACCAGCATCTTGATAAAAATAATCAACTTTAAGAGCTCCATTAAAAGTATTTTCAATACATACCGAAATACTTGTCCCAGTATAATAAGTGGCGTTATCCACACTTCCATCCGCCAAATGTCCCATCAACCAAAATTCTTGAGACTTATTCACCAAAGTATATTGGTTAAAGTTTACAGTTGCCCCTAGACCGATATTTTTAACAACCACATCAGCCACGCTCTGGTTATCTGGTGCTATAAACTTTGTACTACCTGTTCCCAGATAATAATCAATTCCGGACTCGGCAGTATTGAACGCCTGTTTCAATTGTTCTTCACTAGTATCAATTTTAGTATCAATTACCGTCTTCTTAGAAATTGACAAACCTAATGTCATCACTGCTGCCGAAATCAACAGGACCACGATTGCTACTTGTCCTCGATTATTTTGTCCAAGTTTGTTCATTTTAGTTTTGCCTCCAACCAGATAATACCTTTAACAAAGAACCAGGTAAATTGAACATTATGTCTGGTCGATAAGTTACCAAGACTGCTGGCTTATTATTGTTATCAAGTGGATTAGCAAAGGCTCTCGTGAAAGTAATATCTCCAGTTGAGCTGGCAGAGTAGAGAGAACCACTAATATTCAATGCTCCAGCATTCGTCCCGTCAGCCAACATACCACCATCGGCTATAAATATTCCTTGAGCGCTAGTGGCTGCTTGAGAGAAGAATATCTTCCCCTTGGCAATTACTATAAGTGATTGTCCCACAGGTACCGTATTATTTTCATTTACTGTGAAATCACCGTTTATGAAAAATACTCCTGCACCACCATCAGCTTTGACAGTTGTCATAGTTGCATTAGCCGGCAGGGTGATCCCTCCACCATAGCCAATGAAATATCTATCATAAAAATATCGGTAGTCATATTTTTCCGCTGAAGATAATGTTGAGTTGTTCCGGTACCAGTTATTTGGATTTCCATACTGACAACCAGTATCTCCTAGCAAACATCCACCATTACTAATCGACGACGCAGAAATCATTGTATTGTTTGTCTTTGCTATCGCACCAACACAAGTTGCATCTTGGCGACAAGTAGTTGGGATCATTGCTGACACCGATCCAAGAGCTTGAATTCCACCTCCTGAAACTTGAAACCAAGCAGGTTGAGCTGATGCAGTTGAAAAATCAACCTTTAACGACGGTGAAGCACTATATGGACTGACCACTGTATTATTTAAAGTTAATTGAGTACCACAACTGGTTGTACCCACTCCTAGATCTATCCACCGATTAAGGATAGTGCCACCAACAACATCAGCATTCGGGGCTGCAGTGTATGTTTTACCCCAAATTATATTGTTACCACTATATGCACTATCGGTGGTCGCATTAACTCGAACCAGAGTACCTACAGTTGGAGTAAAGTCGGCATAATTGAAATTCATAGGTGCACCCGCCAGAGTATTAAATCCTTCACCGGTCGGACATTGTGCACCAAGTGGAGAGTCAGAACTGTCATACATATTTCCATTGACTGCCACATTTCCATCCCAAACTTTGAATGAATATCCCGAAGCTGTCCAGACGACTGGGTTGGCAGCTGTAGTTACATCTTTGGCATCAAAGGACAATGGTAATGCTTGTGTTCCATTATTACCAGCCACAAAATCAATGGTTACCGTCGCTGTCGCTCCTGTTCCACTACCAGCACCGATTGTCATATTGTAAGTAGTTCCATTCCATTGCATTTTGACCGTCGAAATATCTGCAAATCCATCCACATCATTAATACAAGCTTGAAAAGTTACTCTCTTTGGTAGTGCCGTACTGGTAAAACTGTTATTCATAATGTGATCCAAGTTTCCAGCTTCCCAGGCCACATTTACCCCGTTAGAATTTTTATGTACTACACAAGTAATAGTCGGCAATGAGTTTAGTTTTACATATCCACTAGTCGACCAAGGTCCAACTTGGGCTGAACAAGTAGTATTCTCCGCTCGAATATGCCAATGATAAACTTGGCCTGCGGTTAGGGTAATTCCTGTATCAACACCAGTAGTACCAATCGTATTTACATATCGACTCCAAACCACCGCGTTAGTACTATCTAGCATTTCAATAAAATATCTATCAGCCAGTCCACCAATAGCCCCCCAACGAAGTGCTGGAGTACTATCACCAGTAATGGTAGGGCTCACAGCCGAACCATTTGGAGACACTATCGAAACAGTTCCGGGAACTCCTGAGTCGGTATTCGCACAGTTACCACCACAGTCCATAGCTTGTCCACAAGCCGGTGTACAAGTTGCGCACTCATTACAAGCACAGTTGCCACCACAGCCATTGTCTTTCCAACCACAGTAGCCTCCTCCACATGCTGGTGTACAACCAGGGCCACCTGGACCACTAGTTGGTACTGGTGTGGCTACACCAACTGGACAACAGTAACCTGGTTGGCTATTTTTATTACATCCATAAAATCCTGGACCACACTGTGTCCCAACAACTGGAGTTACTCCAGCACCACAAGAAGTAAAATAGTCATAACAAAAAGCAATATTGTGTGGAGGACAAGGTTGAAGTGGGCAAGTTGAACCACTACCAGTACACAATGCCTGACCTTGGTAACAAGCGCCACAGCTATAACTACAAGCTGCCGAAACACCATTTACTTTAAACAAAAAAGCAAATATCGTAAGCAATCCGACAAGTATTATCTTCTTCACACTACAATCTAAACAGTTTTTATCGTAGTTTGCAAGAAGAAACTAATTTATTTCATAGAGTAGTTTTTTCTCAAGTTGTTTTGGAAAATCACTTTCACCTCTACTACCTACCCATTCACGTAATAGTCTGATAGTTTCTGGATCATTCAGAGGTAGCGCCGAATCCATTTTCCATTCAATTACAGGAAAATCATCATATCTGGCTGGATCACCACCACCAATACCTCTTAACATGTACCAAGAAACATGACCGCTCGGATTCAAGTACTTAACTATTCTTACATTTTCAACCCAACCTCCTCGATCAATTGTGCAAAAAGCAACTCTTTTAGTAGGTCGTGTATTAGGATCTGCAAATTGATTACGAGGGTTTGTATCTTGTTCAGTTGCTGCCCAATAAACATGAGTACCAGCAGACGGTCCACCCAACATGCTCGATTCGTCTAATGGCCAGTGAATTACTTGATCACTAAACCTGCCAGTAGTATCGTTCAACATTCCGTACCTTAACCAATTATTTAAATCTGGGTCACCGATTCTGCACATGTTTTGTGCGGATTCCTGTGTAGTCGCCAGCGGGAACTCTTGTAATTTCTCCCATCGCCTAGACTGCTCACCGACATAGGCAATTGCCTTGCCATCTCTAACTCTTGCCAACATTCCACTTCTGAGCTCGACTGCAGTTCCAGCCAAAAATTTAGCCATTTCCGGACTGTAGCCCTGATCTAACGCCTGTTGCTCGGTAATAACTTTGTTTACTCTAAAAGGATCAAAATTTTCTGCCAAAGGAGTACCAGGTGCAGGAGCACCTTGATATGCTGGTTCTCCATTTACAACAGGAGGGAACAACCAATAGTCACCACCGTCTATTCCGGCCATCAACTGACCGTTTTGATCTTCCAAAAATCCCAGATTCACCTCTTTACCAACCAATCCATTTGGATACCAATAATTTGCCCATTCGGTTGTACCTTCAATTTGTGAAACATATTTACCTGCTTCTATATCTTTAATAGCCTGTTCTGACAAAGGACCACCATATCCTATTTGGACTTCTGGAGTTGCAGTTGGAAGATTTGCTGACGCAGTTTCAGTCGGTCTTGCACTTGGTTCGGTTGCATTTGGGTCAGGTCCAGTGCCAACAGCAGTTGCCACGTCTTGAGGTGGCTTTGTAGCTTCTTGGGTTGGGGAGACATTACCAGTTGTACATCCTGCAATAATAGTCATGATCACTGGTATAGATAAGAGTGTGTTTATTCTTCTCATTTTATGTTTTAAGTTAATCCTATAATATCTTAAATATTATACCATCGCTTCCGACATTTTCAACCCCCCAAGTCTCATAATATTTTATACACAACAGTTACATATCACAGTTTTGTTGACATCAACAGGACCTCTCTTTGAAGATCATCTGGAACAATTCCTGTTTTAAGCCATGAATTAATCAGCATTTCAACTTTACCACCTTTCATATAGTAGTCCTTATCAGCACTAAAAAAATCTCTAGGCCCAAAGTCAACAAATATCTGGTCAGGAGCAATTATCTTTGGTTCTACAAAAAAGCCGTTGCCACCCCATGAATATATCTCTGTACCTTTATGTATCAAAAAATGCAAAAAAGAAGTTGTCCCGTCAGAATTTTGTATTTGTTGTCCCAAAATTGTGTACCAGATATCACCATTTTTTATCTTATAGAAATATGAATTTCTAAATGGGAGACGGTCAGGGTTTTCCTTCATCTGCTTAAAAGTAGCACTGTCTATTGTAAGATAGGCATTGTTGTAACCTTCATCTTTTCGTACATATTTCATTGGGATAACATCACTACTAAAAGGAATGGCTTTTGCTTTCTCAGATTTCAGCACAGTTCCATCAATAATATCGTTGATAGTGATCAGCGTGTAGTTGTCAGTATTTGCATAATCTTCATTCAACCTTATGCTAGGTGATGTACTTCCAGTCGGTTTACTTTTTATTCCCGTTAAGTTCTTTATTTGTTTTAAGGGAACAAAAAAAATGGTAGCAATAGCCAAAAGTAGTACGAGGATAATCAACCCACCAGCAATTAGCCAATTTTTATCGTTCATAAATTAATCATAACACTCGGAACTAATTGCGGGGAACCACGCTCGATTGAAAACTTCTGGTTTTTGATTGTTCAGAAGGTGCTGATGTATCACCCGATGATAAAGTAAACGACAAATTTACTTGATTAATTCTGTCTGACGAGTCCGGAAAAAGATTACATTTTGCAAAGTTATTACATCCCGTCACCCTCACGTCTGATGAGGTTAAATCAAAACTTCCATTAGCAGACACCGAAGCAATCTTTGTACCTTCATAACAAATAAGGTTAGTCACCACACCATCATTTGTATTCATCACCGCCAAGGTCGATCCTATATCAGGTGCATTGATAGCACAAGTCATGCCTACTCCAGACGCTAAAATAATATTTTCTCTAAGCTGTCGTAATACCATAGTTCCGTTTTCCTCAACCATATCTGCCACTTCAATTCTCGACTTGGCCCGAAAAGAATTTATCAGAATATTAGTTACGGTAATCATTATTACCGCTAACACCCCGACAATAATAATTGTCTCCACTAATGTAAAACCACCGTCGAAGGCGTCATTGCGAGGAGTCCTTAATAAAATTGAAAGACGACGTGGCAATCTCATTATTTCTTTGTAAAAAATCTATTAAAGTTCTCAATAACCTCACCGTTCTTCCAAGTAACGTTTACTCTGGCATTAACACATTCTAAGACAACTGCACTACAGCCATTTCCGCTGTATTGGGTAACCGTTACGTTGTAATTGTAGTCACCGTCAACATGATTTTGGCCCAATGCCACCCAATATGCTGAACCAATATTCCAAAATGAAGTGCCATCACTCATTTTTGTCTGAACCATTCCTTCAATCACGTTTTGAGATATTTCTACCGCTTTTTTTCGATCGTAACTTTTTGTTTTTGCTCCCAGTGTCGAAATAATCAAAAATACTACCCCTGACAATACCACCATAATTATCCCAATCGAAAAAACCACCTCTATCAAACTTTGACCATTACTTCTATTATTTTTGTTTGTCATAGTCCAGTTGAACTAACTGACCCAAAAGGATTGATAATAATTTGTCGGGTTATTGGATTTTCAGCCGAACTAACAGTCACCCCGACACTACTAGTCGAGGGTAGGGGATAGCTAACATACGAAGGGTCTGCATTTTTACCCAGCAATTTTCCACTCCCAGCAGCAAACATTAGACCTCCAAAATTTATTGGGGTAAAATTTATCCCCAAATTACCTGCCTGCTTTGATATATAACTACTGCCAATCCCCGTGGTATTGTTCACTGGAAAAACCGACACCAATCCACTTGAAGTTAAGGTTACCGCCACATAATCAAGGTTAGTGAATCCGCTGGGTACCTGATTGGTAACCGCATAATTTTTAGCAATATTTATTATGGAAACTAAATCCTTAGCACTGGACGACACCCTCTCTCTGGCCAAAAAACTACTAGTAGCCACTGAAATTCCTCCGACTAAAAGCATTCCTATCGTTACCACTACCATTAACTCTATTAGAGTAAAACCACGCCTCATATTATCATTGTAAACTAATTATTGAATTGTCACGAAGCCTATCCTCATTATGGATTTGTTATCTGGTAGTTACAGCTTCCCGGCGCACCACAGTTGTTACCATAACTTCCTGTCCCATTTGTTGACCCCAAATCTTCCATGTAAGCACTCAGCGTGTAAGTATAATTTGTCGGTCGTTGATAATAATAAGAATATGCTTTAGGGTCATCAGGCCATTTTTGTAAATAACCGGAAGTAATCAGTGAGGCTGCTTGGCCACCTGAAGCTACTGGGTATGTTCCACCGACTTGACGGGCCATCTCCAAAGCTATCGCCACTTTTTGTAAGTCCGAAGCTCTCCTTCCGTCTCTAGCTTTTTTATTTGTACCTCCAAAACTAATCATCGCCACTGTGGTGAGTATCGCCACTACGGTCATAGTTACAATCAACTCGATCAAAGTAAATCCCTGTTTCTTATTAGAAATGTTCATACTTACTGCTGATTTTTAACACAATAATAGGATTTGGTACCGGCAGTAGTAAAATCACAACTCGCATTTATTGAATTACCAGTTAGACCTTCAACATATGAACATATACAATAACTACTTCCACCCACAAAAGTCGCTGTATAACCCACCCCTTTTGGATCTGTAGGGACAGCTTCTAAAACTGACTGACCACCTGCTGACCACGAAGTCCCAACTGCCATTGTAGTGGGGTAACTAGAATTGCTTAGCATGTAATATTGTTCCGCTGCTTTTTGTAATAAATTTATATCCTGAACTCTTCTTGAGTCGCGAGCTTTTTTCTGAGCTGAGCTAAAAGAAACGATAGCCAATGCTGACAATATTGCCACAATTGAAATAGATACTAACAATTCGAATAGGGTAAAACCATTTTTTCTTTTCATTTTATTTCTTATTACTAATTAGTATTTCTAACCATTAATTTATTTAGCACAGACAACAAATACCGAATCTCCAGTCTGACCCACTCCCAGTCCACACATGCTAATTCCTAGTCCTCGGACGCCACACTTCTCCTGAGACAACGTGTCATCATTACCTGCAGCTGCTTCTAAACCAACACAAGCTACAAACCCATCACCATTACTCAGTTGATAATAATCATAGGTATAACCCAAGCTCATAACATTGTTCATATATCCAGTCATCCCCACACCCAACATCCCACCAGCACCAGCAGGATAACTTTGATTGTCATTGTAATATAGTCGCAGAGCATTTTTAATTGCCCCCAAATCTTGAACTTTCTGAGAATCCCGCGCTCTTTCCCGTGCTCCCATAAAATTTGGCAAAAGAATCGCCATTAAAGTCCCCATAATTCCAATTGAAATTAAAAGTTCAACAAGAGTAAAGCCTAAACTTTTTTTAGTAGCCTTTTTATTGTAGATCGCCATTTGCAGATAAACTTGTATTGGGGGAGGAGACACCATAGCAATAACCAACTCCACTACACATATAGTTATTGTCGTCGGCTACATTATTGTTATTCCGGTCGCATTCCTTATCAGTGGTGTTTTCTAGTTGAGCATACAAGCCGTATTTTTTCCCATCAGCACTAACTTTGTAGCAATAAGGTTTTGTTGGGACATAATTTTCTCGAGGCATTTTTTTCATATAAACATATGGAGGGTTGGCAGTTGAATCTTCGAATGTTCCACCCCAAACAATTTCATTTTGAGCTGGAAAATAACCATAGTCATTAAAATACATTTGCAGTGCTTTACTAACTGCATTTATGTCACCTTTTCGAGCGACATCGTTGGCTTTCTTTTTGGCCGTCTGAAATTGTGACACAGTTACGATTGTCAACAAAGAAATAATTGTAATAACTACAATTAATTCGATCAGGGTGAAACCATTCCGCTTCTTTGCAGTAATGCTTTTGATATTCATTATTTTAATCATACCCATTCCTATTGAGAAACACAAATTCTTCCACTGTTACAGCAACTAACAAAACATTCTGGTAAACAGTCGGGATGAACATACGAATTTCTTTGTTCCGTCCCTTGTGGTAGAGCATTACATGTTCCCGGCCCTAGTGATGTATAGCATCCAGTAAAAGTCGAATAACAATGATCAGGTACTGATTCTAGAGTCCAATATGTATTTTGACTGGAGACTCCATAATTTACATCTTCTATCGACAGCGACCCGTCGCCGAATTTAAAGCTTAAACTTTGAGAATACCAACCAGATGGGATTTGCTTATCTGTCTTGTTCTTCAAGTTTGTCAGAATTCTATATGAAGTTGGACAAGAGGCTGTACTTGTATAAACATAATATTTTTGACCATTGGGGTCACATGGCCAGTTTGGTAGCCATGGTTGGAAACCATTTTTGTCACACTCCAGTGCATCGATGCTTGCCTGTGTCGGAAAGCAACCTTTATCATTGAAATATTCTTCGAAAGCAACCCTAATTCTCCCCAGATCTTTTTTACGTTGAGCATCCCGGGCCCTTTCGGTTAACAGTCCAGGGTTTAATGCACCGACGGTTATTATTGCCAATAACATTAGTAATACAATGACAATAATAAATTCGACTAGTGTAAATGCCCTTTGGCTTTTATGATTCATTCAAAACCAGCTATAAAAGAATAATAGTAGTTTTTCTCCCCAAAACCAACTGATCAAAGTAGCCCCAATTAAAAATGGCCCAAAAGGCATTCGGCTATTTTTCTTTTTCTTAAAGAAAATAATCATCGTCACCCCAATCAATGCACCACCAATGAAAGCCAAATAAAAAGTCAGTATAGTCTTTGCTACACCTAGAAATCAACCCATAAATACCACATATTTTACGTCGCCCATTCCCATACCCTTACCTTTTGTTACCAAATGTAGGATTAATAAAAATATAAATGCACCACCACCTGCCAATAAATTACCTATCTCAAAATGTC
>JBAZZE010000027.1:0-13004 GCA_041658955.1 Candidatus Shapirobacteria bacterium
AAACTCGCTAAAGAATTTCTGCCACAAAGAGAAATCATAAACATCTACTTTGCCGTCACACTTTCCGTTTGTTCCGGTAAAGTCAGCGTTCCAGTCGGACTTTGTAACTGAACCCTTGTCACCATCAAAGAATTCTTTGTGCCACAGTGAGTAATCAGTTACATCAATCGAACCGTCGCAGTTGGCGTCACCCTTAGACTTGCCTAAGAAGTTTGGCTTGGGCACGTTTCCACATGGTTCTTCAACAGTCTCGGGAATATAAGCTGCGAATCCATCCATTACATAACCTGGAACGAACCATTTGAACTCGCCACCCTTGTGGTAACACTTGAAGTCTTTTGGACATTCTTTACAACTTCCACCTGCAGTGGTTGGAGTATTTCCACCTGAAGTTGGTACATCGGTTGGATTTCCACCACCACCTGAAGTTGGTTTTGGATCACCGTCACCATCATCCCCAGCTCCACAAAAGTACTTACCATTATTATTCTGATGATACTTATCACCACATAGACACTTAGCACTGGCCTCATCATCTAGGTGCAACCATAGCGTTGAACCATCTGGACGAGTTGTCTTGGCACCCTTCAAGTTATCTCCACAACCTTGAGTACCATTACCGTCACCATCGCAGAAACAAGACCAGTTTTTGTTCGTAACACAGCTACAAATTCTAGTAGCAGCACCGCATCCAAGTCCCTTAGATGCTTGAGTAACCACTTGTCCTGGAGTACAGGCATCCTGACCTTCAACAGCACATGTTGGTTTACCACCGACACCTGCTAAACAGACCCAGCCTGGTAAACATTTTGGATTACAACTATTTGGACCAATAGATGGTGTAATCGAAGATGTTGCAGAAGGTACGCATGTCAAAGAACTACCAACATAATTTATCTTTCCGCTACAACAAGCCTTTCCATCATTGGACAAAGATCCATCAACTTTACATGCTCCAGAAGTTGGAACACCAGCACATCTAAAGTTGACGCAAGAGTTAGATGCACAAACACTATTCTTTAAACAATCCGCACCAACTGGTCGATTGTTCTCTGAAGAACTACAAACTCTATTTGGAATATTGCCAATACATGCTTGAGAAGCACAATCGCTATCAAAAGTACAACCTCCACCGTTTGGTATATCTTTGACACACTTAAAATTCCACAGATCACAGTGATTTCCAGCTCCACATGAATTATCACCAGAACCTATACAGGCATCACCAATTCCAGTGGCACTACACTTGCCAGCGACACAGAAAGTTGATTTACAATTTGAATTTACGTAACACTGAGCTCCATTTGGTCGATTGAATTCGGTTGAATTACAAACTCTGTTGGGAATAGTCCCGATACAGTGTCCTGAAGTACAGTCTTTATCAAAGGTACAACCTTTTCCATCAGCTGTCTTTCCCGGATCAGTTTTGACACAAATGTCATTACCAAAAGCTGTTTGATCACAAGTTAAGCCAGCACCACACTGAGTATCAAAAGTGCACTTGCTACCCTCGGGTAATCCAGCTGCACCCTGACATTTTTCAAAAGTACATTGACCGGATTTACATTGACTATTCTTGGTACATGCAGAATTATCGGGTAAGTTATCACCTTTTTTAACGCAAATGTCTTTTTCAAATAACGACCAGTCACAGAAACCGGTAGCGCATTGGCTATCTAAGGAACACTGACTACCTTCTGGAAGCCCGGCTGTTCCCCGACATTTTTCAAACGTACATACACCAGATTTACATTGGGTATTTTTTGTACAAGCGGCATTATCTGGAAGGTTTGGTTTGGTACTGACGCAGATGTCATCACCAAAAATGGTCATATCGCAAGTTGAACCAGGCATACACGAATCATTCCAGAAACATTTAGAACCATCTGGAAGACCGCCAGCACCTTGACACTTTTCAAAAGTACATTGGCCAGACTTACATTGACTGTTCTTAGTACAAGCCCCATTATCTGGAACATTTCCACCCTCTACACACTTACGCAGATCACATCGTCCACTTAAACATTCACTATCAACAGTACAAGTAGTTCCTAGGCCGGCTTTAGCCACACACTTTCGAGTCGATCCAGTCCCAGTACAGGCACCAGACAGACATTGATAATCAAAAGTACAGGCTGAACCAATTGACAAATCCTTTTCACCAGCAACACAAGTACGATTTGGCCAAATACCAATACAATGTTTACTTACACAATCGTTATCTAAAGTACAGGCACCACCCATAGCTTGTTGTTTTACACAATGATTAGATGTGCAGTTGTAACCTTCACCACAAGTACTAGGAGATGAACAATAGGCACCCGCAGCGTTTACAGCGCATTTTCCATTAGTACAAAAGCCAGATTTACATACTGAGTTAATTACACAGGTATCACCTGCTGGTCGATTACCCTCTTCAGCCGCACAAACTCTTGAACCTAAGTTTCCAATACAGTGCTTACTAGCACAGTCTTGGTCATTTACACAACCACTATTATTAGCAATATCTTTGGCACATTTACCTAAAGAACAATGATATCCAGCACCACAACCCTTATCGCCAGTCAGGACACAACTATCACCTACGGGGGTTGCTTGACACTTGCCACTTACACATCGGCCACTGGCACAAAGTGAGTTTACTGTACAAGTATCACCATTTTGTCGATTGCCCTCTTCAGCCGCGCATTTCCGAGAACCTAAGTTTCCAATACAGTGCTTACTAGCACAGTCTTGGTCATTAACACAAACATCGTTATTAACAATATCTTTGGCACATTTACCTAAAGAACAGTGATAACCAACTCCACAAGATTTATCTCCACCGAGCAAACAACTATCACCTACTGGGGTTGCTTGACACTTGCCACTTACACATCGGCCACTGGCACAGTTATCGTTTATCGCGCAAGCTCCACCATTTCCAATATTTGGACCCTTACATTCACCACCAATATTTGTACACAGCCCAATCCATCTACCACCAACACACGCACATGCTCCAGTACCAACACCAGTTGGACCTGTTTTTGGTACGCACTTGTTACCAACACATTTACCTGTACTACAGACACTATCAATAATACAATCAGAACCTAATGGTCTATTTGTTTCTGAGGTTGAACATTTTCTATTAGGATAATTACCAGTACAAGCACCAGAAGAACAATCAGAATCATAAAGACATCCTCCACCAGTAGCGATGTTACCCAAACATTTACCATTTGAACAATGAAAACCGGAACCACATTGAGCATCAACCAAACAACCTTGACCGGCTGCTGTCGCAGCGCACTTACCACTGGTACAGTGACCACTGGCACAATTTGTATCCAAAGTACATGTTTGACCATTTGGAATATTAGTACTACCGGATGTACATTTTCGGGCAGCTCCTAGACCTGTACAAGCACCGGTGGCGCAGTCGCCATCTACCAAACATCCCCCACCTAGAGCAACTTTTGCCTCGCACTTTCCGCTAAGACTACACTTTCCACTCGCACAGTTTGAGTTCCAAGTACAAGATTGTCCGTTGGGAATACTTGAACTACCAGTAGTACATTTTCTAGAAGATCCTACTCCAGTACAAGCACCAGAAGAACAATCAGTATCAAAAAGACATCCAGCGTTTACTGCTAAGGTAGCTTTACAACTAAACCCATCGCAACGACCGCTAGCGCATTCTCTATCTACTAAGCAAAATTTTCCATTAGCTGTACCTGTACCAGTTGGAGCAGCTATTATTTGGGTTGGCTGAGGAAATCCTGGATCCCAAGCAGTACAAATCCCTGATGTATTTCTTACTTTACAGTGATCCGCAGTTGGAGAAATTGCCGCTGGGGCACTCATTGGTGCAGCCCGATTACGATTATCTTGATTTTGTTGTGAAAGTTTAGTCACTGCTGGTACAGCAATTGCCATTAAAAGCAACGCTACCATCAATGGAATCTGAGCCAATCCCTGTTGTTTACTGAATAACGCCATGCACTTCCTGATTGTTTTTATCATTCTGAGTTTAATAATGCGTACTAATACAAAAAGTTAACCACCTATTTACCAAGGGGTCAATATATCAATTGTTATTTTTCTTATCACTTTCAGTTTTTTTTCATAATTCACTGTTTTAAAATATCAAACTACATCAATTTTGTACTTTAAAAGTATCATTAGTGACAAAACCTAGAGTTACCGCAATAATTAGTCATCTACATCAAGACAAAAAATATTTCCAGTATAGCTTTCATCTCTTTCATCTTATTGCTCCCCGTATTTGGTGTGGTCATGGATTTTCAGGAATCGCTTTTTTTCTACAGCCTTCCCCCGCTCTTTTTTTTAAATTCTTTGTTTGAATTTAAAAACGACCGCCATCATTTATCACCAATTAGCTACTTTTTTCAAGGAATACTTGTTCTTATTTTCATATTTTCTACCATCCTCTCCATAAACCCAGGTGGCTCGTACTACTATTTATGGGGGTTTGTCACCATCCTCCTGATAATCAATTTGGCTACTATATATATAGTAGATCTCGAGCATTTTTTTTCCATCACTCTTTTTTTCTCATTATTTTACTCACTCTCACTTATCGCCAGCAAATTTGGGTTCATTCAACTCCCCACCAAAGAATTGGGTGACAATTTCGTACTCCAAGTTTGGGGACACAGTTATCTTGGTAATTTTCTACTTCTCCCCATAGTAATTTGTTTTTATCGCTTAAACCCTAAGAAGTTACCACTTTATGGCGCACTTATTATTTTATTTACCATTACTCTTTTTCTCTCACAATCCAGATCTGGCGCTATTGGCACAATAATTGCCCTACTAATTACGCCATCAATATCAAAAATTCAAAAATGGTCAAAAATAGTACTAATAATCACTTTTGCATTGGTTCTTGGAGCTCTTCTAATTTTCTCAACTACCAAAACCGCACTTTATAAAAGTGCCGACGGATCACGACCAATTTTTTGGAGACAAGCCCTTAGTGGTATTCAAAAATCTCCAATATTTGGTAATGGACCAGCTACTTTTGCCATTATCAACCGCCAATTTAAAAAACCTCATGAAGATATTACCAATACTACCCACAATTCCGTCCTTGAGTTTCTGACCAATAATGGTTCTATCTTTACCATCATATTTCTTTTTTATTTACTATGGGGTCTAAAAATTCAAAAAACGATAGAACCAATTTTATTTAGTATTGGTCTTGGACTATTTGTTAGTTCACTTTTTGATTCGTTTCTCTCATTCCCTGGCTTTTTAATCTTATTATTGATTACCGCCACCTATCGTAATCCCAATTATTATCACCACTTAGGATCTTCCCGACCAACTAAATTCATCTTAGGCATCGCATCATTATTAATTTTTAGTTTTTCTCTTTTCAAAACCGGTTCAGATATCGCTTATTGGCGTCAGAATTATTCGCTGAGTGTTAATTTGGACCCCTTCAATCTAAATTCTCTACTGCAAATCCACGATCGACAGACTATCAAAAAAATGACCGGGCTCTTTCCTAATGAAGTCACCGCTCTTCTTTCGGCCATAGAATACACCAAACTCCCAGAAAGCATTCCTTATTACAATCGTCTTTTCGACACCAATCCTCAGATAACTCCCTACCACTATATCCAACTTGGCAAATACTACAATGAAGTTCACCGATACTCCGACCTCGAACAACTACTCAATAAATTTGACTACCAGTTTTATGAAAAGAACGATAGCCTTCCCCAACTCGAAATTGGCAAGCTCTACTACTTTCTATCGATAACCAAGTGGCGAGAAAACAAACCACAAGAGGCAATTAATCTGGCTAAAAAATCAATCTATTATTCCAACGGCTGGAGTCACTTTCACATCGAATTGGCCAATATGTACTGGTATTCCAACCAAAAGGATTTGGCTACTGCTCAGCTTCTCACCCAATGCCACCTTTACCCCCCATCAATTACTGCTTGCGACAATTATGCAAATGAAAATAAATTAAAGTTCCTAACTCCAGGTTCACCAGAATTTTTCAAAAATATCGAAATACTCGGTGAATAGCCCACCTATTTGTTTGCCAATCTTAATAGGACTAAAGTTTCATTTTTCAACATTCTCAACACCACTCGAATCGTCAAAAAACATAGTTTAAGATCAAGCCACAGACTCTTATTTTTGACATACCAGACATCACTTTCCATCCAACGATTAAATCCCACTCGGTGATAGCCACCCACCACCCAAGGCGATATTATCCCCGGGTTTACTTTAAATCTCGCCCCATACAAGCCTGGAATTTTTTCAGCTTCACTTACAGGTAAGGGTCTTGGCCCTACAAACGACATTTCTCCCTTCAGGATATTTATTAGTTGTGGTAGTTCATCAATTCCAGTGTGAGACAGGTATTTTCCCAACCTGGTAAATCTTGGATCGTCATGGATTTTAAATACCGGCCCTTCTGCCTCATTTTTAGTTGTCAACGATTTTTTTATCCTTTCGGCATCCCCAACCATAGTTCTGAATTTCCACATTTGAAATTTACGCCTATCCTTACCTAGTCTCTGGTGACTAAACCAAAAAGGCCAACCGTCTACCAAGACTACCATTAGTGACAAAACCATAAAAACCGGCAATAATAGGACTATCAAAACTAGTGCCATCAATCTTTCCAACATTTCTTTTTTGATTTTTCTTCTAATATTACCAATATTTGGTAAAGGCATCGACTACCAGGAGTCGATCTTCTTTTACGGAATCCCTCTCCTATTTGCTGCCAAGATTCTCTTAAGTAAACAAAAAAACTACCCTTTTCCTCCGATTCTACCTCAAGTAATTCTCATCATTTTATATCTCATTTCAGTTGTCTTTTCCGTCAGCGTTGGTACCTCATACTATACGTTCATGAACTTCCTGACCGTACTTCTGATATTTAATCTAGCTCCGGGTTTTTTAAGTAGCGAAAAACTTTTAAACATGGGAATTATCTATGCCTCAATTGGCTATTCAATTATCACCATAATTTACAAATTTTTCTTACCCAGTCTTTTTCCAACCGATTTTACTGACAATATATTTGTCCAAAACTGGGGACATAGTTATGTTGCTGATTTTCTAGTTTTTTCTATCCCCTTAATCATAACTAAAACTAATCACAATAAAAATATTTCAACCATTATTGTCCTCTTACCGGTAATTATTGCCATCGTTATTAGTAATTCACGTTCTTCCATAGTTGCCCTAATTATTGGCGTCATTTTTATCAACACCAAAAACTTTTTTCAAAAATTTATCAAATTTGTTACCATCCTGGGTTTATTAGTTTCAATAGTCTATATTTTCTTTTTTGCCAATTACCTAAAAAGTCCCAACGGTTCCCGACCGGAATACTGGTCTCAGGCTATATCTGGATTTATCAGCTCCCCATTAGTCGGAATCGGCCCTGGCAACTTTGGTATTATCAATCGACTTTACCGCCAAACAGGTACTAGTAATGCCAATTATGCTCACAACTCAGTTCTCGAATTATTGTCAGGAAACGGTATTTTATTTACACTACTGGCATTTGGTTTAATCTTTTTAGGTCTTCGGTACCAATACCAACACCATCGACTTTATTTTGTTATCGGAATCATCTCACTAATAAATTCATTTCTTGATCCAACTTGGTCGTCTCCGGGTATTCTGATAGTCAGCCTTATATTTATTTTTTGGAAAACTAAAGTCGCCCCATCACCAAAATCATATCTTTTTTCTTTAGCGTTTTTGGTTGGTCTTTTTCTAGTTTCCAAAACGTCCTCTGACATTTTCTTTTCCAAAGGAAACTATAATCTTAGTCTAAAACTAGACCCATTTAACCCCAGTCCATTAGCTCAATTGGTAAAAACTCACCAACCCCAAATCAGATTTTTATACCGTCAGGACCCATATTTTTTAAACATATTAACCGACATTAAATATCTTCCTCAAAACGAACCGGATTTCTATGAATCTATCCGACTGGATCCACATGGATCAACCAATCAGTTGGTTCGACTTTTCTATTATTATTCATCGATCAATGATTACCAAAAACTTGAACGTGTCGCACTTTTACTTGATGATCACCTCAATCTCACCGATCTACCCTTTAACTTAGCCCTTGAAATCGCCAAATCTCTCTACAAACTTGGACTTTATGAATGGCAGCAAAAAGACTACCCCGCCGCCATTTCTCATTTTGAAAAAGCGGTCATCTATTCACGTAATTGGAGCCATTTTCAACTCGAATTGGCGGCTGCCCTCTGGCATAGTGGTCAAACTAATAAAGCCGCTGACTTACTCAACAACTGTCAAAACGACCTAGCCTCAGTCACCCATTGCCACAATTTCATGCTCGAAGTTATCAAAAGTGGCTGGCCAATACCAGGTCGATTTGCTAAAACTATTTCTGAACTCCAAATCCCAGTCGACGTACCAACGAACCAATCACAAAATAAATAATTGCCGTATATCTCGACCACAATCTTTTTGGCTCACAAACCAACCTAAAACACCATTCCAAACCCAAATTTCGTATCCACCTTGGCGCCTGAATCATCTGTCCTGACAGAAAATCAAAAGCCGCTCCCACTGTAATAATCGAACCATTTACCCCATTTCTTTTTAACCCGTCAGCCATCAATACCTGTTTTCTTGCCCCTAGACCTACCCAGACAATATTAATTTTTAATTTATTTATTTTTTTAGCAATTTCTTGATAATCATTTTCAGTAAAATTATCCTTAAAAGGCAACACCAGATAATTCCCTTTTTTACTAAAATAATCTCTGTTTTTAAGGTCACCAATAAACAAAAACTTTTTTTCTTTTTTAGCCAAAAGACTCACCATAATATCAGGTCCATAAACCCGCTCACCTTTTCCATACTTCCATTTTAAATACCAAACCAGAGGCATTCCATCTGGAGTCAAAACATCAGCTCTATCCATTGCCACCCTCACTTTTTTATCTTTGTCGGCCATCATTAACTCATTCAAAGTACAGCACAACACCACCCCTGCTTTTCCACTAGCAATTAAACTTATAGTTTTTTCAAAACCAATTCTACTAATTTTTTCGATCATTACCTTTTTTAATAATATCCCTAAGTTTGTCCATAAATATTTGCTGACCAAATGAACTGACACTTTTACGACAACCTAGCCGATCAAAATCCTTCTTTTCAAATTCAATAATAGTTTTTTCCAAACCTCGGCCACCATTATCAGCAAACAATAATCCATTTACCCCTTCTCTCACCACTTCCCTGACTCCACCTGAATTTCTGGCAATAACCGGTACCCCCATCATCAGCGACTCTACTGGGACTATTCCGAAGTCCTCATCCACTGAAGTATAAATTAACGCTTTGGACTTACTCATCAACTGAAACTTTTTTTCATCACTACAAGCGCCCTCAAAAGTCACCCATTTGTATTTTTTTTGTCTCAACTTTGTCAGTTCATCACCCCCACCAACCACTATCAGTTTTCTACCCATTTGTTCACATGTTTCAACTGCCTGGTATATACCTTTTTGCTTTACAAGTCGTGACACCCATATGTAGTAATCCCCTCTTTTTCGACCAAAATACTTTTTTAAAGTAAAGTCATCCACCGGAGGATAAACCACCTGAACTTCTCGACCATAGTATCTTTTAATTCTCGTTTGAACATTCTTAGAATTAGCAACTAATTTATCAGGACGTTTCGCACCACGCTTATCAATCCCTCTCAATATTTTTTTAATCGGCCAAAACAATACCGAGCCAATTCGTCCTTTAATAAATTCGATCTCATTAAACTCGTCATACAAATATCTGGGTGGCGTATGGATATATGACAAGTGAAAAGCATTATTATCCGATCTAACATTTTTTGACATGAATGAATGAGACGATGAAATGACCGTGTCATATCCCGATAAATCTAACCTTTCCCAATAAATCCATGACAAAACTTTAATAATTGAAATATATTTTGTAACTCTATCGTCTCGAACAAACAACTGCCATTTAGATGTTTTTATTGTCAGATATGGAAACCGCTCCATCAATTTTTTCCTAGCTGATGGCACTATAAATAAGGTGTACAAGACTGATTTTGGATAAATTTGAAGTATCGATTCCAAAACTTTTTCTGCACCTCCATATTTCATTACCACATCCGATATAATTGCCGTTCCGTTACTCATCAACCTGATTATAACTGGTAAAATTCCTTCATGCTGTCTCATTTGCTTCGAAAAAAAAAGTGGGTTATCGCGATTACAGCTCTACTACTGTGTCTTGCATATTGGTTTTACTCTACAATTCCCCAATTTTTCAGTCCAATGGTTTCTTCCGAAGACGGTTATTCCCGACTGGCTTCCGGAGTCGCCTGGGCATCACCAATTTCCAGATATCCTATTAACTATGTCTGGCCTCCCCTTACTCCAATTGTCTATAGCTTTGCTTACCTCGCTTATCCTCACTCCCAATACATCTCCATCCGTATTTTGGCCTGGGCTCTAATTCTGTTTACTACGTTTATTGTTGGATTGATTGGATATCAATTATCAAAAAATTATTTTGTCGCCATTTTTAGTACCTGCCTGGCTCTGACCAACCCACTCCTTATCAATCTTGCTTCCCAAACTCTTTCTGAAAATATTTGGTTACCACTTGTTGGTTTGTCACTTTTTTTTCTATTAAGTAAACATCAAAAAAATTGGATAATTGGTATGCTTTTTTGGGCACTTTCCCAAACTGTTAGATATGAATCATGGTATCTTAGCCCTTTATTGATACTTATATTTTGGTTCCTTCACCGTCATAAAAATAGCACTATTACCCTGGCACTACTTAGCCTTGTCTTTCCACTATATTGGTATCTAGAAACTACTCTTTCCACTCATAATTTTCACTTTTACTTAGACGAAAAGTTTTTTCAAGCCAAACACGGCTCACCTTATGTTTATCATCATTTGCTTACTACTATTAAAGTCTGGACCATTCCCCTCCTTCAGTCACTTACCCCACCTATAATTTTTGTTTTCCTCCTGAGTTTCAAACATTATTGGCAACAGAAAAACTTTTTGTTTTTACTTCCTGTATTTATTTTTATTTCGCTCATCGCTCAAGTATATTTTGCCACCATGGAAATATGGCCAGGACGATACATCTCTCTACTGCCCGTCATTATAATTCCCATAACAATCGCCACCCTCTTCCGTTTTAGTTTTTCCAAGAGGACTCTTCTCACCATCACTTTCTGCATAGTTTTACTTGATATTTTTACCGGCACCACCAGACTAAAAACATTAACTGATTTTTTGGCTCCAGAACAAGTTGAACTTGGTAATTTCCTCCGGGGAAGTACCTCTCCGTGTGTCACTTATGTCAAATCAGATTTGAGTCCTCGCTTTGATAACAGTGCCTTTTGGTACTTGTCACACCAACCGATGACCCAAGTTGTCTTTGTCCGAACCAAAAATCCTTATAATAACCAAACTCCACTTCGAGCCGATTGTTTTACTATTGTGGTTGAAAAAACCAAAGAACACCCACTACCCGGTGAAACAATGCCATTAGCTTTTGGAAAACCAGTATTTGAAAATACTTACTTCCAAGTTTATGAACCACCAATTCTAAAAGAACGTTTTAACAATGGAAAATAATTGCCAAAATATTGCCATCGTCTTTACCAGCCTTAACATCGGCGGTATCGAACGTAAAATTGTCGATTTATCTATTCATTATTCCACCCAAAAAAATATTCGGCTCCATCTATTTCTTAAAATTAATCAAGGAACATTTCTTAACAAAATTCCACCAAATGTAAAAATCCACTTTCTTTCAGCCTCAAAAAACCAATTCATAAATTTGGTTTACCCCGTTTGGCTCTGGAGACAATTATTAATTTTAAAACCAAATTTAGTTTTATCATTTGGAAACTTTTCATCAATTTGTGCCATAATTGCCAACTTTTTTTCTATTCAAACTAAGCTGGTTATCAGTGAAGACTCCAGTATTGATGTCCAAATTAGCAATGATAGTTTTTCCCTTATCCGGCAAGTCCTCGTCCGACTTACTTATCCATTAGCCTCTGGAGCTATTGTCCTGACTCCGACAGCCCGTCAAAAAATCGGGAAGTACCTACCTCTTTCCAAAGTCACTTTCCTACCAAACTGGCTACCAATAAATATTCCCCTCTCCAACCTACCTCCCAGTCTTAAGCCAATCGATATCCTTTTTGTTGGTCGTCTGGTAGCTCAGAAAGATCCTTTAAAATTCCTTGATTTTTGCCGACAAATACAAAAGAACTTGCCAACAATAAAAATCTCCATGATCGGCGATGGTGAACTGAAACCAAAAATTATCAATTACATTACTCGCCATCATTTATCAGTCGAACTTCTACCTTCATCATCCCCTGTCGATCAATACTATCAGCAATCCAAAGTTTTAGTCCTAACAAGTGTTCACGAAGGTTTTCCCCTGACAATTCTTGAATCTTTCTATTACTCCTGCCCAGTTATTTGTCCATCACTCAATGAAGTCAAACCATTCTACATTTTTGAACCAGAAAAATTTATTTATTCTCAACCAAAAGTTGCCATCAAACTGATCACCGCAGCCATTTTATACCCAGACACATTGAAAAAAAGTGTTCAGAAATATCGTGACTATGTCGTCACCACCCGTGATCAAAACTTTCATGCTACATTAGATTACCTTCAGCAGTTTTTATGAAACAACCCACCCCTCGCCTTCTAATTGCATTTCATGAAATGCATCTTGGTGGAATTCAAAAAAAAGTTGTTGATATCATCAAACAAATCAATCGAAAAAATCCAAATATTCCTATTCGACTTTGCTTACGTCGTAAAGAAGGTATCTTTCTAAGTGAAATTCCCTCACATGTTATTGTGACCGCTTCAAAATACAAGTTCTATCGATTGGGAATCGTCTGGTACATCATCTGGATGATTAAAGAGATTGTCATTTTTAATCCCACC
>JBAZZE010000028.1:0-10941 GCA_041658955.1 Candidatus Shapirobacteria bacterium
TTTTGGTTATCAACAGTGATGACTTGATCTTCTTTGACAAGATATTGAGTGCCGGAGACGGCAATTACGGCGTATTTCATACTGGGGAATTATAACAAACTCATCTCCCGCTACCAAGTGGTAAATATATAGAGTCATTCTTTGGTGACGAAAGAAGGCTTGGAGATGGGTTCTAGGAGTAGATAATACCCAAAGAAAACATCAAAGCCATGAGTGAAGAACCTCCCACAGAGAGGAACGGAAGCGGAATCCCGGTGACAGGAAGGATCCCCAAGTTCATACCAATGTTGATAAAGGCAGTAAACCAGATTTGGAAAGTTATACCTAAAATAAATATTTTTAATTGAGGGTGAGTTTGAAAACTGTATGCCCGGTTGATTAATGTTTTAATCAGCAAAAAATAAGATCCGATAATAATACTAATTCCAATTAGCCCCAACTCTTCAGCGGTCGAAGCAAACATAAAATCGGTGTGTTTTTCAGGAAGAAATAAAAGTTGTCCTTGAGTCCCCTTTCGATAACCTTTTCCCCAGATACCACCTGAGCCGATAGCAATTTTTGATTGGATGACATTGTAACCTTTACCCAGCGGATCAGACTGTGGACTAAGAAAATGGGAAATGCGATCTTTTTGGTAACCATGTAACATGGTGGTCCAAACCAGTGGTGAAAGAATAGTTCCTATAGCCAACAGAATTAGAATTTGTTTGAAGAATTTTTTGTTATAAAGTACAAGTGGCGCTGTGAGTAGAAGAATAGTTAACCCACTCCCCAAGTCTGGTTGCATTAGGGTGATAAAAAAGGGAATTAAAATGAGCAGTGGAAACGAAGTGTTGACAAGAAAGAGCATTAGCCAAGGTTTGACAAATTCTGAAGGTTGAATCGACATGAAACCTAATTCGATCCATCTTCGAGAACCTCGGGTGATGTTATTCAGGGCTATTGGAGTCAATAACAATAAACAGCTGATCACGAAAACAAATATTTTTGAAGAGGCTATCTGGCGAGGGTTGACTTGAGTTCCGGCGAAAAACAAGCCAATCCCGATCCCCCAAGAGAGTAGTTGTTTGCCAAGTAGTCCTGGTGACAGGGAACTAATCATCAGCATATTAATGGAAAATAAAATTCCCAAGCTGATGATTAGCGGTAAGTAGTTTTTTGGCGCCACTTTTTAGTTTAGGCCTTATCAACTACTAATGCGTCACCGATGACAATACTGTCGGCAAGTGTTTTGGTAAGGATCTCGGTTTCAAAGTTTTTAGGCCATTTGGGAGCGGCGATAGTAATTCGATCGTTAACCTTCAAACCCTGTTCTTTGCGCATAACTTGGATGGCACGAATGAGGTCGCGTGATTCACACTCTTCGATTAATTCTGGAGTGAGGTTGCTATCGATACTAACTTCATTGCCTATCAGTACTGCTTTGACATTAGTTTCTTCCTTGATTATGGCCAAAAACTGTTCATCTAGCTTATCTACTATGGTAGCCGAAGCTAGAGGTTGGCGTACTTTGAGCCCTGATTTTTGGCGAAGTGCATGGATTTCCTGACAGTTATCACGAACAATGGTCATTTGGCTTTCAAGCCAAGTATCAATAAGTTCTGGTGTAAATTTGGGCCATGATTGTAAATGTACTGATTCAGTTGACTCCCCGACAGTTACTCCCTGAAGATTTTGAAAAATCGCTTCTGACAAGTAAGGAGTAAATGGTGCAGTTAACCGACTCAATTCAGTGAAACAATAATGGAGTAGTGTGAAGTTATCCTTACGATCACGATTGCGACGGATGTACCAAGTAGATAGGTCAGAAACGAAGCTTTCAACTGCTGATGTGACCTTGGATGTTTGGTACTTTTCAATGGAATCGGTTACCTGTTTGATAGTGGAATTGAGACGAGAAACCAGCCACTTATCGATAGTGTTGGTTAGGTCCTGTGGACTAAACTCTTCCCCTGGTTGCCAGTTTTCCATATTGGCATGCTGAGTAAAGAAGCGGTAAGAATTCCACAATATTAAAAAGTGTTCACGCTTAACCTTATCGGCGATGTTGTAACCAAAATTAACGTTAGTGTGAGGCTTTTGTTGGCAATAGAGCCAGCGCATTGCATCGGCACCCATTTTTTCGACAGCATCATCGTAAGGAATACCATTTTTCTTGGTTTTACTCATCCGTTCACCTGATTCGTCGCGAACTTCGGCGTGGGCGACGACATTTTTGTACGGTAGGGTGTTCTCCAGAGCTACGCTAAAGAAAAGCATGGAATAGAACCAGAGACGGACCTGCTCGATCATTTCTAAAACTAGATCTGAGGGAAACCATTTTTCCCAATATTTTTTATCGGAAAGATAATTTAGTGTGGAAAATGGAACGACCCCTGCATCGAGCCAGCAGTCGCCGACATCAGTGATACGAGAAACACTTTCACCACATTTTGGACATTTAACTTTGATGTTATCGATCCAGGGACGGTGAAGAGATGGCAACTCATCGACCATTTTGGGGTCAACTGCCACTGATTTTAATTCATCTAAACTACCAACAATAGTCAATTCTCCACAAGAACATTCATAAAAAGGTAGAGCAAGTCCATAAAATCGTTTGCGACTTATCATCCAATCTTCCATGGAATCGAGCCAGTTTTGCATCCGGCGACCAACATATTTGGGGTGCCAATTGACTTTATCGGCAGCAGCTTTCATCAATGGACGGATTTCGTCGGACTTGATATACCAACTGTCTTCGAGTCTAAACAAACATTTGGTTTTACAACGCCAACAATGTGGATAACGGTGAGTAATAGCCTCAGTTTTAAAAAGTGCACCAGTACTAGTGAGATATTCAAATACTTTTGGAGCAACATCATGGGCATACATACCCGAGAGCTCGCCATAACCTTGGAGAAAATGACCAGTTTCATCGAGCGGAGCAATCATGTCGGATGAAAGTTTTTTACCAAGTTCAAAGTCTTCTTGACCACAGCCAGGAGCGATGTGAACGACACCAGTTCCTTCGACAGGATCGACCATTTCCCAATTGGTTATATAGTGTTTGACATCTTTTTGAGCAGGAATGTCATAAACACTTTCGTAAGGAAGATTCAGTAATGTGTTGGCATCGATAGCTTCGTAGTCAGTAAGACCTAGGCGCTCGGCTGATAATTTGGCTAGGTAAAGATAGTCATCACCACTTTTGGCTTTGACGTATTCAAATTTGGTGTTGATGGCTAAGAGTACATTTGCAGATAAGGTCCAAGGAGTAGTAGTCCAAGCGAGGACATATTCATTGGCTTTGCCAGAAAGTTTGAATTTTAAATATACCGAAGTATCGGTTATTTCTTTATATCCATCGGCTTCTTCGTGTTGGGAGAGTCCAGTCTCACAACGAGGACACCAGGTAGTAGCGCTTTTCTTTTTACATAACCAACCTTTTTGGTGGACTTGTTTAAGGAAGTACCAAATGTAAAGGTTGTTGTTCTGAGAGTTGGTGTAATAAGAGTTGTCCCAATCCATAAACATACCCAGTCGCTTGGATTGTTCGGTTTGAATTTTACTAAACTTATCTACTCTTGAGACACAAGTCTGTGTAAATTTATCTAGTCCAAAATCTGAAATATCTTTTTTGGAATTGAATCCGTTATCTTTTTCAACTTCGACTTCAACCCATAGTCCTTGGCAATCAAAACCGTTTTGAAAACGCTGTGCAAAACCCTGAGCATTCTTAAATCTTTGAAAAACGTCTTTTAGGGTACGACCACGGGCATGATGAACTCCCATGGAACCATTGGCAGTAATAGGTCCATCTATAAAAGAAAAAATTTTTTCTGATTCATCGTTTTTGTGTAAATATCGACTAACTATGTCGGTGGTGTACCACCATTTGAGAATAGCGTTTTCTAAAAGTGGTAAGTCGAGGTTATTTGGTAGGTCAGGAAAGTACATGATTTTTAAAAATTACTAATGGTGAATTATTAATTATAGCTTAATAAATAAAAAATCCTTCTTGCGAAGGATTGAAGTGGCCAGTTTATCTCGGTTTTCACCGAAACTCCTGGCTAGGTAATGATTATTTTTTGGACAGTCATTTTTGTAGGATGATTATACACCTAACTTTTGTTCTTACGCAAAAATGAGGGAATATCAAACTCATCGACAATATCGACTCCTGAGGGAATGGTTTCATCTTTGAGTAAGTCACTCACCTGCGAAGACGTTACTGGCGCCGGTGGCGTTTGGTTGGTCGACGAGGGGGGTGAAGTAATAGTGGTACTGGTAGTTACAACTGTTGGAGTAGGAACAGGCTTTTTAAAAGATAGCATTTGTCGTTGGCGACTAGCATCAAAACCAGTAGCGATAACACTAACTTTAATTTTTCCAGTAAGAGCCTTATCAATAGTGGCTCCAAAAATTATATTGGCGTCGGGGGCGCAAAGAGCAGTAATAGTCTTGGCAGCATCTTCGATCTCGGACATGGTCAGATCAGGGCCACCAGTAATGTTGATGAGTACTCCACGGGCACCATCAATATTTACCTCAACTAAGGGTGAATCGATAGCGGCACTTACTGCAGCTCGAGCCCGATCAGCACCTTCGGCCTCCCCTACTCCCATGAGAGCTGAACCAGCATTGCTCATTACAGTTTTAATATCGGCAAAATCAAGATTGATAAGTCCTGGGGTGGTAATTAGATCAGCAATAGCTTTGGTGCCTTTGTTTAAGACGGAATCAGCAATTTTAAAGGCTTCTAGGAGTGTGGCTTTATCATTGACCACCTCCATAACTTTTTGGTTGGGGATGACGATAAGAGTATCAACATTTTGTTTGAGATGAGCAATGCCTTCTTCGGCATTGGTCATGCGCCGGGTGCCTTCAAAAAGGAATGGTTTGGTGACGACAGCGATAGTTAGAGCCCCAATTTCTTTTTTGGCAATTTCAGCAATGACTGGAGCAGCGCCTGTACAAGTGCCACCTCCCATACCGCCGGTTATAAAAACCATATCGGTACCCTCGAGGGCATCTTTAATACGATCATGAGATTCTTTAGCAGCTTCTGAACCAACTGACGGGTTTCCACCAGCGCCTAATCCTTTGGTGAGTTTTTCACCAATTTGAATTTTGATAGGAGCTAGAGAATTGAGAAGGGCCTGGGAGTCGGTATTGACGGCAATAAAATCGACGCCTTTGATATTATCTTCGGCAATCATGGAATTGATGGCGTTATTACCACCACCTCCAATACCGATTACTTTGAGACGGGCAAACTGTCCTGCGAGGTTTTTAATAAGGGCCATTATGGAAGAAGAGGTTCGATCAAGCTCTTAATTTTATTGAATAAACCACTAACGTTGGACTTACTTTTTTTGTTTGAGGAACCAGAGGTATTTGATTGCTCTAGTCCGTACATAAGTAAACCAATGGAACTGGTGTAGCTCGGATTAAGTATATCATCGACAATTCCTCCAAGCTTGGGAGGTGAAGCCACCCGGAGTGGCAAAGGAATTACTTTAGAGCAAATGTCTTTAGCATTGATAGTCTGAGCTCCCCCACCAGTAATGACAATTCCGGCTGGAATAAGGGCAGAATAACCACTTGATTCTATTTGGTCGTAAATAAGGGTAAAAAGTTCCTCAAGACGAGGTTTGATTATGCCATTTACAGCGGTTTGGAGTGAGATCTTGTGTTTTTCTTCTGAAAGAATTCCAAAAACAGAGAGGTCGACATCATCTTCAAGCTTTTTGGCCTCGACAATTTTATTGATTTTTAGTTTGATTTTGTCGGCATCTTCAATGGATAGTCTTAGCCCAATTGCCAGATCGTTGGTGACATTGTTGGCACCTACGGGAATAACTGAAGAATATACCGGAGAACCTTCAGTATAGATAGTTAGTGAAGTAACACTTCCACCAATGTCGATTAGGGCGACACCAAGTTCTTTTTCGGTGTTGGTGAGAGCGGCTTTGGCTGTGGCCAAACCAGAGAAAACTAGCGAGTCGACATCAATGCCGACTTCTTCAAGACATTTGTAAAGATTTTTAAGACTGGGGCTGGAAGCGAGAATCAGATGTGATTCGAGCTCAAGTCGGACACCATTCATACCAATAGGATCAATAACCCCTTCTTGACCGTCAACTGTGTAGCGACGAGGAATAGTATGAATGAGTTCTTTACCTGCAGGCAGGGTGACTGCCTCGGCAGCTTCAATAACTCGAGTAATATCAGAGTGAGTGATTTCACCATTGGGAGTGCTAACTGCGACCACACCTTGGGAATTTACAGATTCAATATGAGGAGCAGAAATAGATACATGGGCACTTTTGAGCTGAAAACCAGCCATTCTTTCGGCTGATTCGATACTTTGAGTAATGGTTTGGGTGGCTTGATCTAAATTGATTATTTGACCTTTGCGAAAACCAGAAGCTGGAGTAGAAGCAACGGCGATGACATTAAATCGATCTTCGACTTCAAAAAATTGCCCGACAATAGTGGTAACTTTTGAAGTGCCGATATCGATTCCACAAATTATTTTAGAATGTTGCATATGGACGACGGGAGCTTAGATCAACGAATGACAATTCCCTACCCTCAATATTAGCGATTTTTATGAGTTTTTGTAAGGCAGCAACTTGGGAAAGGGGTGGAAGTTGGGTTGAAATAATGGTTTTAAAGCTATGAGTTGGTTTATCGACGATGACAACTTCGACTTCGTGACGATGGTCAAAAAGATTTAGTTGCTGATAATTGAGTCCACTTAGACGAAGTGTATCGACAAGATCGGTCAGATATCGATTGTTATCTGAGTAAGGGCTTATCCGTGGTTTTAGACTAAATCCCAATAGATAAATCAGTTCTATAACTAAAAATAGAATTGGTATGACAAAGAAATATTTAGAGAGATATTTCATGAACTAGTTTAAACAAAGGATGGGTCTTCGGAGGTATTTGGGGACGAGAGGTATGAGAAATTTTTATAATTTTATTAATTAACTCGAGGACACTAGCTGGATTGGCTTTTTCTTGAGAAATTATGAAAATTGATTTGGGGTGGCGGCTCTTGAGCCAGAGTGCGTTTTGCTGTTGTTCGTTTTGCTGGGTAAAAGGATGGGGAATAAGTAGTGACTTCTTATCGAGGACATCTATTTCTTGACAGATATTGGCGCCAGATCGACTGACAATTAGATCGGCATTATTTAGGACCCAGCCAATATCTTCACTTTCGATAAATTCTGATGGAAAGTATTGATATTTACTGGCAAGTTCACTTTGGAGAACGGGATCATTATTTTTACCAGTTTGATGAATTACAGAAATATTATTTCCGAGTAAAGGAATTAATTGATATAACAATTCATTTAAAAAAATCGACCCTTGGTTACCACCAGTAAAGTAGATAATTGGAGGTTTGATCTTTTTAAAACTTGATGAAGTAGTGTCAAAAATCTCTTGTCTTAAAAGATTTCCCGTGACAATCGTTTTTGAAACAGGTAATTGTTTTTTTTGGGTATCACTATCAAATGAAAGAGCGACCTTGGTGGCAAAATAACTATTAATTTTGGTGGCCAAACTGTTGGTCACTGTTTGTTCGTGAGTAATAGAAGGAACACCATTAAAATAAGCTGCTATGACAACTGGGACAGACACATATCCACCAAATGAGACGACTACTTGGGGCTTAAGTTTTCTGATTAAAGAAAAGGCTATAAAAAAAGCTTTAATAATTTTGGGAATGCCTAATAAGGTTATATCTAAATTTTTTCGATCAAATTTACCACAATCAAGGTTAAAAAACTCAACTTTTAGTTTGGGAATAATCGTGTGAATTAGATGAGTCTCAGTTTTGTACTGATGAGCGACGTAAACAATTTTCCAGTTAATGTCCAGATCTTTTTTGAGAAGGTTTATTAGTTCGATGGCTGGAGTGTGGTGAGTGCCGGTGATTAGTATGGTCTTGCTGATCTTCATATTTAGTTGAGTATATCAAGTTGTTGATGAGACCAAGGCCAAAGAGAATAGTAATCAGTGATGATCCACCATAAGAAATAAGTGGCAAGGTAACGCCAGTTAGAGGGATGAGAGAAACTACTGCAGCCATATTGATAAGACTTTGATACCCGACCCAACAGCCGATTCCCAAGGTTAGTAGATATTTGAAACTATACTTAACTTGATAGGTGCTGAGTGTAAAAATGTCACTAATAAGAACATAGTAAAGTGTCACAATCAGACTGACTCCGATAAAGCCAGTTTCTTCACCGATAACTGCCAGAATTGAGTCAGTGGATATTTTGGGAAGATAACGATATTTTTGATCTGAGTTGGCAAAGCCTTTACCAGTTAGTTGACCGGAGGTAAGGGTAAGAGTCATCTGATTTGAATGATACGAAGTTTGATCAAAACGAGCTTTACGGTAAGGTGAAATAACAATTAGGAGGGTGCTAGCCACCATAGCTAGAGAACAAATAGCGATAATACTGGCAAGGTTGCCATTAGCAAGATAAAAAATTGTAATAGTGATGGCAGCGATGAGAATGGCGGTACTCATGTTTGGCTCGAAGACCACTAATGATAAGGGCACTATCAGGAAAATGACCAAATACTTGAGATGGCGATATTTTTCTTGAGAAAAAATATTGGCAAAAAAGATAATGGCAGCTAATTTAAATATTTCTGATGGCTGAATGCCAAACATCCCTAGGTCTAACCAACGTCTGGCTCCCAGAGCACTATTTCCCAAACTAGGAATGAGAATGATCGCGAGTAAAACCGAAGCAACTATATATATCGGAGTGGCAAATTTTTTAATTAGGGATAAGGGAATGGTGGATGCCAAACTAAATGCACCGATACCAACTAGTGACCAAATAAGTTGTTTTTTAATGAAAAAGAATTTATCGCCAATAGTGTTGCTGGCTTCGGTAATCGAGGAGATGGAAATAAAGATAAGACCGATAGTGAGCAGTATTGATACCAAAAAAATGAATTTAGATGACTTCATTGACTACCTCACTTAAAATTTTTGGATCAATTTTAGTAGGATCACCTTCCGGGGCAAAGTCGATTAAAGCATTATATTTTTTGATAGTATTCCCCTCTTCTCCCTTTAGGGTAATCTCTGAACCAACGAGACCGTAATCGCTAAACCGACGATTTTGTTCTACTGGATTAATACGGTATTGATTCGGGAAAAAAGAAAGTAGGTGATAGAAAAATAAGGGTTCGTAATCGCTATTTTTTTCGATTGCTGTATAAAAGGCAAAAGAGGCAGTCAACCGGGGGTTACATTCTAAAAGATAAACTTTATTTTCGCTGACAAAAAAATCTAGACCAAAAAACCCTTTATAACCGTGGGTTTTGAGGATTTCACTAAAATCGGAAGTTATTTTTTTAACTTGATCATTAACTTCTGGAGATGAGTGCGAAGGCCATTGGCGGCCGGTAGTGGCCAGTGGGTTCTTGGAAAGTACTGGGATGCCGGTGTATTGTAGTCCGGGAGGGCTCTGAACTAAACCTTGTGAGGTCAGACAACAGTTGTTAATTAGAGAAGTGCCAACTAGAAATGGGGATATTTTAACTGGTGTACCTTCAGCAATTTTGGTAGTAACTTCTTCAAAACTATCAGTGAGATGTGAGCTGTTACCGGCCCAACCAAAGTGAGTCTGAATAACTAATTTTGGTCCATATTTATTTTGGGCGACTTCAAAATTACTTTTAGAAAATGTGGTGATGGTGTGGGGAATTTGGGGAAGGGAGTGTTCGTCTAACAGTTTGGAAAATTCTATTTTATCCTCGAGAAAGCGATTTAATTTGCCAGGATTACTGATGTTGACCCAACCATTTTGACTGCAGATTAGGTCAATTTTTGCTGATGGCTTAAAAGGAATAACGGCAGGAGTCTGACCGTTTGGAGTATGAGTTTTAATAAAATTAATACATTCGGGATGTGATAGTAATTTGCCTGAATTTTTTTGTTCTAGCTCTATGCCTAAAGATTTTGGGGTTATCGAAGCAAAGTTAGAAAGGTTGGGTAAGTTGATATCCAGAAAATCATCAACTACCAAAAAATAAAAATGATAAGGGAGAGAATTGAGATAGTTTTCTATTTTGGTCATCTTTTGGTTCCGGTGATGATAACAACTGGTTTTTTACCAATATCAAAATTGTTTTTGGCCTTGATTAGTCCGGCTAATGTTAGTCCGCCTTCGTAAGAACTTTGAATGCCGTAACTTTCTAGTTTTGTTTGAGCAGATTTAATTTCTTGGTTGGTGACTACAAGTCCGGTACCACCAGTGCTTTTTAATATGTTATGAACGCGAGGTTTAAGTGGGACAAATTTGGCAGTAAGAGCATCGGTTAGATTTATAGTTTCAGTTACATAGCTGGGGTCAAAGGATTTGGTGATGGGACAATTAAAGGCGGATTGAATCGCAAAGACTTTGACGTTTTTAGGCATAACCTGGGCCACACCAACTAAAGTGGCTCCGCTACCGACTGGGAAAAAAATACTACTGATATTTGGCACTTGTTCTAATATTTCTTTTCCCAAGTCTCCATAGCCAATTAAGGCTGACTCATCGGTAGATTGACGTAGAAGATAGCTGTTATTAGCCTTAGCGTATTTAATGGCATCAGAAACAGGTTTTAGAGATACCTGAAAGTTTTTGAGGAGTGAAAGTTTTGCTTCCGAAGTATTTGGAGATACAAAAACAGTGAGGTGGATATTTTTTTGATCGCAAAAATACTGGGCAGAAATAGCGGCATTACCAGTTGAGGATATGACAGCCTGAGTAAAACCTTGAGTAATTAGGGACTCGATCTGAAACGGTATGGCACGGTCTTTGGCAGATCCAGTGATCGAGAGGTCTTCTCTTTTGAAATAGATATCGTCAAAACAATTGAGTGGTGTCATATAATAGGTTTAGTTATATTTTAACCAATAATAATGTCTGA
>JBAZZE010000029.1:0-9596 GCA_041658955.1 Candidatus Shapirobacteria bacterium
TCCACAAAAGAGCGGGAATAAATCTGATTAACTTTATTTTTTTCACTGTCTTAATTTAATCATAACCACTGGTATTAACAATAAGAATCCACCAAGACTAATAAAAATAATAGCCAAGAGAGTTGGAGAAGAAAATGTTTTGGTAACGTTGTTTAACTTGGGTGTAGGGGTAGGAAAAATTAGATCCTCAATACCACTTTGATCAACAATAGTGTCACCTAAAATACTGGGAGTAAGGTTGGGAGTTGGCTCAACTACTGCCGTGGGTTCGGGTAAATCTGTGGGGATGGGTGCTAGTGAAGGAATTGGGGTCGAGGTGGGATAGGGAGTTGGGGTAGCAGAAGGTGGAGAAGTGGGGCCTGGAGTGCCAGTTGGTAGAGGCGTGGGCGATGGGGTTGAAGTTATAGTTGGAGATGGTGTTGGGGTAGAGGCTAGACAAGAATTATTGCTTGAACCTTTGGATTGGACGGCCAGACACCAATTCGGGTTTTTGGTCCAGCTATAAACGTTATCAGCCGAAGCATACGAAGTTGAGTCAACTAATGTATTTGATTCATCAAAAATTCTGACTTGGTCAACGGAATCGTTGTTAAGAAATGTATTAGTTTCAAAAACATAAAATCCATAAGCTGGAATAGTGGTTGAGGGAATATTACGAGAATTTTCGGTGGAGTCTCGTAGCTTCCAACCACTTATACTTTTGGGTGAACTACTGTTATTTCGAATTTCCACCCATTCGGGAGAGGCGTTGGCCATAAATTCGCTGAGAACAATATTGGTAGATGCTGAAGGTGTGGTTGTTGCTGATGGAGTGGCGGTTGGAGCAATGGTAACACTGGGAGTAATAGACTGCGCAAAAATACCCCGAACGGAAAACAGAAAAAATATAATGAGAAACCCCAACACAGACTATTTTAACAAACCAAGAGCAATGTCGATTTTCCTCAAAGCTGATTCTTGACCTAATGCTGGTAAACACTCAACTACCGGTGGAGTGAAAGCAACTCCACAAATGGCTACTCGGAGAACCATAAAATATTCACCAATATTCCAATTATTAGTTTTAATTAAATCGGTAATTCGATTTTGGAGATCGCTAAAATCGGCAAATAATTCTTTGGTTTTGGTGAGCATTTCTCTGGCAACATCAGGCGAAGTTCCCTTTTTGAGTAACAATTCTTTTTCATAGACCACATCTTCAAACAAAAATTTGGTGGTTTCTTTTAGGTCTGAAAATTTGACAGTTCTTTCTTTGAGAACTGGAATTAAAATAGAAAGTTGTTCATCAGTAGCCTCACCTAAAAATTTTTTAAAATAGGGAAGTAGTTCGACATCGGTCTTCTGACGAATATACAGTCCGTTAATATAATCAAGTTTTTTACGATCAAAGGCTGGAGCTTTTTTATGAAGATGCTTGAGATTAAATTGGGAAACAAATTCATCCACAGTAAAAAGTTCTTGGTTGGTACCCGGATTCCAGCCCAAAAGCATAATGAAATTTAAAACCGCCTCGGGTAAATAGCCATCATCTAAAAAGGCTTGTGCATGAGTTGAACCGTGACGTTTACTCATTTTGCCTTTTCCTTCGGGGTCCAGAAAGACTGTTAAATGAGCGATTGAGGGCATTTCCCAACCGAAATATTGGTATAGAAGTACGTGTTTGGGGGTAGAAGTAATCCACTCTTCACCTCGAAAGATATGAGTGATCTTCATCAAATGATCATCAACCACGACGGCAAAGTGATAAGTGGGAATCCCATTTGATTTGATTAAGACCTGATCATCAACATCACGACTATTAAACTTAATTGGACCACGAACAATATCAGTAAAAGTTATGGTTTCATTTTCGGGAACTTTGAGTCGAATAACAAAAGGAACATTATCAGAAAGATTTTTAGCAACTTGGTCGGGGGTTAGTGAAAGACAGTGGCGGTCGTATTTAGGAATTTTTTTGGCGGCGCGCTGAGTATCTCTCAACTTGCTTAATCGCTCTTCAGTACAAAAACAGTAGTAAGCATGGTGATTATCAAGTAGAGTTTTGATGTGTTGTTGATATAGATTTTGCCTATCTGTCTGGACATATGGACCATAAGGACCACCGATATCTGGACCCTCATCCCAACTTAAACCATAGTCTTTGACCACTTGAAGTAACCGTTTTTCGGCACCTTCAACATAACGTTTTTGATCGGTATCTTCGATCCGAATTATGAACTGGCCACCTGATTGTTTGGCAAGGGCATAACTATAAAGCAAAGTGCGAAGACCACCAATATGCAGCTCACCGGTAGGTGAAGGAGCCATACGAGTACGAACAGGGGTGGATTCAGACATGAATGATTTTAACATCCCGGGACTCCACTTGGATAACCTAAGGAACAAAAATATACCAAGATTGCCACGCTCATTCCTTCGCTCGCAATGACGGGCTGGGGTTGTTTGCCGCGATCATTCATTCGCTTGCAATGACCCATTCGGTTCGTTTCACTCTCTCAGGGTAAACTCAATATAGTGTAGAATTATTTTATGTCTTTGACCTACACAGCTTTTGTTTCAAGAAGAATAATTAAATACGGTGGCGTAGGCATTTTAGGTTTTACTTTCGTTTATATTATTTTGGGAATGGCGATAGCTGCTTACCTTAGAGCTCATCCCCCTTATGTACCACCAGATGTTAAGTTTGGATTGTTACCTAAAACAGTCTTTCCTGAGAAAAAATTTGAAAAAAAGAACTTCACGGCTGAGCTGCCAAATGACAAATTTCCAGTGTACAAAGATCAGGCAAAAGTTTATGTAATTACCAGACCAGATAATACGTTCTTGGCATTGGATCAAGATACGATAACAGCCAAAGATTTTGGATTTGCTAGTAAACCAAGTGAGGTTAAATATGGAGTATATGAATTTAAAAATGACTCCCTTAATCAAACCTTAACCATGAATGTACTTGATGGTAGCTTTCAACTTCGTTATCCATATGAAAATGACCAACTCCTCCTTAATCCAGAAAAAATGCCGACTAAAGAAGAAGCCATAACCATTGCTAAGGGATATTTGGCCGGTGCCAATAAGTTTCCAACTGACATTGCTGAAGGTGGAGAAAGAAAAGTTAGTTATTGGAAAATTGGATTTGAAGGATTGAAGTCAGTGTCATCACTATCTGAAGCAAATATTATTAAAGTAGACTTTTTTAGAAAAAGCATCACCGATGATCTAAAAATTGTGTCGTCAGATATAAACGGAGCCTCAGTTTCAGTGTTGGTAACTGGATCGCAAATGGAAGGTAAAAAAATAGTTGAAGTAAGCTATAAATATGCCAATATTGATCGGGAATTATTTTCTACCTACCCGATTAAAACACCGGAGCAAGCGTGGAATGACCTGAAGATAGGTAATTATTGGCCAGCATCTGATGTAGAGACTAATAATGTGACAATTAGGAAAATGTATCTGGCTTATTTTGAACCAGTTAGTCTGACAAATTATTTACAACCAATTTATGTGTTCGAAGGTGATGGAAAGTTTGCGGCATATGTGCCGGCAGTGACGGATAACTTTATTAAGTAACCAGATGGTAGCCAAGCTCCAATAACATAGGGATTTGATGAGGCATGGTATTTGTTGGTAAAAACTTAAAGTATTTCCCCTTATCGGTGTTACTCAGTTCGTTAATTTGGACTTTGACAAAATAGTGGAGTAAATGACCACGGGGATCACCATCGATATCTTCAACAAGTTTTATAAACTCCCATTTTGACTCTGGTAAGCCAAGCTCCTCTTTTAAAAGTCGGGGAACACAATCTTTGATCAATTCATCTTTAAGTAAAAAACCACCAGGTAGATGCCAAGTGTCGATAAATGGAGGGATGTCCCTTTTGAGTAGATATATCTCCCCTACTTCATTTTCAACTAATAACTCTATTACCAAACGAGGTGATAGAGTCAGGCTTAATAAAAAATCAGCAAGTGAGAGTTTATGGGGTGTTGACACTTTGGGTATATGGGAGCCAAGTAATATTTTCTTTGGCCCAAGAAATAATTTTTTGAGTATCAATAAATCGTTCATCAGATTGAGCGACAACGCCAATCATTTCGTGACCACCAATGTTGATAAGAGACACAAAACAACCGCCTGCTTCCGGAGTCCAACCGGTTTTTAGTCCCTGTATTTCAGGAATTACCCCAAGAAGCTCATTTGTGGAGTCTAGAGTGTGGATAGTTTTGCCACTGATATCAGTAACTGTTATTTTTTTATTTTTAACTGTTTCGCGAATTACCGGATTTTTGATAGCGATTCGACCAAGTTGAGACAAATCATAAACAGAGGAATAGTGAGATGGTGAATGAATACCATCGAAATTAACAAAATTTGTATCATTGAGATTATATTTTTTGGCAATTAAATTCATTTCTTTTACAAATCCGGGGACTCCGTCCTGATGGTTTAGTGCCAAATTATAGGCAGAATCGTTGGCAGAATAAACTAATAAGGCAGTAACCAAGGAGCGGACGGTAATCTTTTCACCTGGTTTCAGTTCCATGACTTTACCTTCAGCATAAGTTGAACCAATGGAGACAACCTCATCAAGTGGATAAATATTAAGAGCAGTAAGCGCGGTGGCCAATTTAGTGGTTGAGGCTGGGTAAATTCGACTATGAATGTTTTTAGATAATAAAATTGTATTAGTGGTGTTATCCACTAAAATATAACTTTGAGCCAATAAAGAAGGTGGAGCTTCTTTAGTCACTTGAGGAATAGGGGGGTGGGTGTAAATGCTCAATGGGTCAACTGCCGGGGCGACGAACTTGGTAATTGGTAATAATTTGACCGCCAAAATACCGGCGACCAATAGAAGTCCGAGAATAATCAAGATTATCCATCGATTGCTTTGGGCTACTTTTTTAGTGATTGGTTGAATTTTTTTTGACTTCATTGACTATTTTTAGTCCGACATCGTCAAGTTGTTTTTGATCGACGACAGATGGTGCGTTCATAAGTAAATCAACTCCATTGCTACTAAGAGGGAAAGCGTAAATATCCCGAATGTTTGATTCATCGAGAAGTAGCATTAATAACCGATCAATTCCGATAGCCCATCCACCATGTGGTGGAGCTCCGAAGTGAAAGGCTTGGTACATACCACCAAACTTCTTAATAACTTCTTCTCGACCATAACCAACTTTTTCAAAGGCTTTGACCATAGTTTCCGGTTCATGGTTGCGAATAGAACCTGAGGCCAGCTCAAATCCATTAAGAGTTAAATCGTATTGCATTGATTTAATAGTCAGTGGATCTTGAGAATCGAGAGCCTTTGCACCACCTTCGGGCATGGAAAAAGGGTTGTGACCAAAATCGAGCTTACCTTCGTCATTGATTTCATAAAAAGGGAAACCAGTGATCCAGGCAAACGAAAGATTGTTGGGATCTTTTAGACTTAAAAGGTCCCCAAGAGTTCCGCGAACATATCCTAAAGCCTTGTTAACGGTAGCTAATTTATCGGCTCCGAAAAATAATATATCACCAGCGGCAGCACCGACTAGTTTTATTAATTCTGATTGAATAGTGGATGGTAAAAATTTAGAAATTCCCGAGTCCAATCCCCCACTGGTAACTTTGGCATAGGCCAAACCTTTGGCACCTTTTTCTTTGGCTAGTGATTCTAGCTGATCAATTTGTGGTTTAGTAAGTGTACTAGCACCGGTGGCGACAATGAGTTTGATAACATCAGCATTGTTAAAGACATTAAATTCGGTTTTATTTTTTAATAGATCGGTAACATCTTGAAGCTCTAATCCGAAACGAATGTCTGGTTTATCTGAACCGTAGCGGTTCATAGCATCTTCATAAGAGATTTGAGGAAAGGGAAAAGTAGCGATTTTTTTCTGGGGGGCGACAACTTCAAAAGTGTCTCGCATTAACCTTTGAGCAATGTCAAAAATAGCTTCTTGAGTAGGAAAGCTCATCTCTATGTCAATCTGATAGAAAACACCAGCATGACGATCGGCTCGGGGGTCTTCATCACGGGCGCAAGGGGCTATTTGAAAATACCGGTCAACCCCACCGACCATGAGCAGTTGTTTGAATTGTTGAGGCGCTTGAGGGAGTACAAAAAATTTACCCTTATGGATTCTCGATGGCACCAAAAAGTCTCGGGCACCTTCGGGAGAAGAACTGGTTAACAAAGGAGTAATTACTTCCGTAAAACCGGCTTTATCCATCCAATTGCGGATAGCTAAAATGTAAGCATGTTTCTTTTTGATGATGTTGGCCAGACGAGCTCGGCGAAGGTCAAGATAGCGATATTTAAGACGTAAAGATTCATCAAGTTCGGTACCATCGGAATCAAGGGGAAATGGTGGAACTTCGGAACGATTAAGAATCGTGATCTTGTCAGCTTTGATTTCAACAGTTCCGGTGGGAATTTTGGTATTAATGGCTTTTTCATCTCGGGCAACAATAGTCCCCTCAACTTCAATAACCCATTCTTTACCAATGTCAATTTTTTCGGAAGTAACGATTTGGACAGTACCCGTCCAATCACGTAAGTCTATAAAATTCAGAGCACCATGGTCACGAAAGTTGGCTACCCAACCTTTGAGCAACACTTTTTGGCCAATCGTACTGATAGTATCTTTAATATATGTCCTTTCCATTTTGTAATTTTACAAAAAAATAACTCCGAAATGTCGGAGTTGGTAGGATATTCCAAAATAAATTTTCGGGCTCCACCAAGAGGCGACACACGGTGAAAATTTTACGGTATTCTTCCGTAGGGTTCTAATCTCCTTTACAGGATTTCTTCCCTCAGCTTGGTGTTGTTGGCACCTACTAACGCTTTATGACTTCTATTATACAACATCAGGTGATGAGCTAATTATTTCTTTAACAATTAGCTGGGGAGTCGTAAGGTTGTTCCAGGTGTTAAGTGATAATGAAGCAATAATGTCGGTACGATCACCTTCTTTATATTTGCCGATACTGCCTCCTTTTTTGAAAGCGATCGCATCAATATTTTCAATTTTGAATTTGAGATGATCACCGGTTTGGCCAATAGTTTTGATGTTGGACATGGTCACATTTTTAAAAAGAAAAAGAGGTTCAGGATTACCAATTCCAAACGGAGCCAATTTTTGGATTTCATTAATATTTTTGATAGTGACGGCTAGTGGATCCATGATCGCATCAACGTCAAGATGTGGTTCTAGAGATAATTTTCCGAGCGTAGCATAGATAGATTTTGATAATTTCTTTTGAAGTTTAGTTATATTTTCTGGTTTGATGCTAAAACCAGCAGCTAAAGGATGACCGCCTAGATCAATAAACAAATCAGAGTATTCGCGGAGTGATTGAATAATATTTAGCTCTGGAATGGAACGGCAAGAACCTTTGGCGACTTCTCCTGAAGTACTGATTACGATAGAAGGTAAATAGTATTTTTCAGTTAAACGGCCAGCAAGTAGCCCAATAATTCCTGCATTGTAATCTCCAGATATAAAGATTAACTTGTGACTTTGATCAATTTTTTGATCAGCATCGATAAGTGAATCTTTTTGAATAGACTGCCGAGATAAGTTGAAATCATTGAGAGATTGGGCGTACTTTGTCGCTTGTAATTGTGACTGACTACACAATAAACGAAGAGCGTCAGTCGGATCGGAGAGCCGACCTACAGCGTTGATCCGTGGTCCTAACAGAAATCCTAGCTCATAAGTTGAAAGGGAGTCTTGCTTGGCACCGGAGATATTCACCAATTTCTTTATACCTGGGGAAGGGTTAAGGCGAAGGGATTGTAGTCCATGAACTACTAAAGAGCGGTTTACCCCAGTTAGAGGAAGACAATCGGAAACCGCACCCAAGGCGGCTAAACCCAAGTCAGCATTAGGATTAAATTCCTTGGAAAGAAACCATGAAATGGCGGCACCAGAAACGAGAGTGGTGTGGATCACAATATCAGCCGAGAGAAGTAATTTGTCTGATAAGTGGTGGTCGGTGACAATAATTTTTGTATGAGGTTGTTTTGATTTAATTTTTTGTAATTCTTTCTGGGCAACAATACCGTTATCAACGGTGATGATTAAGTCGAAGGTAATATTTTTCTCTGACTGAAAACGGAAAAAGGATTCTGACTTAATCCCGTAACCATCTTTTTCCCGATGAGGAATGAATGGAACCACATCGGGGTGGACTTGGTGGAGTGATTGCCAAAGAATAGCAGTAGCGGTAATACCATCGACATCGTAATCACCATAAATTAAAATCTTACCTTTGGCTAAAATAACTTCATTGATAAGATTAACTGCCGGCTTAAGAGAAAGAGCCAATTCGGGATAGCTAGGTTTCAAGAATTCGTCGATATTTTTGACTTTACGATTTTTAAGTAAAAGAGCAGTAATTATATTTGGCGAATCTTTTTGGGATATTTTTACCGATGATAATAGATGAGGTTTTTTGTCCACAGGGTATTTTATTGTATTTCGAACCCAAAGTGTTATACTTTTAGAGGCCAAGGGGTTTTAGCCTTAATCTTGGCCAGATTATAGAAGGTTAAAAGTCCGAGTTTTCGGAAAAAAATAATGGCCAAAAAACTGTTCATAGGAAATCTTTCCTTCAACATGACTGACGACCAACTAACGCAGCTTTTTTCTGCGTACGGTAAGGTTGTTTCAGCAAACATAGTATTCGACAAGTTCTCCCACAGGAGCAAAGGTTTTGCTTTTGTAGAGTTCGAAACCGAAGAAGAAGCACAAGCTGCTATGGCTGCTTTGGATGGAACTGAGCAAGACGGTAGAAATATCGCCGTAAAAGAGGCTCTTCCACGTCCTGATAAGCCACAAATGTAATTTGAAATTACTGTAAAACCCTCCTGATTTTTCGGGAGGGTTTTTATTTGGTTAATAGTGGCATGGCCAAATGAGCCACAGGCTTAAATCCCAAGTCAAAAGCAGCATTAGTGGCAACTAAAAGGTTTTGGGGATCGTCTTCGACGATAACATCGACACGGGTGTATTCCATAAATATTTGTTGCCAGGCTTTTTTATCTTTTTTAGAACCAAAGTCAGAAATATCAAAAACCTCGACACCAACTGTGGGTATATTTAAGGTCTCTAAAATTAATTTTGATGTTTTGACTAAAGAGGTCGAAATAATTATTAGTTTGGATGTTTTTTGATTTTCTAGCAAATTGTCGATACCAGATTTTATGGGATATATTTTTAAATCCCCTTTTAAAATTGAATTCCACTCAAATTCGAGGATTGTTTTAAGGGGAGCTTTGTCTAAATTGTTTTTATGCAACAAATCATTAAAAATCGACTGATGCTTGAGAGGATCGAGAGTCGAGTCAAAGCTATAAACTACACCACCTAAGTCACTAAATAAATTGGTCACGAAAATATTTTAACAAAGTTAGGGTAAAATAACCTATGGACATAAAGCTACCAGCTAAAGTTTTAAAGGTAATGAAGGTGTTTTGCGACTCCGGTGCGCAGATTTTTGTGGTGGGTGGAGCAGTTCGAGATTTGTTACTCAATCGTGAGGTAAAAGATTGGGATTTTGCCACCAATATAACTCCAGATGAAATGAAAAAACTTTT
>JBAZZE010000030.1:0-9586 GCA_041658955.1 Candidatus Shapirobacteria bacterium
GATGATGATTTGAAACAACTAACTATTATTAAAGATGCAATTGAAGCTAAGTTAAAAAAATAAAATAATATAAACGACATTGTGACATAAAAGGTGATATTCTAAAGTAGGTTATTGTTACGCGATTTGGATGAATATAAATATTTACCAGGTCGCTTTTTTATTGCTTACTATGCCAACATTAAGACAAAAATTGGTAGCCTTAAAGATGGTGGAAAATGGTGGAAATATGGGTAAGGCAATGATTGAGGCTGGATATTCAAAAGCCATGGCTAAAAATCCATATAAGCTGACTCGCAGTAAAGGATGGGCTGAGGCTACTGATGGGATACTTTCGGGTGAAAAAATCGTAAAAGTTCATGCAGAATTGCTGGATAGTTTAATAGTTAGGAAGTTTACATTTCCCAAGACGACTTCTGATGGGGATATTTGTTCAATGGTAGAAGACGACCAGATTAGAGTAATTTATATAAAGTATTTAAAAAACTCAAAACAATGTTTCTTTACAACTCCGGATGCGCTCACCAGGATTAAAGCCTTGGAATTGGCATACAAGGTCAGAGGACTGTTAAATCCGTCAAGGAACCAAAGATGTGAAGAAGATGCTGATGATGCCAGAGAGTTTGTGGAGAGAGCGAGAAGAATATTGCCCAGGTAAGCTATCATTTAAGTAGATGAGCATAGAAGATAGATTTAAAGGCTGTTTAGTTGGTTTGGCTTGTGGAGACTATTTAGGTATGCCGGTGGAGTTTATGAACCCAGACCAAATAATAGAAGTTTTTGGTGATGGTGGCATAAGACCGGTAGTTACTCCAAGAAATGCAGATAAACCGGCTGGATATTATACGGATGACACCTGTTTGGCTATTTGCTTGGCTGAAAGTCTGCTGCGAGGGTTTAATGTCCAAGATCAATTCCAAACTTACCGGCAATGGTTATATTACGGTCATGCTACTCCTGATGGTGGTAAATCATTTGGAGTAGGTCAACGAACACTAATAGCTATGGTCAGGCAAACCAACGATACTATTCCTACAAAGCTAGTTAATAATGACAAGCATGGTGGCAATGGAGCTATGATGAGATCTGCGCCAGTTGGTTTGCGATACTACAACGATCCGGAAATGTTAGTGAAAGCTAGTATTCTATCTGCGATTGTTACCCATAATAGTTTATTGGCCGCTTATAGCTGTGTAGTACTCAATAAACTGATTTCCTACGCCCTTGCAGAGCTCCCAAAAGATCAGATGTTGGAAAGGTTGGCTCTTGAGCTACCTGATGAATGTCCAGAACAAATAAGGGATCTAGTCGTTCACCTATATCAACAGACCCAATTTCCAAATTCCGGATTTACGCTGGATACACTTCGAATTGCGTTATATTCATTTTTTACGACTGACAGTTACAAGGAATGCATAACTAAAGCGATTTTTTATGGTAACGACACAGATACGCAAGCAGCAGTAGCAGGAGCATTAGCTGGATCGTATTATGGATTTACTGCTATTCCGGAGTTATGGAGAAATACTTTAATGAAAAAAGAATGTATTGCAGACTTGGCAATTAAACTTCATGAAACGACTACCAAAGCCCATCCTTAGCCAGTTCTCCATACTATTTCTCCCTTGGGTTTGCCTTTCATCCAGACGATGGGAGGGTCAGGGTAATTTGATCGGTCAACTTCCAGCCAATCACAGGGGAGAGTTGCTCCGTAACTCATATCTACCACACACAAGTCTTTCCAGACTTGCTTACCGTCTTTTAGTTCCGTTGGTACCAATCCCTGATCCTGCCAAAAATCCACAATATCTTCAATATCTCCCGGACTCATGGCTCCATCTTTGTATAAATAATCGTCAACTAAAACTCTTTTACCTACAGAATCTTTTTGTTTTTCAAGTATGCCCTTGACCCCACCAATTGCCTTACACTTCTCCACATTTACCAATGGTATAACTACACCATAGAAGATTACTTTTATAGACATATTAATTTTTCATCTCAAATATTGTATTGGAAATTCGTAATGTCTGGGAAAAGTCTATTTTATGCCAGTAATCGTCTTTTGTAAGCCATGACCCCATGTAGTCCACTGAATTTTTGTTTATTCCAAACCTATTGAATACCAGCCATGCAGTTAGTTCTGCCTCCAATTCTATTACTTGTTTAGATAGATAAGTTCTATCATCACATAGGGCAATATCTCGGGTTACATCCTGCCGTTTTACAGAATAAGTAACTTTACCTAAATGCCCCATAAAGATATGTGCGATTTCGTGCACCAATACACCATAAGCTTCTACAATGTTATCTTCCGTAATTGTGTTGTATCTAGGGTGAAGGGTAATTTCCTTTACGCCAACATTGTTGCCATGGGCAAATCCGGCGGTAGATAGAGTATCGTACTTCAAATATTGTTTTGCATCCTTGTACACGAGAGGGATCTGATAGTCATTGAACAGGCGTTTTATGGTTTTATTAAATGTGTTTTTGGTTATTGAATTGTTCTTGCTTTCTCTCCACCAAGAAAGATGGTCTTCATTGTCAAAAGGGTGGATCACATTTGAATCTTTAAAGAGACTATTCTGTTCCGTATGAATTTTTTCCGTATCTCTCAAGCTATAAACAAACCTAATGGGACCAAAAGGGTAGAGGATGACCATTGGTTTGGCATCATTTTTTATTTGATGTTGATGTAGGCTTATCCATTGGTCTGCCGTCATGTAATAGACACAGTCGGGTTGCTGGGCAAAAACCAAAACATCATTGAATGGAGAGTGTTGTGGATTTTTTTTCAGGAAATCAAATAAAGCTTTTATTTGTCCGCTGTCTTTTTTGTCTAAAATATCAATAAAAAGCTGATTAATGTCCTCATATATCTTTAATTTATTTGTATTCATTAATTTTAATCTGGGGAACAAAAAGCTCCCACCCAGCGATAGCTTTCGCTACCCATAATTCTTTCGAATTACGACCTTCGCAGATGCTCTGAGTGAGAGCTTTTATCTGCGAAGGTTTTTGAACCATGCTCAAAGCTTGCGCTCTGAGGTTAGGTTACTGCCCAAAGTTTATCACAAATTGATGTATTGAAGCTGAAAAGGTAGAATACGGCCAAATGAGTATGAATAAATATCATCTGATGGTTCTTGAGGATTTAAGAAGTGATCCGCATTTCTTTAGACCTAATAACTTTATTAGATATGAAATTCCAAAGGAGGATGAGATTTTAGATAAACAAACATATATTCAGAAAGTTTTGGCTATTAAGGACTTAGAAGTTTGGGGAGCGATAACTATCCGTAATAAAGGTGAGGAAAGATTTTCCGGAAGCAATAGATATGAGTTTGAAATATTTATAGTACAGCCTGCATTTGATGGTATTTATAAAAAGTGTGTACTGCAAACTGTAAAATTAAGCTTGGAAGAATATGAATTGCGGATTGAAAATGAACGAAACTTGGTTTCAATAAACAAAAAGCTAAAGGAATTTATAAGGATTAATAATATAATCGGAAAAGAGAAAAATTTAATAAATACCCTTGCTGATCTTAAACCACACGAGATAACGGAATTGGAAATTCCAACATCTTCAAAAGATATACCAACTTTGAGATTATCGGTTAATAAGAAGCTCAATAAAGTCGGATTTGATATCAAGTCTATACGAAGTAATATTTCGTATCCTCCCAAAAGAGCCAGTTATCAGTTAGTATATCTCTCGCTTCCAAATTCGAATAAAGATTTAACTGACTGGCGACGTCCAGAACCACTCAAAGTGTTAAGGGAACCGATTAACAATCAAGAGAATTAGCTTCAGAAATCCGATCGCGGATTTACTACTCAAACTTTTCTAGCTTCAGAAATCCGATCTTAACAAGATGATATCCCATGGGGAAGACGTTATCTTAGTTCTAAGACAAAAGCATATGAGAACAAATGAGGTAACCAATAAATATTTTTACCTTTCACAGTTTTACACATCAGTATTTTTGTGCGTAAAAGGACTTCAGTTGGTAGATATTGACAGGACTAATAGTCAACGTGCTCAGTTCGTATTTTTAGATACTCCGGAACGAGAGGAGTTGATTAGACAATTTAACTTCGCGGCACGCAACTCGCCAGAAGTAATGGTAGATGCTAGGGAATTTGAACAAGCCACTAAAAAACTTAAAGACCGCCTTTATCAGGAAAGAGAATAACTAACTATGAAAACAATAAAAATGAGTATTACTCCAGTAGATGTTCCGGAAGAAGAAATTAAGGGTAGATGGCATTCCATTTCTGAATTGCTTTTTGATATGACGATGAGATCACTCCAAGAAGACAAAAATCCCCAGTTATATAAAGCCTTTGCGCAATTTATTAAGAAGAGGGAAGGAGGTGAGACAAAAAATGGCAAAACTGATTTATAAGAAACGTGTTTTACCGGAAGCCGGACGCTGGTTGTGTACTCTGATGAAAGTAGAGGAGACAGCTAATAAATTCTACGATCCTAATGCTGACAAACTGGATAAATCCTTAAGCCTGGGTTGGGTATTTACCTATGACCAAAAATCCGGAACTGAAATCAGAATTTGGACATCTCCGAGTTTGGGAATATTTAAAGGTAAAAAAAGTAAAGCCTTACAGGTGGTGGAGTCTTTGTTGGACAAAGAACTTACCGACCAAGAGAAAGAGAGTTTTGAGGGGACTGACAGCTTGGTTGGTAAGAAATGTTATCTGGTGGTAAAGCATGTAACTCGTCCGGACGGTTCAGTCTATGCCAGATCAGAGGAGTTTGAGTCTGTATCTGGCAAGCGGTTTTAAGGTTGGCATACAGGGTGTTTATGGCTGAGCACCCTGTCGCGAGGTTTAAAACCTATGGACAATAATAATCTTACCATTGATATGTTGGGGCAAGCCTTTTTTCTGGCAGAAAGAGGTTGGAGCGTAATTCCGGTAGGACCGGATAAAATCCCATTTGTTGACTGGAAGAAATATCAATCAGAGAGACCAACAAACGAGAATCTTTTTGAGTGGTTTGCCGTTAGTTTTTTGGACAAAGCCAATTTGGGAGTAATCACAGGAAAGATTTCCGGAATTGTAGTGGTAGATATTGATCCCAGACATGGTGGTAGTGATGAGTTGTTTAAAACTCTAGAAACATTAAAGGTTAAGACGGGTGGGGGAGGATGGCATTATTATTTCCAATATGAAGACGGTTTGCAGAATCAGGTAGGTATTCAGCCGGGGATAGACATTAGGGCTGAGGGTGGTTATGTGGTGGCTCCACCGTCATTGCATATGTCCGGAAACAGATACGAATGGGCCAATGACCCACAAATTACTCCAATTATGCCTTTGCCTGTATTAATAAAAGAATGGCTGGTTAAGAAAGGTGACAGTGATCATAAGAGTAATTGGTCTGCCGAGAAGTTGGAGGGAGTAGGCGAGGGACATAGAAACGAAACAGCAGCCTCCGTCGCTGGTAAGCTGGTGGTCAGGTTTCCCAGAAATGAATGGGATACGGAAGCTTGGAAACTGTTGCAGCTATGGAATAAAGAAAATAACCCTCCACTACCTGAGGCTGAATTGAGACAGGTATTTGAGTCAATTTGTGGAAAGGAGCTGTCAAAACAGCCTCAACTAACCGGGACACAAACTCCGCGTAGCAATAGCTTAAAAGAAAAAGTGAGTCTGGGTGAAGCTTTGGAAGCGGTCGAAAGAGTGTTGCCGGGGAAAAAGGATTTGGTGCTTCTGGCTATGGCTACTTGTATAAGTCATATGATAGATGGCAAGACGCCATTGTGGTTGATGTTTATAGGAGTTCCATCCAGCGCAAAGACTGAAGTTGCCAGAATGGTGGGAAAGGTGCCGTGGGTATATTTCCTTGATGCTCTGACAGAAAATGCGTTTGTGAGTGGGATGAAAGGGTCAGAAGATCTATTACCGCTACTGAATAGTAAATGTTTGGTCGTTAAGGATTTCACAACAACACTATCCCAAAAGGAGGAAATGGTTAAAAAAGTGTTGGGAGATCTGACATCTATTTATGACGACTCATTTGCCAAACATTCGCCCATGAGGGGGACGATTGAATATCATTCTTTTTTTTCGCTTTTGGGTTGTGTGACTCCACAAGCTTTGAACAGGCACCAGAGGTATATGAACCAGATCGGACCAAGGTTTATTTTTTACCGGGTTCCGAGTTCAAGTCAGGAGGAAGTTGATAAAAGTATGGAAGTTATGTGGTCAGTTAAAGACTCTCGCCCAGGGTTTAAATTGGCGCAAAATAAAGTATCTGCCTACTGTGAAGGATTGTTACCTACCATAAGTGAATTACAATTGGAGAGAGAAAGTCCGGAGATACAAAAATATCTTAATAATTTAGCAAAATTTATTGCCAGAGCCAGAGGGATGGTAATTACCAGAAGTGCAGAGTTTGTGAATGCCAATAATGAAAAAGTTCAATTTTATGAACCTATTGAGGTTCAAATAGAGGAGCCGTACCGAGCTTTACAACAATTAAGAGTATTAGCTAGGTCGTTGGCTGTTGCAAAAGGCAAACAGGGGGTAGGAAGTGAAGAATTAGAACTGGTTCGACAAGTTGCTTTGTCGTCCATGCCAGCAGACAGATCTTTATTGTTATCCGTAATTTTATCGAAAGATATGTATTGGACAGCTAAACAAGTGGCAGACGTGATTGGAATCTCCCATAAGACTGCTTTAAGGCAGTTGGATGAACTGGTAACCTTGAAAGTGATGAAAAAACAGGGACAGAGTGGAGCGTCGAATTTGTATTCGGTTGAAACCACTTTTTGTCAACTTCTATATAGCGGGGCGGAGTTTATGTCCCGGTCCAAAGAAACAGATAACGAGATACTTGTTAATTGATGTATTGCGTAGTATCTTTATGATGTACTGTGTATGGATGAATATTTAACCACAAAAGATATAGCCCAAACTTTAAAAGTAAATATACTAACGGTTAGGCGATGGATACATGCCAAGAAGCTTCAGGCTGTGAATTTGGGATACGATTACCGGATTAAACGTTCAGATTTTGAGGAATTTTTGTCTGAAAGAAAGGTAAGGAAATAGATATGTTAGTCGCAGCCTACGCTAGGGTGTCTACGGGTCGACAGGAGCAGGAACAAACAATAGAGAATCAGGTTATGGCTATTAATGAGAAAGCAAAAACCGAGGGACATACGATAGTAAAATTTTATAAGGATGAGGGGTGGAGTGGATCAATATTAGAAAGGCCGGATTTAGACTTGTTGAGAATTGATGCGAGGAAGGGAATCTGGGAGGCAGTGCTTATATACGATCCGGACAGAATGGCTAGGCGATACTCATTTCAGGAGCTGGTGATGGATGAGTTGCAAGGTTTGGGTATCAAGGTATTGTTTGTAACTACACCACCAGCCAAAGATGATACAGACAGGCTTCTGTATGGAGTTAAGGGTTTGTTTGCGGAATATGAAAGGACTCGCATTACAGAGCGTTTCCGGTTGGGAAAATTGAGGAATGCCAGAGAAGGGCATTTGGTTACCAGTAGGGCACCGTATGGTTACAGATACATTCAAAAGAGAGATAAGGAACACGGACACTATGAAATCAATGAAGGAGAGGCGTCGGTAGTCAGAATGCTTTTTGACTGGCTGGGAAATCAAGAATTGACCATGAGAAAAATTTCAAAAAGATTATATGAGTTGGGGATACCACCTCCTAAAAATATAAATACAGTTTGGAAGATTAGTACCTTAGGCCGACTATTTAGGAATGAATCATATATTGGAAAAGCCTACTTTAATCGAACAATCGCGATGGTGCCAACAAAGCCAAAAAAAGTAGAAAAGTACAGGAAAATTAAAAAAAGCAGCCGGAAGTGGAAAGACAGAGGGGAGTGGATAGAAATAAAATGTCCACCTATTGTTGAGGACGCGATATTTCAAAAAGCCCAGCAACAGTTAAGAACCAACTATCGAATGAATCAGAGAAATAAGAAAAACCAATACTTATTGGCAGAGAAAATTAATTGTACGTGTGGTTATACACGGGCAGGAGAAGGACCGCAGCATGGTAAGCATCTCTACTATCGATGTACAGATAGGGTAAATACCTATCCATTGGTTCGGAAATGTTATATCAAAGGAGTAAATGCCAGGATAGCTGACAAACTTGCCTGGGATGGTTTCGTGAAGATCGCTACCTCTCCGAAAACGTTAGAGGGACTGTTGACCGAGTATATTGATCGAGAAATAACTGAGGGAGGTCAATCCCAACCTTTGGAGCAAATAGAAAGATTAGAGGCAGAAAAATCCAAACTCTTATTGGAAGAAAAACGATATTTAAAAGCATATGGAGCTGAATTGGTGACATTTGAGGCATTTGAAGAAGCCATGAAAGAGATTAAACGAAAGAAAGGCTTAATTGATACCCTATTGGCAAATTCTTCTGTGGCAGACAAAAAAGAAAGTTATGTAAAACCTACTAGTGAAGAGATAGAGCAGTTCTGTAATCGGACGAGAATTGAACTACAAAATGCTGATTTTAATGTTAAGAGGGCGATATTAGTTAAATTTATTGATAAAATAGTTGCTGATCAGGAATATATGAGTGTTAGTGGCTATATTCCTTTTCCTCTAAGAAAGGAGGCACAAAATGTCGGGTTCAAACATGAGTATCGGGATTGTGGGATTGCCAAATGTGGGCAAATCAACGCTGTTTAATGCGCTATTGAAACGGCAGGTGGCGTATGTGGCCAATTATCCTTTTGCGACTATAGAATCAAATATCGGAGTAGTTCCGGTACCGGATAATCGCTTGGCAATATTGGCGGAGGTAGTAAAGACCAATAAAATTGTGCCAGCCACAGTTAAGTTCGTGGATATTGCCGGGTTGGTAAAGGGTGCCAGCCAGGGGGAAGGGTTGGGGAATAAATTTTTGCAGCATATCCGGGATGTGGATGCGTTGGCAATGGTTCTTCGGGACTTTTCGGATGAAAACATTATCAGATCAGGATCGGAAAATCCGGAATCCGATAGGGCAGTATTGGAAACAGAATTAGTTTTAGCTGACCTGGCAACAGCACAAAAAATTCAAAACACAAAAGATAAGGTTTTAAAAGGATTAGCCGATAAAATTGTCGGAGGTTTGGAAAAAGGCACACCTGTGAGAGAAATGGAATTTAGCGATGAAGAAAAGTTATCTGTAAAACAAATGGGGTTTTTGACAAGCAAACCGGTAATATTAGTTATCAATACGGATGAGAACAATTTAGCAAATAGCGAAGAGTTCGTGGTTCATGGAAATACACCCGTTAGAATTTGTGCTAAGACGGAAGCGGAACTTTCGGAACTGACTGAAGAGGAACAAAAGGAATATTTAAAAAATTTGGGAATTGAAAAAAGCGGATTAGAGCTATTGATTCAAAAAGGATTCCAAATACTGGGACTGCAGACATTTTTGACTGCGGGAGAAAAAGAAGTAAGAGCCTGGACGATACATGCCGGTGATACCGCACCTACGGCTGCCGGCGTAATTCATACCGATTTCGAAAAACATTTTATCAAAGCCGACTGCATCAGTTTTGAGGATTTTG
>JBAZZE010000031.1:0-8377 GCA_041658955.1 Candidatus Shapirobacteria bacterium
GGTTATTTTAACATAAAAGCCGACAATTCGGATTGTTTAATTAGCGATTGTTCTCCAGAAGACATATTTTTAATAGTAACTTCATTATTTTTGGCTTCATCTGGGCCAACAACAGCTACAAAAGGAATACCCTTGTCGGAAGCATATTTAAATTGTTTACCGAGTTTGTCAGGGTTGGGGTAGAGGAGTGTGTTGATAGAATTTTTTCGTAACAGATTGGCGAGCTGAAGACTGTTGCTGAAAAACTCGGTTGAGAACACGGCAACCATAACCTGAGTATTGGTCAGTCCTAAATCTAGTAGTTTTTGATCCTTAATAATATCGCAGACCCGTTCAATACCAAATGAACCACCAGTGGCAGGAATATTATCTTTTTGATTGAGGTATCGGCCAATAAGATTGTCATACCGTCCACAACCGGCAATAGAGCCGACTCCACCATCAATAACTTCAAACTCCCAGACAGGACCAGTATAAGAGGCAAGACCGCGGGCAATTGAGGGGTCAAACCGATAGATATCTTCTGATACATTTGACTCACTCAGATAACTAAAAATTTGACTTAATTCATCGAGTCCAGCTGAACCTATTTCAGTTTGACCAATAGTAGACTTTAATTGTTCAATAATCTCGGTATTGGAGAGATTATCGTATAATTTTGTATCGGTTATTTTTAAGATTTCTTCGACTTGAAGGTTCGGTAGACCTCGAACTTCGATAAGCTCCTTGCCGACACCGTCAACACCAATTTTTTTAAGTTTATCGATAGACATGCACATCCCGTAAAACTTGTCAGAATCGATATTTAGGTATTCACGAAGACCATCTAATAGCTTGCGGTTGCTAATTCTGGCTAGATATTTTTTAAATCCAAGAAGGGAGACGATCTCTAGGCCCATTTGGATAAACTCGGCATCAGTGGCCATGGAAGATGACCCAACGGTGTCAGCATCACATTGGGTAAATTGACGGTAGCGTCCTTTTTGAGTATTTTCTGATCTCCAAACTGGTTGAATTTGGTATCGTTTGTAAGGAAAGACTACTTTGTCAATATTGGCGGCGACAGCCCGACACATGCTAGTCATAACTTCGTATTTGAGCATGACATCTCGGTCACCAGGATCTTTAAACCGATAGAATTGTTTTTCGGCTTCACTACCACTAATACCAGCCATAAATTGAGTGTATTCAAGTGCCGGAGTTTCTAGAGGTTCGTATCCATATTTTTCAAATACGGTTTTAAAAATATTGATAACATACTCACGTAGTTTGACGTCTGAGGCAAACCAGTCGTTGAAACCACGAAGAGTTTGGGGTTTTAGAGAATTGTCTTGGGTCATAGGTTGATTTTAACATTTAATAGGTCATCTACTGTGCTTATTTGGGTTATCCCTGGTTTTTTGAAACCCACAGAAATAAAGCTGACAACAGAGTTTTTAGCAGTTAAATAATCTTTATTAGTGTCGCCAACATAGGTGACAGTAACTGCCAAGTTAAATTCTATTAACCATTTAATAGCTAGGGGACTGGGTTTTTGGGGAAATATTCCTTTAGTAATAATATTTTTAGGAATAAAAAGATCATAAATCCCCAGCTTTTTTAAGATATTGATGGTTTCAGTTTTTGATGCACCAGTGAATATAGCTAATGTATTTAACTGACTAAGTTTTTTTAATTTGATAACTGAACCGTTTAGTAGGGGAGGTCTCATCCGTTTGACTAGTGTTCCCTGTAAATCAAAAATTATTAGAGGTTTGATACTTATTTTGTTGTCCATATTAGGGGTAAATTATAACTAGCATCGTTGATCATCATCTCTTGATCATAAGCGGCCATGACGCCGACTACTTGATTGCCAACCACCCAAATATTGATCTTTTCATATAGATTGGAAGTGCTGGAAAGAGTTTTTTCCTTTGAGTTGTAAGTAGCAAGAGCCATATCGGTTGTAGCAGTAACTATGGGTTGATAGACAAACTCTTCTGGTGAGTCAACACCTTGACTAGCGTCTAAAACAACAATTCCCTTAAGGGATTCTGATTGGAGCGGTTTGGCTATGGCCGGTCCCTCAATTTCTCTTCGGTCTGAGGTGGTGGGGATAAATAAATCAGGACGAGTTTGGCTCATACCGATGAGTGATGTTTTGGAATCGAGAGCGGTAAATTGACTGGGGAGAAGCAGAAGTTGTTTGTCGACTTGAAGTTTTTTGATTTGTTCAACAACTCTTTGTTCGGAAGAATATTGCTGACTCATTTGGAACGAGCCATTAATATAGACAGTTCCAAAATTTCCAATATCAAGGGTCGAATTCATGGGACTTACGAGAATGTTACTAAAATAGCCTCCACTTCTCATATAGTTTGCCAGTGCATAGATCTCATCCCGTTTACAGCCGTCAGCTTGAGCCGTATAGAGAAGAGCTATGTCTCTATTTCTAGGTTGTCGGGCGACAATTTGTTGACAGAGCATATCGACTGGCTGTGGACCGGCGGAATAGTAAGTTTCGTAAAAAGCCTGAAGTGCTCCCAAGTTGTCGACCCAGCAGGGATTTATCTCAATTATTTTTATAGTGTTATCACTTTGCCTAATGGCGTCAATTCTGGCCATGGGCAGTCCTTGGGGGAACGGTTTTTCCATATATTCAGCCATTTTCCAAATTACATTGGGAAGATTTTTTGGCAGACAAATAGGTGGAGGTGACTCGCTATTACTAAGTGGAAAAGCAAAGTTGAAGACAGCATCGCCATAGCTGGCTTGTCGTTCTTTGAGACTAACAAATATATCAGCCGCGGTTCTGAGTGTAGATTTGTCTAGTCTGTCTGGATTTTTGACAGTACCAGTATATTTATTGCGTTCTACACTCCGCCATTGAGCTTGCTTGCGACGGGATTCTTTGAGTAGTTTCCATAGTTTATTTTCTCCGTTGAGTCGAGGAGAAGGGGACCGGTATAGCTCTTGGCCAAGTTGATAAAGATTGGCATTAACTGGCATGGGGTATCCGAGCTCTGAAGCCCGACTGCTTATTTGTTCTATTTCCCTGACGGTGGGGTATTTTGTTTCATTATTATTAATCATTTTTTTGTTAATTATTAAGGAGGGCAGAGTCCGGCTAGGCCGGACTCTGCTACTGGGGTTATTCACCACACCAACGATTCTTTTCAGAATTCCAAGTGTAGCGACGACCAGAGATGGAGGTTCTAACTGGTGGTTCACCATCTATCGGCGGAATATCTTGGAGTCTAACGTCCGTAAAATTCCAGCGACCATTGGCTTCTGACCAGATAACCACTGTTCCATTGACCCCGTCGGCGTCCCTTAATTTAATTAAGGGTTCCCCGGGGGCGGGTGGGGTTCTGAGAATTTGGTCAAAACCGTCCCATTTTAGGTCTTCCATTCTTTTAATTTGATTTGTCATAATTTGATTTAAAAAATATAAAAAGAGAAAATGGGGAACAAAAAAATCCCCCAAGTGCGGGGGATTTGAGAAATTAATTGATTTTTGTTTTAGGTCAGACTACACCCCGCCGGTAACGAGACCACGGTATGGGTGTGATGCATAGCAAAATTTAGACGCATTGACTTCATAGTTAGGGGATTATAACACATATCTTATAATATCAAGAGGTAAAAATGATTTCTTGACTGGCCACATCAAATATCTGGGGTGAATTAGAAGCAATTAACTGAGTAATTTGTTCCAGTTCGGTCTTGAGTGAGCTGGTGGCTGTGGCATACAAACTTAGCAAGATTCTGGCAATAGCGGTATGTAATTTGTCATCGATACCCTCAACATATTCTGAAGTCAGATACATTCCGGTCATACAACCATAAGTACCTACAAATATTTTGGGAGTTTTTCCAAAACCGAGACTTTGCCAACTTTGATCAAATAGTTCTTCAATTTTTTGAGAAATATAATAACTATTTTGGGGAGTCAAAAATTGTTGATTATTAACTGAAGATAATTGTGGTTTTAAAAGACGAAGATCGGCAACGGATATGAGTGAAGAAAAGGGGACTGGGGTGGGGTATTTAAACTCAAATTTTTCTGCCCACTGGTCAACTAGCTTGGTAGCTAGTTGGGAATCATGGAAGCGAAACTGGCCGCACTGACGTTCGTTGGCAAAGGGAACTTCACCAGTAAGGGATAATGATTTGGCAAAATTTATGGCGGCTTTTTTAACTGCTGTTTCAAAAAGTGAATGATCAATATCAAAAAGAGCTAACATTCTAAAACCAATTTGGCCACTCTCACTTTGGAAAGGGGAGATGTCTATTAGAGTATTGCGATCAATAGCGTTTTGAGAGATGGAAACAAGTTCATCTCGGACACCACCAGTATAGGCCAGGCCATGTTCGAGGGTGTGGATGGCTTGATGAATATGTGTTTCTTGAGAAGTTTGGGGATCGGGAAATACGACTATTAGGGGATGGATAGTAACTGATTCACTATCAACTTTGACAATTTTACGAATATCAAAGGTGCCGCCAGACATAACTCGGTGATCAATATCGGCGGAAAAAGCGTTTTTAACAATCTCTATTTTGGGAAAAGATGTTTGACTCATTAGTTAATTATACTAATAAGGTGGGAGATTGTTTGGGGTGGCATACCGGACTTGAACCGGCAACCTTCTGCTCCACAGGCAGATGCTCTAACCAATTGAGCTAATGCCACCATATAAAAAACCGCCTATTGTTTGGCGGTTTATTGTTTTGAAAACAGTAAATACCGCCAATTACTTGGTGGTATGGTGATGGTTGATGATCACGACTACTGATTTCATTGACAGTATTTTAACAATATATGGGGTGAAGTCAATCCTTACCCTTAATTACTTCTTGGTAGGAGTTGGTTCAGGTTTGTAGTCAAGGTCGATAAGTCGGACAGCGTTGTAGGTTTTGGTAGCTTTTTCATCAGGGCGAAGAATAGCAATGATGCGGTGACCTGATTTGATATCAGCTTGTTTGATTTTGACTTGGGACACGGATAAAAATTCAGTTTTGGAGTCCATGCGGATTTGAAAAAGAGTGTTCTTATTGTGAGTAGGAACCAGAGTTAGTAATGAACTGGTTTTGGAAATATCAACTATTTTTCCTGCAGTTACGGTTTTTTTTATTTGAAGCTTGGAAAGATCGGTGACAATAATTCTTTTGGCTAGAAAAGAATTGGCTTGAGAATCATCGATACCTAGAACTAATATATCCTGACCAATTTTAAGTTTTGCTAACGACGACTTATTACGATTGGCATCAATCACGGTTAAGGTTGGGTCCAATTGAAGGGCACGGGTTTCATTATGGTATTCAATACTTAGAGACTTGTCAGTAACTTCGATAATTTTACCAGCGATAGATTTTTTGGAAGTTGTCGGGCTAATAATTTGCATTAGTTTTTCCTTTACTTTTTGAGAGACAACTTCACGAATTTTTTGGATATCGTCGGAGACGGTATTAGTTGGGGTAGCGGTGGGGGTGGCTTCTATTGTTGGTTCGACTTTGGGAAGAAGGGTAGGAATTTTGACAAGAGCATTGGCGGGAGAGGCTGAAAGCAAAAACATAGCAAAAAGTAAAAATATCATATTATATTTTGGCGGTAGAATAGGTAACCTGAAAATTGGCAGTGGATTGATTGTCATCCGGATCAAAAGCGTCAACTTGAATATTGTTAAGGCCGGATTCGAGTTCAATTTCAAGCTTAAAATCACCTTTATCGGAGGAGGTAGTTTGGTAATGCTTAAGACTAGTGTTGATAATAATTTGGCTATTGGGGGTGGCCGTTCCAGTTATTTCGAGAAGAGCATTGGCCACAATTTCTTCATTTTTGGGACTGGTGATAATTAGAGCAGATTCAGAAGCTGAAGTAGTATCAATAACTTTGGTATCGTCGGTTATTTTATTAATCGCCGAAGAGGAGGTTGGTTCTGGAGAGGTTTCGCTTAAAACAGGGGTGGGTACAGGTTGGCGGATAGTTTTTTTACTTTTTTGGGATGCCAGATAGCCTCCGGTGAGACCGAAGCCCAAAAGTGCGCCTAAAGTAATAGCCAGGGTAATTTCTTTAAACATGAGTAATTGATAGATGATACCACGGAACAGGGGTGGTAAATGTTAAAATCAGGTATGGAAATAAAAAATAATGGTCAAAATGGCTTGCAAATTATTGGTAAAAAAGAAACTGTATTGGTAAACCCATCGGGAGATACCCTGAAAAAATCAACTTCGAGAGTGATTTTGTATAACCGTAAAGTGGAAACTGGACTTTTAACTATGGAGAATAAAGTACTGATTATTGGACCAGGGGAATATGAGGTGGGTGGAGTCGAAATAAATGGTCACAATGACGGTGAAGATGGCGTAGTCTACTCAGTGGTAATTGATGGGATAGCAGTTGCAATTTTGGGGAGTCTTAAGGGTGAATTAAGTGAAAAAAAGATCGATAAGATTGGAAGTGCCGATGTGCTTTTGGCTGATATCGGTGGTTATGGTGAGTCTCAGAGTAAGTCTCTTCTAAAATTAGCTAAGAAATGGGGAGCAAATTACCTTTTGCCATACGGACAGAACGAAGGTGGTACCGAAACTAAGGATTTTTTGAATGTAGCTGATAATGAGGGATTGGAACCGGTGGCTAGCCTTAAAATTGATAAAGATACCTTGCCTGAGGGAATGGAAACAGTGTTATTAAAGGAAACAGCCTAAAAATGAGCGATAGCCTGCGAATGCCTCCACATTCTGACGAAGCGGAAACCAGCGTTCTCGGGTCAATTTTAATTGATAATGATGCTATTTTATCGGTCTCGGAGTTTTTGAGGCCAGAACATTTTTACGATCCTAACAAATCCAGTGTTTATGAAGCGATGCTGAGTCTCTATGAAAATCGGTCGCCGATTGATATGGTGACTGTTTCGGAGAAACTGCGGGAATTAAAATCCTTGAAAAAGGTGGGTGGGAAAGCCTTTTTAAGTCGACTAGCCAATGATGTTCCTACTAGTGCTAATGTTGAAAGTTACGGAAAAATTATTAAATCTCTGTCAGCAAAAAGAGAATTAATATCTGCCGCAGGAAGAATATCGGAACGATCATTTGATGAGGGAGTGACCTCTCCGGAACTTCTAGATTACGCTGAACAGGAAATTTTTTCATTGAGTCAAAAACATTTAAAGTCAGTTCCAAGTTCCTTAAAGGAAGTTTTGACAGCCAGTTTTGATCGCCTAGATGAGTTACAGAAGATGGGAACAGGACTGCGGGGGATACCTACTGGTTTTCATCAATTGGATAGTCTTTTAGCGGGGATGCAGGACAGCAACTTGATTGTTTTGGCGGCTCGTCCTGGAGTAGGTAAAACTGCATTTGGTTTAAACATTGCCCGTTATTGTTCGGTGGAGAAGAAAGTGCCTACCTGTATTTTTTCACTGGAAATGAGTAAAGAAGAGTTGGTAGACCGTCTTTTGGTCCGACAGGGTCTTATCGATGCGTGGAAACTAAAAACAGGACAATTGTCAGATGATGACTTTGCTTCGTTATCAGAGGCGATGGGGGTATTAGCTGAGGCTCCCTTATATATTGACGATACCCCTGGTTTGACTGTGACTGAACTAAGGACCAAAGCTAGAAGATTACAGGTCGATAAAGGGATTAGGTTTATTATTGTGGACTATTTACAGTTGATGCATGGAATGTCCAGGGACAATCGGGTACAAGAGGTCTCAGAGATCTCTCAAGGACTAAAGAATTTGGCTCGTGAGCTAAAATTACCAATAGTCGCTATGGCTCAGCTAAACCGTCAGATGGAAAGCCGTGGAGGTAAACCAAGATTATCAGACCTTCGAGAATCAGGTAGTATCGAACAAGATGCTGATGTGGTGATGTTTTTACATCGTGAGGACGAAGAGGTGAGGGAACTGGTGATGTGCTCTATCGAGAAACATCGGAATGGTCCGACTGGTCAGTTCAACTTGTACTTCAACGGTAAACAAGTAAGCTACTTTGATGTGGAGAAGAAAGGATAAGTGATATATAATCCCAATTATGGGACTACCATTAGGTATAAATGGCTTTGAAGTTGCAGTTTTAGTTTCCAGTATGGTCGGCGGTGGTGCCGAAATTTTACACGATGGCCTAGTTATTCAAAACGGAGAAGTTATTGGCAGAATGTCACTACAAGCTATGGATCTTGATCTGACATGTCAAAATCTTCGTGATGAAATATTTGCTAGAGCTGCGGTTCAAAGTGACCGGGTCACCGTAACAGGATAATTAAAATGTGCCGAAAGAGGGAATCGAACCCCCATGACATTGCTGCCACACGATTTTGAGTCGTGCGCGTCTACCAATTCCGCCATTTCGGCAAAGCAAGACAAGTATAGCAAAAATGTAGTGT
>JBAZZE010000032.1:0-7000 GCA_041658955.1 Candidatus Shapirobacteria bacterium
ATTCTATCGGTTTAAAGATCCTGGTGACCGAGATGTCATGCTCAAATACGAAGTTATGACTAGCATGTGTCGGGCTGTCGCCGCCAACATTGACAAAGTAGTCTTTCCCTACAAACGATACCAAATTCAACCAGTTTGGAGATCAGAAAATACTCAAAAAGGACGCTATCGTCAATTTACCCAATGTGATGCTGATACTGTTGGGTCATCTTCCATGGCCACTGATGCCGAGTTTATCCAAATGGGCCTAGAGATTGTCTCCCTTCTTGGATTTAAAAAGTATCTAGCCAGAATCAGCAACCGTAAGCTTTTAGATGGTCTTCGTGAATACCTCAATATCGATTCTGACAAGTTTTACGGGATGTGCATGTCTATCGATAAACTTAAAAAGATTGGTGTTGATGGTGTCGGCAAGGAGCTTATCGAAGTTCGAGGTTTACCGCCCAAACAAGTCGAAGAAATCTTAAAAATAACCGATACTAAATTATACGACAATCTCTCCAATACCGAGATAATTGAACAATTAAAGTCTACTATCGGTCAAACTGAAATAGGTTCAGCTGGACTAGATGAATTAAGTCAAATTTTTAGTTATCTGAGTGAGTCCAATGTATCAGAAGATATCTATCGGTTTGACCCCTCAATTGCCCGCGGTCTCGCTTCTTACACTGGTCCTGTCTGGGAGTTTGAAGTTATCGATGGTGGAGTCGGCTCTATTGCCGGGTGTGGTCGCTATGACAACCTGATCGGTAGATACCTCAATCAAAAAGATAATATTCCTGCCACTGGTGGTTCATTTGGTATTGAGCGAGTCTGCGATATTATTAAGGACCAAAAACTACTAGATTTAGGACTAACCAATACTCAGGTTATGGTCGCCGTGTTTTCAGCTGAATTTTTCAACAACAGTCTTCAGCTCGCCAATCTGTTACGAAAAAATTCTATTAACACTCTCCTCTACCCCAACCCTGACAAACTCGGCAAACAATTTAAATATGCTTCCGATAAAGGTATTCCTTTTGTAGCTGTTGTTGGCCCCGATGAAGCCAAAAATAATGAAGTTACTATTAAAAATATGTCTTCTGGAGAACAATCGCTAATTAAACAATCCGAATTGGCGGCTTTTATGTTAAAATAACCCCTATGAAACAAGCTATTCATCCTAAATATTTTCAAGATTGCCAAGTCAGCTGTGCCTGTGGCAACAAATTTGTTACCGGTTCTACCGTTGAAAAGATCGAAGTCGAGGTCTGCAGTAAATGTCATCCTTTCTTCACTGGTCAACTAAAATTCGTCGACATTAAGGGACGTATCGACAAATTTAAAGAAAAAGTCACCCAAGGTGCTTCCTATAAGGCGGCTAAAGCTAAAAAAGTAGCTGACAAAAAGAAAGCTAAGAAAGACGAAAACTAGATTTTTATAAACCGCTTTAATTATTTTGCTATAATTAAGGCGGTTTTTCGTAAGCAAACACCATATGCCAACCATAAATCAAAATATAGCTCTACTCGAATTTCGACCCGGACCTGGTGGTGATGAGTCTGCCCTCTGGATGGAGGATTTGATGCATATGTATAGTCGCTACGCCAGCAAAGTTGGTTGGAAAGTAAACCAAGTCGATAGCAATATTATTAAGATTACCGGTATCGGCGCTTTTGATCAGCTAAAGTGGGAAACTGGTACCCACCGAGTTCAGCGAGTCCCGGTTACCGAAAAAAGAGGCCGAATTCAAACTTCGACCGCTGCTGTAGTTGTTCTTCCCCAAATTACTTCTCATGATATAGTCATCAACCCAGATGAAGTCGAAATGACCGCTTCCAGAGCCGGTGGTAACGGTGGCCAGAATGTTAACAAAGTTAGTACTGCCGTTCGTCTACTTCACAAACCAACTGGACTCACTTTTTCTGTCCGTCAGGAAAGATCCCAAGAACAAAACCGACTTATCGCTTGGGACCTGCTTCGAGCCAAACTCTGGCAGATCGAAGAAGATAAACGTTTGGCTGCCAATGGTTCAACTAGAGATAAGATTGGGTTAGCCATGCGTGCTGATAAAATTCGTACATACAATTATTCTCGTAATCAAATTAAAGATCATCGCATTAATAAAGAATTCAATCTAAAAAATTGTCTCGATGGCGATATTACCGACATGTTATTGGAACTTTCAGTTCTAGATAATCCTGAAGAAGCCAATGAAACTACCAACAAATAAAGCCGAATTACTGGCCTTACTTAATACTACTGAAAAAGCTTTACAGGATCTAATTGAAAGAAAAGCTGTCCGCCTCATTCCTGGAGTATCGGCTACCCTTCCCTCACCCACTGTTCCAATTGAAAAGAAAAATCCACCAACGACTGAAGAAAAATAATTCCTTATTTTCTCTTTTCTAACTTAATACTTAGAGATAATTCTTTGTCATCACGCCAGACTTTAAGACTAACAGTGTCACCAATCTTTTTGCGGTTGATCATATTAGCCAGAGATGCGTTTTTCTCATCAGCCAGTTTTTTACCATCCATTTCCACAATAATGTCACCCACTTTTACTCCAGCTACTTCAGCCGGACTTCCTTCGACAATTGTTTTGACATAAGCACCAGCGGGTACATCATTTAAAAGTGCTGATTGTTTACTGATCATTTGATATCCTACTCCCAAAAATGGTCGTTCAAATTCTCCTGTAGTTTTAAAGTTGGCAATTGATTCCTTAACCAAATTAATCGGTAGAGCAAAACCAATACTTTGACCTTCTTGAGACACTGCCACATTTACTCCAATCGCTTCACCATTTGAGTTAAAAAGTGGTCCACCTGAGTTACCTGGGTTAATTGCTGCATCAGTTTGAATAACGTTATCCAGCCTCTCTGAACCAGCCAGTGGGGATCCAGCAGTTATTCCCCGACCTAATCCTGAAATAACTCCTTTGGTGACTGTCGATCTAAATTCGCCAAGTGCCGTTCCAATAGCAATTACTGTTTGTCCCACCTTCAACTGATCTGAGTCTCCTAATATCACCGGCGTCAAACCAGTCTTATCGACTTTCAAAATGGCTAGATCAGATGTCGGATCTCGATAAATGTTTTTTACCTCAGCAACCTGATCTTTACCAATAATCACTTTGTACTTAGCAGTCGTATCCGAAACCACATGCTTATTAGTTACTATTAGGCCATCTTTTTCAATTACAAATCCAGTTCCGATATCTTGTTCTACTTTTTGTTCAACTGGTTTAGTTTTGGGTACGTTAAAAAATTCTCCGAAAATATCCCATCCGGGAGGCAAGTTACTACCGATTAAGTTTGTCTTTGAAATTGAGACCGTCACCACACTTGGGGTCGCCTTCTCAACAACCTTAGTTACCACTGACTCTTCATCCACAATTTCCCTAGTTTGGTTAACGGTACTATTCTGTTTTCCTGAAAGACTCGATCCCCCCATCCAACCCAATCGCGAAGCCACCCCACCCATGAAAAAAGCTCCAACTACCACTGCCCCAATCCCTAAGCCAAACAAAAAAGTTTTTAAAGTTTTTTCGTCCATATAAAAATTATATAAAAAAATCTGAAATATTACTGAATAAAAACAATCTCATTGCGCCTGCCGGAGGGGCAGGTCGCTTTCGATCCTCGCTATGACGAACTATTATTTCAATAGTTCTTCGACGGCCTTGTCTAGTTGATTATCCTTTTGAACTACTTTTACACCTGGCGCTGGGGTGGGTGCACCTGTTGGTATTACCGGAGGTTCGTATTTGACCAACACATCTGGCTCAACTCCAATTTTGTGGATATTTTTACCACTTGGAAGTAACCATCGGGCAATTGTGACATGCAGTCCTGATCCATCCGGGAAATCTTCTGGTTGTTGGACTGTCCCCTTACCAAATGTCTTTTCACCAACCAGCTTTGCTCTCTGGTGATCACGAAGCGCTCCAGCTAAAATTTCCGAAGCTGAGGCAGAACCACCATTAACTAAAACAACCAACTTTTCGGAGGTAAGCCGACCAAGTGATTTATCAACCGTATAAGTTTCCTTAGATCCGTTTGACGATTCTTGTGACACCACCGTGCCTTCCTTTAAAAAGTCAGAAGCCACCATTACTGATGCTTGCAAAAACCCACCTGGGTTATTTCGCAGGTCTAGTACTATTCCACCGAAATTTCCCTTATTTTTCTCAGCCAAAACATTATTGACTACGTCAGTCCAATCTTTGTATAACCTATCGGTAAATTTATACAATTTTATCCAAGCGACTTTTTTACCTTTTTCTTCCTTAAACTCTAGTTCCAAACTTGGAACGACAATATTATCTCTTTTTAGCGTAACTTCCCATGGCTCTTTCGCGCCTTCTCGATACATTTTTAAGGTGACATCAGTTCCTACTTTTCCTCTAATTAAGTTTACCGCTTCATCTAAAGCAATATCATTAGTATCTCGATCAACCTTTTTTTCTTTATCAATAATTTTTAAAATAAGGTCACCGGCCAATATCCCTGCTCGTTCAGCTGGTGTTTTGGGAAGTGGCGACATTACTGCCAAACTTTTTTCTTTGTATCCCAGACTTATTCCCACACCTCCAAATTCTCCTGCCAAATCTTCATTAGCACTCTTATTTTCTTTTGGTGGTAAATAAACTGTGTACGGGTCACCGAGTGCTTGGACCATTCCCGAAATTGCCCCCTGGGTTAATTCCGAGTCCTTCATCTTATCTTTTTCTAAGAAGGTCTGCGAAAGTCGGTCTTTTACCCGCCACATCATTGAGAGGTTAAGTTCACCCTTGGGGTAAACTACCTTACTTTCCCCCATTCGATAGCTAACTAATGAAAAAACCGCTACTAATGCGGTTACTAAAAATATGTTTCTCAATTTTTTTATTGGCACAAAATGTTCAAACAACTAATAACAACCTGCCACTATTTCCGTTTACCAAAGCTCGGGCATTTACTTGTCCGACCAGTTCCATCAGCTGATCAAAAACTTCTCTGGATACTGCTAAGCCTGGTATCTTGAAATTAATTCTAGCATCTTCAGTTCCCATATTTTCATCAAGAACAATAATCGCTCCCACTCCCACCACTTCTGATTTTAGTCTGATGGCGTCAGCCATTTTTTCCACTAAAATTATCCTATCTTTACAATCAAAGTTTACATCTGATAATGTATTTATTTTTTTAAATCCGTTGCTAACCCATCGTTTGGTTGTGTTTAGTCCCCTACCTAAATATTCCATGCAAAAAAATTCTAATTTCAGCTCATCATCAGTTATTTCACCAACCACCGCTTCAGTCGGACTCACTCCTAACCTTTTCTCTTTTCCAGTTATCAAATGTAAATTTAGAAGTTCGTCAATTCCGGCAAATTTTCCACTTGCAGGGCTGATTATTTTCCGGGAAAACCAACCTTTACTCTCAAAAATCACCTCACCTTGGGTTAGATCTTTATGATGGTTAATGGTATTAATTTCTTTAAGATTGTCTGCTGTCAAACCTTTTAGTTCATTTTGGAGTGACAATACTTTCTCTATTTCAGTCGTTCCCTCAAACAACACTTGATCAAAAGTAACTTTTTCTCCTTTTTTCACCTTCAAGACGGCGGCGGTAGGTAATGAAATTATCCAACTAGCTTTAACTTTTTTCACTCTATGAGTATACCAAAATACAAAGAACCTATTTTCAGGCTAGCAATTATTATTAAAGATTAATATTCAGTAGTGAAAAATACGAATCACAACGTAAAGATTAATATTCTGTGTCGAAAAATATAAGTCGTGACGACGAAGTAATGGATTTACTTTTAGGAACGACGAATAATTTTTCGCCAGAATAGCAATCTTTCTAAGTTACTCTTGGGTAGTGAAGGGAAGAAGAGCTAAATGACGTGCTCTCTTAACAGCTACTGCCAATCTTTTTTGATGTTTGACACAGACTCCGGTAAATTTGGAGGTCATAATCTTTGATCTGGCTGAAAGATATTCTTTAAGGCGATCAATGTCGCTCCATTGTGGTTCGACTTTAGCTTTACAAAAAGCGCATTCTTTCGATCTTGGTTTGATTGGAGGTTTTTTTTGTTTCATATTTTATTCACCTTTTTCTTCAATCGGCACTTCCCCGATTTCATCTGGAATAACAATGTCTTCAATTTCACCTGTTGGTACATCCTCTACTTCTGGTTGGGTATCAACAACATGCTCTTCAGTATGCATTCCCTGTCGGTCACCTTGGGGAACACCTTTATTATCTAAAATGATCATGTCATCGATGACAATTTCCGAAACTTGTTTCTTAACTCCAGTAGAGTCAGTAATTTCTCGGTATTGAATTCGACCTTCAACATAAATTCTTCTACCCTTTGATAAAAGTTGTGAACATAATTCAGCTAACTTGTTCCAAGCTACAATTCGGTGAAATTGAGCATCTTCCTTTTTCTCACCTTGTTTGGTTACCCAAACACGATTGGTAGCTAAACCGAAGCTAGCCACTGCCATACCGGCTGGTGTATAACGAAGTTCAGGATCACGGGTTAAATTTCCAATTAACAGTACACGATTGAGACATCTACTTGGCATAGCAGTTTATACTTAAATTTTTAATATTAAATAACGAATCACGCTGGTCTCCCGGTTAAGGAAGATGTTTATGTCGCTAACTTTAATAGGTTTAGCTGATTCCACGGTTAATTCCCAAAAGTCACCCTTTCGGAATCCACCAATTTCGTAAACTAATTCTTTGGTACCAAGGCCCTCTTTTTTACTAATCTCTGCCTGCATACCGGTCAAAAAAGCCGAAACTTTTGTAATCACACCATTGATTGCTTCAGTACCAGTTTTTGGTGCAAAAACCAGAACCATTTGATAGGAATTCATTTTCTCTTTCATAAAAACATGTCTAGCTTAACATAGCCAACTTTAATTTACAATCGGTTCTTCCACTAGTTTAGCAGGGTCAAAGTCCTTATCGACCACTGACAGAACCATATTAATCACCTCTTCTGGTAACTCTTC
>JBAZZE010000033.1:0-6541 GCA_041658955.1 Candidatus Shapirobacteria bacterium
TAAAAACATGTCTAGCTTAACATAGCCAACTTTAATTTACAATCGGTTCTTCCACTAGTTTAGCAGGGTCAAAGTCCTTATCGACCACTGACAGAACCATATTAATCACCTCTTCTGGTAACTCTTCATTATCGGCATAGCCGACTAGAAGTTCGTCAGCTTTTAACATTGTGTCAGCTGAAACCTCCATCCCGGCAATAATTTCTCTAGCTTCTTTAACTGTCATAATTGTTTTAAATTATAACCCCCAACCTTGTCTTCGACAATATACCCGAGTTTTTCGATTTCAACTCTCAATCGATCTGCCTCTGCCCAATTTTTATCATTCTTTGCTTTTAGCCTATCATCAGCCAATTTTGTTACTTCAACGGGTGCTGTTTTCTCTACTTTTTCTATACCCAAACTTAGTCCCAATACCCCATCCCAGTCTATTAATGTCGCCCGACGATCTGCTTCACTAAACTTTTCATCCTTAATCATTTTCCATACCAAAGCCAACACTTCTGGCATAGCCAAATCGTCACTTAATTTGGTTTCAAATTGGTTTTTGTATTCGTCAATAATTTTCCCCCTTACTCCAATCGCAAATCCTTGTATCTTATGTAAAGCCACCTCAGAAGCCTTCAATGAATCTATTGAGAATGCCATTCCTTTCCGATAATGAGATGACAATACCATGTAGCGATAGGCCAATGGATCATGACCCATCTCAATCAAATCAAAGACGGTATACAGTCCCCCAGTTGATTTACTAATTTTGGCTCCATTAAAAGTAATAAAAGCATTGTGCATCCAAACATTGGCTGTTTGCGCTCCAAATGCTCCATAACCCTGAGCTATTTCGTTAGTGTGATGAATATTAATATGATCCTCACCACCGGTATGAATATCAAAAGGATTACCCAAAAATTTGGTCGACATGGCGGTACATTCTATATGCCAACCCGGGAAACCTTTTCCCCAAGGGCTTTCCCATTCCATTTGGCGGACAGTTCCATCATTTGGAGAAAATTTCCACAGAGCAAAATCGGTTGGATTTCTCTTTTCTTCATTGGCTTCTACCCGAGCTCCTTCCCTAAGTTTTTCGATATCTATATTAGCAAAATCTCCATAACTTTCCATTTTAGATGTATCAAAATAAATCCCGTCACTTATTTTGTAAGTGAAACCCCGCTCCTCAATTTTTTTGACAAGTTCAATTTGTTCTGGAATATTGTCGGTGGCTCTAGGAAGTACATCTGGGTGGACAATGTTTAATTTATCCAAATTATCGACAAACTCAGCTTCATATTTTTTAGCCAAGTCCCATGCCGATAGTCCGGTCAATCTGGAACCTTTTTCCATCTTGTCTTCCCCACTATTACTATCATTGACTAGGTGTCCAACATCAGTAATATTGACTACCCACTTCACTTGATAATCCAGGTATCTCAACGATCTAACTAAAATATCCCAAACCACATAGGCATACATATTGCCGATATGTGGACTACTATATACTGTCGGTCCGCAGGAATAAATCCCCACTTCACCGCCATTTATCGGTTTTAAGTCTTCTTTAGTCCTTTTGGCTGTATTGTAGACACTAACTGTTTTCATAGTTTATTTTATCTAATAACTAAATATTTTTCGCCTACCTTCTCCAGAATTTCCCGCGAAATTACCTGAGACGGATAAAATTGAGCTGCATAGTCTAATCTTTGATCTGTACTAGTCGCTTCTCCATCTCCTGTCCACAACAACAACCCCCTTCTCCCCGGCATCCCTGTCGAGACTAATCGAGCCACTTCACCGGTTCGATTATGATCTGGATGATCATAACCATAGGTCAATTCAAACGGGTTCATGGAGATAATCGTGTCCAACTTTTTTTCCTCAACAACTCTAGCTACTTCCCTTACCATTCTTTGCAGAGGTACGTAAGCCAATCCCAAATCAGGAAACTTAAAAACTTCAAAATCAAATCCCCACCAATTCATCGCCCGGGAAAACTCATCCATTCTCCGTTCTGGGTTTTTACCCCGTTCTCCCCTGGTTAGCAGTAATACTGTTGTCTCAATTTTAGTGTCGACAAAGACATCTCATTGCCTCGAGTTTCAAAAGCTCATCGTCTGGATGAGGAATAATTACTCCGACTCGCTCACCTTGCTTAAAAGTATATCTATCTATTGAAATTGTCATAATGAAAAAAAGAAAAATTAAAAAAGAAAATAAAAAAGTCCAACCTAAATTGCCCCGTTACCGGGGTTAGTACATGATCGAATTACCATTACCATATTCACTACTCCATTTTACCAGCCAACTCAGCTGTTTGCGATAATTGAGAAGGATCTGGTTGCTGAGTCTTCTTTTTACCCTTAGCAAAGGCACTTCCCCGACTTTTCTTTTGTTTAGCCGGATTCGTCGACACTCCCATTTCTGCCGCTAGTTGCTGGTGCTCCTGGGCTTCCATTTGTCTTTGAATTCGCAAGTTCTCCAGGAATTGTTTTTCTTTTTGATCCTCTTCCCTTTCCTCTTCTTTTTCAACTTGTGTCATTTCTGCTTGAACATTTCTACCTGACTCACTCATTCCTGCCCTAAGGTTGGCCATTTCGGCTTGTTTCTTTTGTTCATCTTCAGCTCGTTTTCGGGCTGTTTCCTCAGGAGTTAACGTCTTAAGACCACCTAAAAGTTCTTTTCCGGTAATTACTGACTCAGTAATTTTGCCACCTTCTTTGGCTATTTCTTTACCGGTCTCCATCCCTATCTGCCCGAGATTTTTGAGAACTTTTTTCAAAATTGAGTCATCTGCCATAACTGATTCTACCCTAATTGTTTCTTACATCAACCAACACAGATATAAATTCAAGGATTCTTTTGTTGCTGATAATAAAGTTGGTATAGATGTGTTCTGAAGGAATTAACGCAGCAGATCCGTTTTTTTTGCTTGTAGATCTGCGAGTTTGTAGATAGCGGCTGGACGTGCCATTGGAGTCTCTTCACTTAGCCGACTATCGGTCCTAAAGAACATGTCTATACCAACTAAAAAATGAAAAAATTTAAATCTGTGTCCTTCCTTCCATCGCTCGACTCAATGTTGCCATGTCAACATATTCCATATCCGACCCAATTGGTAGTCCACTTCCAATTCGACTAATTTTTAATTCAGATTTACCCAGTCCTTCAATTTTTTTACGAAGATACAATGCGGTCGCCTCCCCTTCCATGGTTAGGTTAGTCGCCAAAATTACTTCTACGGGCCCTTCTATTTTGACTAGCCGAGCTAATAATTCTTCAATCTTCAAATCTTCAGGCCCTATATGATTTAAAGGGTTGATTACCCCATTTAAAACATGATAAACACCGCCATAATTACCCACGTTTTCCAATGCGATCACATCGATGGCCCGTTCTACCACACAAATTAAGTTTGATTTTCGCCTCTCATCACTACAAATACCACAAGTCTCACTCTCACTAACCCCAAAGCAGTTATCACAAATCTTGATTTCACTTTTTAATCTGGAAAGATCAGAGGCAATTTCTTCTACAAAACTAGTCGGGGTATTAAGAAGATAAAATGCCAATCTCGTGGCACTTTTTGGACCAATACCTGGCAATCTTTCAAAAACTCCCACTAAATCCGATATCGCTCGAGGTAACGATGCCATATTACATCATCCCTTCCAAACCCTTGCCCAATTCTTGCATCTTGCGCATTGATGATTCGGTAGATTTTTTAAGAGCTTTATTGATAGCTTCAACAATAACCTTATTTTCAACTCCATTTATAATCAAGCTTTTGATCTTAGGTTCACTCATGGCCATAAAACCGCTCACTTCAATCTTTATTCCGGCATCTTCATATTCGTAGCTTTGAGATTCGATCTCTTTCTTCATCTTAAAAACTTGCATTGCCATCTTGGCCTTATCGATAACTGACATAAATTTAAAAATAAATTCTAACTTCCAATTCTAACATTAAACCATAATTGCTAATACTCCAGTAAGTTCCCAAGCCAGTTAACAGGGAGATTCCCCCTATGTCGATTAAACAGAGTTTCTCTTCGAGTTTTGTTGGTCAATTTTAGCCAAATATTTGTTTGGCAACGTCATACATTTCATCCCCAGTTGCTGTGGGAGCTGGTGGTGTCACCACCTCTTCAGGTGTGTCATTTTTGACTACTATTGGCTCTAATTTACTTTTTGCCAAAATACATTCAAATGTAAGTTCTACTCCAAACACTGATTTAAATCCCTGTTCCACAATTTGTCGATTTTTGGCTTCTTCCAACTTGTCTTTATGAAATGGATAGAAAACTTCACAGACAATCGCTCCCCCACTAATTTTTGTAGGTCGCACCGCTCTTAAAAAGGCTTCAACAGAGTGATTAAAAGGCTTAACCGCCATCAAAACTTTACCCCAATCTTCAGACACTTTATTGATATCAAAATCTACATTGATTTTTTTTACCATAGAGTGTTCGACCTTTTCCACAACTTTCTTATCGACATTGTTGTGGCTTTCGGATATAGATTTTGACTCAATCACTTTTTCAATTTCTTTTTCTTTTTTTACCTCAGGAATTTTTTTTGGTTCACCACTTTGTTTTCCTTCTAAAAATTCGACTACCACTAACTGCAAAGGTAGTTGGGGAATAAATGAATCCGCTTCCATTTTTCCAGCTCCAATTAAAAGTTGCAATAATTTTTCCAGCTTTGTTAACCCAAGTGCTGTTTCCTGCTTATCACCAACACCACAAGCTTCCAAAAGTTTTGTTTGAAAATATCCAATTAATCTTTCTCTAAATACCCTAAAATCAACACCTGCATTAGCCATTTTTTCCAACTTTGTCATAACTAGTGATAGCTCCCCTTTTACCAAGTCATCTTCAAAAAGCCCTGGTGTATATTCACCTAATCTGGTTTCCAGAAAAAGATCAACTTTAGTGTCGGTCATTTCTACACCAGTTTCCAAAAATAATTCGTTAAATAGTTTGTGTAAGTTACGGAAACTTCGGTCACAATTACTAATCATTTTTTTTAGTGACTGTTTGCTAACTTTAATCTCCTCACCTTCTACCACCCTTAAAAGAGATTTAAGCATTTCATCATCCCCACCCTTCTCAAATCTGACCTTTATCAGTCTCGATAGAACAGTGTCAGGAATTTTTTCTTCATCAGTCGTACATAAAATAAAGACTGTTTGTTTTGGTGGCTCTTCTAAAAGTTTTAATAATGCATTAAATGCATCCCGAGTCATCATGTGTACCTCATCAATCACAAAGACTTTCTTCCGAAGACGCGCTGGGGAAAGATATGCCCTGTCTTTCAAAGATCTAGCTTCTTCTATCCCACGGTTTGAGGCAGCATCTATTTCGACCACATCAAGACTATTTCCCGATAAAATCTCAAGACAACTTGGGCACTTACCACACGGATCTACTCCTTTAGTTTTTTCACAATTCAAAGCTCTAGCCACAATCCGTGCTGCCGATGTTTTTCCAGCACCTTTTGGTCCAGAAAACAGCAATGCTTGGGGAATTTCTTTAGCAGATAGTAAGTTGGTTAAGTTCTTTACCACAATAGCCGAATCCAAATCAGCTAGAGTAAGAGGACGATATTTTAAATGAAACACAGACATCCACTCATTCTAGCTAAAGCCAATTTGTGAAGCAATATCCGTTACTGTATCAATAGATTTTCTACGCCATGTAGAAGCCATTCTTCCAGTACTACTTTCTGACTCTTTCCTAGGAAAACTGCCTCATATTTGAGCTTCTGAGTGCATATAACAATATCACCTAATCGGGTAACCCCATCTGCATCTTTTTCCATACTCATTGGGAATCCTAGTACTTGGGGAATATAACTTTTTTGACGGTATTTTATATTTAGATCCTTGGCCTTTTTTCTACCCACAAATATTACACTTACTTCACAGCTATCTAATGATTTTTGTTTTAAGGCTTTATTGGTCAGTTTAATTACTTCCAACTCATCTACCCCTGAATTTTTTGGTGATTTGACCAGTACTATATTATTTGTCATCCCAGCTTCTCTTTGACGATTTTTGAAACCCGGTCTCCACCTACTCTTCCTTCTGATTTTTTTAATACTTCTCGCATCACCAATCCAAAATTATTTCCTACACTTACGATTGCTTCATCAACTAATTTTGTCAAATCTTCATCACTTATATCCTCGGGTAAATATTCTTTCAGCACACTCATTTCATAATCAAGGCTCTTAACTAGATCATCGCGATTACCTTTCAAAAACATTTCTCGAGATTCTTCTTTATTCTTTAGCTCTTTTCTAAGTACCGACATCACTTCAGCCTCAGTCATCGACCCGGGTGGAAGCTGCAATTCTCTCTTATCAATTAATGATATTAGGAATCGAAGTACATCAACCCGGGCCTGATTATGAGCCTTGAGTGAATCAATACTATCTTGTTTAAGTTTGTCCCTCATTTAATATCTTCTTTTTTTAGCTCTACGACGACATTTTTCGCGCCATAGAATAACCTTTTTTTTAGCGTATCTTTCTTCTCCTGGTT
>JBAZZE010000034.1:0-6160 GCA_041658955.1 Candidatus Shapirobacteria bacterium
TAATTAAAATGTGCCGAAAGAGGGAATCGAACCCCCATGACATTGCTGCCACACGATTTTGAGTCGTGCGCGTCTACCAATTCCGCCATTTCGGCAAAGCAAGACAAGTATAGCAAAAATGTAGTGTAAAATAGCTTATGGTTTTGGGATTAATTAAACTGTTGGGCATTGTTCTATTTTTGTATTTGGTATGGAGAAATTTGAATGATGATTATCGGGATGATGAGTTAATTTCCTATGGATGGAGCTCTATTTTGGTGATGCTTTTGGGGGGGAGGATTGTTTATGGATTATGGAATTGGGGGGCCCTGAATGACAGTTGGACTAGCTGGTTAATGGTCTGGAAAATTTCCGGTTTCAACTACTACGGAGGAATTGTCGGTGTACTTTTGTGGACATGGTGGTTTTGTGTAAAAAATGAGTGGAAACTATGGTCTTTTTTGGAAGATGTCACTCCAATTTATTATCTACTTTTAGCATTTTTAAGTGGGGGAGAATATATCCAAAGAGGTTTGGAATTTAGGCTTTTAGTTTGGATGGTTATTGCGGTGATGGGGTATTTACTGGCAAATTTTTTAAAAGGAAAATACCGGTCAATATCGTGGTACAGAAGTGGCAAAAAAGGATTTATTTTCTTTGCCACAAACCTAGTGATGTCGATTGTAGTAGCCATAAGTTCATTCCTATTTAAAGATGGGTTGATTTTGTCGCTTTTATACCTAGGTTTGAGTTTGATTTTTGCAGCCGGAACGGCTATTCTAGGAGATGTGTTTAATAGTTCAACTAAAGGATGGAGAGTAAATGGTTCAAAAAACTAATCCTCAGGATAGAGAAATACCCAAGAGCCTGTTGAAACCAATTAAGGATTTTTTGGAAGCAGAAATTATTAAGTGGAAAAGAACAGAAAAAGACATTAAAAAAAGTGATCCTTTTTCAGATTCAAATCGACTAATGCAAAATTCAACAGAAGAAGATGTTGACGAGCAAGTCGGACACTTTGAGACAGAAGTAAAAACTAGTTTTGTCAAAAAACAACTGGTTCAATTACGAAAAGCCCTGACCATGATCAAGATAGGTAAGTATGGTATTTGTGAAAAGTGTGGCAAGATGATTGATACTGATAGGTTGGCAGTTAAACCAGAAGTAACTATCTGTATTAGCTGTGCAGTCGATCGTGAATGAGGTAATCATCAAAAATTACGGAATTAGTTTTGGACAGAGCTTTCCCGGATTAACTATTGTTAGTGGAATACTTTTAAGTATTTTGGTGAGAATGGCGTGGAAAGAGAAAAAGTTGTCTTTGTGGTTGGCAGTACTGGGTGGGGGATTAAATTTCTGGGAGCGATTGTATTTTGGATATGTACGAGATTACTGGAAAATTCCCTTAATTCCGCTGTATAATAATATCAATGACTGGTTAATTTTTGGGGGAGTTGTATGGTACTTACTAGAGAAAATAAGCCAAAAAAAGTAAATGTAGTTTTCGAAGATGACTATTTGATGATTGTTGAAAAACCATCAGGTATGGTAACTACTCGAGAAATGCGAATGGGGAACGATGGAATGAATTATTTGGAAGATTGGGTGGCGCAAAACTATCCAAATGATTTACCTAGAAAGGGGATTGTTCATCGGCTTGATAAAGATACCTCAGGACTGGTGGTAATTGCCAAAACAGAAGAGGCACGAATTTTATTGAAGGATATATTTAAGCAAAGAAAAGTAACTAAAAAATATTTAGCATTAGTAGGCGGGGATTTGCCAAGAGTGGGTGACATGAATATGCCCATTAAAAGATCAAGGTATTATCTGGGTCGCTTTAAGGTAGATGTCGACGGAAAAAATGCAGTAACTGAATTTCAAGTGCTTAAAAAAATTAAAATTGATGACAAAACTTTTTCACTAGTAGAAGTTAATTTAAAAACGGGTAGAACCCACCAGATTAGAGTCCACTTTAGTTATTTGGGTTGGCCACTTTTGGGTGATCGGGTTTATAAAGGCTACGAGTTTGCAGGATTAAATCGGCAGTTTTTACATTCGGCATACATTAAGTTTGTCCACCCGATTACTAATAAAGTCATTGAAATAAATTCACCATTACCTTCCGAGTTATTGGAAATTGTTGATAAGTATGAGTCCTAAAAAAGTTGTTTTAATGATCTCTATTTTGATTATCTTATTAGTCGGAGGAATAGGGTGGTGGCGATCAAATGGCAGAGTAAATCAAGACTTACGAATAGCCTACATCGATGATAGTGGTATTGTTTTAAAATCAATTTCCAAACAAAGACGAATGGTAAATGTGGCTAGGGTAAATAGTGATGTCTCGGTCTGGGTACCTGGTGGTTTGGGATGGTATGAAGCGGGTAAGATAAAGAAATTATTGGAACAAGAGAAACAACAATTTAGAGCAAAAGAAATCTTATTTTTTAACTTTGGTTTTAACCCGGATATTGTTAAGTTTTCGACTGAAAATAGAAACAGTGATTGGTGGCAAATGGGTAAAGTGTGGGGGTGGGAAAATTTAATAGATTATATTCTGAAAGGGAAAAGTGGGCTGATGACTAAAGAAGAAAAAGTTACTGGTCAATTGGCTTTGGAGAGAGAGTTTTTAGCAACCATTATGCAAAGAGATTTTGCCGATTCTGAGGTGGTTGAAGCAGGTGTAAAAGCCTCAGTTTATAACCAAGGAACGGCCAATGGACTAGCTGGAGTGATAGCTAGAAATCTGGAATGGATGGGGATGACTGTTTATGGAGTGGAAAGTGTTAATCGTGAGGAAATGGGTGATAAATGCCAGCTGATATTTGGAGATAAGGTAAAGGAAACTAAAACCGGAAAAAATTTACAAGAGCTATTTTCAACATGTGAACAAATTCAGGAACCGTTGTTGGGAGAAAAAGAAGTGGAGTTATACCTAACTGATAAATACGCTGAAATGATAAACTATCAGAGTTACTTAACTAATTTGTAATTTTAAATTTTTAATTTTCAACAACTGTGTCAGGACATTCAAAATGGGCCAATATTAAAAATCGTAAGGGGGCTCAGGACCAGAAGCGAAGTGCGACATTTACTAAAATGTCGAAAAACATAATTACGGCGATTAAGTTGGGCGGAAATAATACTAGTCCCGAGGGAAATTCATATCTAAAAACTATTTTGGAAAAAGCCCGGGAAGTGAATATGCCTAAAGAAAATATTACTCGTTTAATTGAGAAATTTAACCAACGGAAAGATCATTTGCAGACCCTATATCTGGAGGGTTTTGGTCCTCATGGGGTGCCAGTAATGGTGGAGGTGGAAACTGATAATAAGAACAGAATACTCGGAGAGATACGTCTAATATTTAAGACTAATGGAGGAAGTTTGGGTGAGGAAGGTAGCGTGGGATATTTGTTTGAACGAGTTGGGGAAATTGAGGTAGAAAGGATGGATGAAAACTTGGAATTAGAGCTAATCGACAAAGGGGCCCTGGAAATTGATGATAAGACAATTATTGTCGAGGCTAAATCTTTGGGTGAAATGGTGAAGTTTTTGAAAGAAAAGAATGTCGAAGTAACTTCAGGAAAGCTAATAATGAGATCGCTTAATCCGATAAGCCTGCCTTCGGAAGAACATGTAGGCGAGGTGTTGGATATGATAGATGAGTTAGAAGAAAATGAAGAAGTAGCCGGCGTTTTTGCTGGTTTTGACTATCATGAATAAACGATTTAGATACATGGTATCGGCACTAATTTGTGCCCTAGGATTTGGATTATTTATATCCCTGCCGTATGAGTCGAGATATTTTGGATTAATGGCAGGGGAGGTGTTGGTGGTGTTTTGTATGTGGTTTGGTTTGGGGGTACTATTTGAAGGTAACTTTTATGTCAGAGTGATGTCGGTACTTTTGCCAATCATGTTTTTTAGTGGCTTTGGAATGTTTGGAGCGCTACTAGCCGATAATTGGTTTTCAATAGCATTAATGACCATATTTTATGGATTGGTTATGTACGCTATGTTTTTAGTAGAAAATGTTTTTCTGGTAGCCATTGGGTTTAAAACAGTGCCACTATATAGGGCGGCTTATACGGTATCGCTGATTTTATTACTACTTTCGGCGTTTTTTATGTATGATAGTCTGTTTTCTTTCCGGACAACTTATATCTTTAATACTTTATTCTCATTGCTGATTTCTGGATTAATTTTTCTTTATCAGTTCTGGTCGGTGTCGATTGAGTTGCCTGATGATGGGAAAGATTTAAGTTTACGCTTGTACGTGTTAATTCCGGCTCTGCTGGTGGCAGAGATGACCTTAGTACTTTCTTTCTGGCCAGCGGGTATATTTAAGGGTTCGGTATATTTGGTCTCAGCTATCTATGTTTTATGTGGGTTGATTCAAGCAGATATCCGTAATCGACTGTTTATGAAGACTAAACTCACCTATTTATGGATAACTATTGCCATACTTTCCGCCATTTTGATGGTTACCAAGTGGAATTAATCTAAAGATAGTGGGGGAGTTCAACCCAGTTTTTCCCAAATAAGAGTCCCCGCCTTTAATTATTGAACCTAAATTCACTCAGGGAATGGGCCATTTAGGTTCAAATAGAGTAAATCTTTTACCTATGAAACCAAATTTTTTAGGTAGGGTAGTAGAAGTAGGGGAGAAGGATAGGCATTATTTTCACACTATATCCTATAATTTTCACAGAACGAGTCCTATAATATTATAGGGTAGGTGATATAGAGTGATATAGTCTGTGTGAATAAGTATTTGGCAGCCACCAATGTATCTGCTAGCTTCAAGAGTGGCTTCACGATAGGGGTAGGGATAATTACTTTAAAAGGTATTAGTTTATTTGCTTATTAGGCTTCTATTACTGGGGGTGTAGTAGATGAAGTAGTCTAGTACTCGTCTACCGGGGAGACACTAGAATATTGTATGTCGCACAATGTATCTTTTGCGACGTATATTAAAACGGAAGTGTGGGGGAGACAACTTTTAAACTTTTTACTTTTTTTATTTTTTCAAAAAAAATTCTTCTAAATATTTTATTGTCGCTACTAGAACCTTAATTGTTTGACCATTAATCCTCCGTTATGGTTTTTCCTTTGTTTTTGGCGGCTTAGGTTCAAATTTGTTTTTCGGACTCCCCTCAACCACTTTTATAGAGTATGTGTGAAAGTAATACCTATAAATAGGCATAATATGTATATGACCTCACCAAAGGCCCTAGAAATGACGAAATGATACATGGGGGTGTTAAGATAGACTATGACATCTGATTTGGCAGCCTTGACCGTTAACTTTTTGGAATATTTAGAGGTGGAAAGAAACTGCTCTCGCCTTACCATTAGAAACTATAGTCATTATCTTAATGTCCTTATCCAATACTTACATGAAGAATTAAAAATGACGTCCCCAACTATTGAGGATTTGGACTTTGAAGTGATTCGTAAATTTAGAGTTTACTTAAGTCGTAGTCCGGGTACAGCTGGGGCTGATATGAAATCGGTCACCCAGGGCTACTATGTAATTGCTCTAAGGTCTTTTCTAAAATGGTGTGTAAAACATGACATAAAGTGTCTGGCACCGGAAAAACTAGAGGTCCCAAAAAACAATGATCACTCACTAAAGTTTCTGGACGATGAACAGATGACTAGGCTCTTAAACCAACCTTTGCCGTCGTCAAAAAATGGGTTGAGAGATAGGGCAATATTGGAACTTTTGTTCTCAACTGGACTGCGGGTGTCGGAGCTTGTGGGATTGGGCAGAGATCAGGTTAACTTACAGACGAGAGAGTTTGGAGTAATTGGTAAGGGTGGTAAATCTCGAGTCGTGTTTGTGAGTAAGTCAGCGGCGATCCATGTTGAAAAATATCTAAAATCGAGAATGGATAAAATGAAGCCGTTGTTTATTCGGACTGGTGGTAAAAACTCGATAACCGATGGTGATGACAAAATGAGACTTTCGGCTCGGTCGGTACAAAGGATGGTGAAGCATTATGTACGGGCAGCTAGACTCCCGGTGGCGGCAACTCCACATACTTTAAGACACTCGATGGCGACTGACCTACTAAGGGCTGGGGCTGACTTGCGGTCAGTCCAAGAACTCCTGGGCCATAAAAATATTGCTACGACTCAAGTCTACACTCATGTAACTGATGCCCGACTT
>JBAZZE010000035.1:0-5717 GCA_041658955.1 Candidatus Shapirobacteria bacterium
GACTGCGCTCAAAATCGAATAACCAAATGCAACTAACACCAGCGCTCCAATCGCTTCATTTCGTTCAGTCAACCATTTCATGCCCTGATTATAACCAAATTATTGGCTATAATTACACCATGGATCAAGTTATGAATCTGTTTATTGCCGCCGCCGATTGGTTTGTCAGAACTTTTATCTATCTGGTCAACTGGCTTTACCACATTTTGCTAAATCTTTTTCGTTCGCTCTAACTCTCGTTGTAGACGCGTTCTAGTTCTGCGATATCAAACTTCTTCATTTTCAAAAATGCTTCAGTAACTTTAGCAATTTTTGATTGATTACCGCTCCCCATCATTCTGTCCATAGCGTTTGGAACAATTTGCCAAGATACTCCGTATTTATCTTTAAGCCACCCGCATTGTTCTGCCTCAGGTACCGCTGATAAGTTTCCCCAGTATTCATCTATTTCTGCTTGGTTTTCACAGTGAACCACCAACGATACTGCTTCATTAAATCCAAATTTATGATCATGAGCACTATCCATTGACGCAAACTCCACACCAGCTAAGGAAAACGAAGCGTGCTTTACAGTCCCTTCTTTATCAGGTTCTTCTCCCGCACCATAAGTCATCATATCGCCAATAGTTGAATTTGGAAAAGTTGAAGCATAATGGCTCATTGCTTCTCTAGCTTTTCCACATACTTCACCTACAAACATTAATGTCGGTACAATTTTTTGATTAAATTTTTCTTTTCCTCTATAAATCAGTTGCCAGGACACACCAAATTTATCCTGTAACCAGCCGTATTTTTCAGCAAACGGATATTTCCCCAATTCCATCAAAGCCTCTCCACCAGTAAACAATTTATTCCATAATCTATCCAGTTCTTCGATCGACTCGCAATTAACCATGAATGAAATCGATGGATTAATTTTGAATAGGGGACCTGCCGATATCATTCCAAACTCCTGTCCCTCAATTAAGATAGATGCCATGTCCACTTTGCCAGAAGGTGTATTTTCTAGACTCGATTTGCTTAATATTTTTGAGTTTCCAAAAGTTGTTGTATAAAGTTCTGCTGCCTCTAATGCTTCTTTATCAAACCACAAATAAGGCGTAATTTTTTGTCTATCCATGTTTATCAAAATTTATAATGGAAAATTAACCCATCATTTTGAAAACTGCCGCCGCAATCTCCAAAGCCCCCAAAGCTGCTCCTGCCTGAATCGCTATTTTAGTGACTATCCATTTACTTTCAGTTCCTCCAAAAAGCACGCTACTCGTTTGGGTGGGGACTACAAAACCGATCCAGAAAAACCCTGCCATTGCGTATGCATTCCAGCTAGGTTGATTACCTATAAATATTGCCAACACCAAACTCGTTAATAGTGTTACCAGGAATTGAACCCCATATATTGGGCCCATTTCCTTCATCATTTTCTCTTGGATTTCTTTTGAAAGTTTATCAAACCCGTGAATTTTACCCCAAAGCTTCCCAAATAATGCACCATACCACACCGCTCCCCATATAAATTGTAAAACAGTTGCTAAGAGTACTGCCACCATATTTATATTCATAAAAATATTATACTACCATTTTAGTAGCAGTTAAATAATACCCGTAACCGCCTTTTTTCTCTTCGGTTTTGGCTCTGGCAAACTTTCTGCTGTTATCTCCATTAAAGTTTGGAGCCACTCTCCATCCTCAATTTTTTCGTCAATCAACATTGATGGCTTGGCTCCCGGGTAGGCAGTTCCTTCTCTATAGTATTTACCCACAAAGATTTTCCCCGGATCAGTTATTTTTACAAACAAATTATCATCACAAATCAACGCCACTACTTTATCTCCATAGTAAAGCGCGTACTCCCCAAACATTTTTATCGCTCTATATTCTCTTCCATTTCCCAGCTGGTCCAATATAAACTCAACTTTCGACTTCTCAGATGCCATTTTTATCACCCATCAATTGGTATAGCTTTCGGATAGTATTTACATTTCTGGCGGTCATGTTTTTATAGACATCGGTACCAATAAACTTATTCATTCCACTTTTAGCATAATTTACTCGATCGATGTGCCAGATTATCGCTCTATCAGCATAAAGTAATGTATCTATCTCTGGTTTTAGCTTAATACTATCCACACTTTCTTTATTGTCTACACCCTCCCATAAAAACATAACATCAGTTTTTTGATCTGCATTATTCGCCCAATCACTAGGTATTTTCTCGCAGATATTTTTTATATTCTCAAAACCTCTCACTACCAGTCTTAATTCAAATCCAAAAATTTCTCTTAATTTAGCTTCAGATTTATTAATTATCCTTTTCTCATCACTTTCATCAGTCTCAAAAATCACATTACCACTATTTATATATGTCACTACATTTTTATAACCTAGTGCTCCAAAACATTCTTTTAGAGTTCCCATCCTTACTTTATTTTTCCCACCCACATTTATTCCCCGAAGCAAAGCCACATATTTAGTCATGCTCTATTTTAAAGCAAAATCCCCACCATTACCAACATCTTTCCAATCAATTAATACCCTATAATATTGACATTTTTAGGTTTAATTGCTACAATATCCATAAGTAATCAATACACACAAATGCTGTGTGAACCTGTTTGCTTAGTTCTTTAAAAATTTGCAGGATTTACTTAAACATTGGGCTGAAGAAATTGATTTGCATCATGCGATGTAGACAATAATTCAGTCCAATTTAGAAAGGAATTTGTATCATGTCCCGCACTTCAAAGTTCTTGTCCCTGGCTCTGGTCCTGACGTTCATGTTGGCTTGCCTCCCTGGCATGACAACCCCGACCACCCCCGCGCCCACAGCCACAGAGGTTTCAGCAACTGAAACCCCGGCAATTGTCCCCACCGCCACTGAAGATATTGCTTATGACCTTACAGTGAAGTTCGCCCAGTACTCGCCAAACGGCAAGCACCTTGTCACGATTGTCAGTGACAATGGCGGCGAAAGTTGGAATTTGATGCTCGATGGTAAGGTCCGCGACGAAGACGTCCCTGAAGCTGGTCCCGTAGTCTGGAGTCCCGAAAGCGATGCCTTCGTTTTGTCTGGCCCGGATGGTTTGTGCTATTACATAGGCAGACATATTGGGACTATCGCCGAGTTCTGCTATGAAGAGTACCCTTGGGCAACGGCTGTTTCCTTCGTAACGGGTTATCAAGGTGAGAAGGTCTGGTTCCTCTACAACGGTGACATTTACTCAGTCACTCCAGATTGGTCTTCTCAGCCGGTCAAGTTCGTCACCGAAGATAAGATGTCTTTCATTGATCTCGCGGTAACGAAGCATGGCTATTATCTTGCGGCGACCACGGATGAGGGTGAGCTGGTAGTCTTTGAGACCAATGGCAAGTATGTTCGCACCTACGATTGTGCCAACGCCACCTGGGCTCTGGATGGAAATTTGGCTTGTGTCACCAAGAAAGGTGAAGACGCTCTGATCATGTTTGTTGACATCACCAAACCAGGGCAAGAGACTACTCTCAACGTCAAAAACCTCCGCCCCGAGAATTTTCTCTATTCACCCAATGCTAGCAAGCTGGCGTTTTATTACGCCGGCGGCGTGTTCTGGGTGCGACTCAGCGACATGACGGTCTACTACGCCAGCAACCCTTTGGGTCTGGGATTCAACCATTCTTGGCGCCCCAATACCTCGTACATCGTCTATGACGAATGCGTGGAATTAATCTGCACCACCAAGGAAGTTGTCCCGGCGACGAAGAATAAGTGGCATCCTCAGTAAATCCTGCCACGGCGGCAATCAAAAGTGGAGGCCATCTTGGCCTCCACTGCGATTGTTTGCCGTAGATTATAGTCCGGTATCTACCGGGCCTGATGAACCTGAGCTCGTCGAAGGTGAAATAATCAATCAAAAAAAATCCGCTTTATTGGCGGATTTTTTAATAACTTAATTCCCTATTTTCCCCAGGTGTGTGTCCCTAAATCCAGTAAAATGTTTTAATCCAAAACCAAGGAATCGGTCAATGGCAATATGAGCTGTAAAGGCTATTCCCAATGACATTACAAATTTGTCTTGTAAGAACCATCCCCAGATCATCATCATCAAAGTCAGGCTATAAGTATGAACTAAGTTATATACTATCGCTCCTACTTTATTTCCCCATTTATACGCCACAATAGTTATGTCTGGTAAAAGTAGTAATATTCCAAACTGTAGCCAAGTTCCTCCGGTTTTTTGATAAAACCACAGACTTAGTAAAAATATCGCCGCTCCCTCAAGTCTTAATAATATTTCGATCATTTACTTTTTTAATAATGCCAATATTTTATCGAGTTTTTCGTTTTCAATTCTCGCCAATGATTGTTGTAGTTCCTCAATCTCTCTTTTTGCTTCCACATTTGTCTCAAAATCATCATTTGCTTGTATCCTATCTCTATCTGATTGTCTGTTTTGCGACATCATAATAATTGGCGCTGCATAAGCTGCTTGTACCGAAAAAAGTAGGTTCAGCAAAATAAATGGATATGGATCCCATTGAAAAAAATATGCACTCAGGTTCAGCATTACCCAAATCGAAATGAATACCGATAAAAATATTATGAATTTCCAGCTACCCATTATTCTAGCTACCTCATCCGCAATTTTTTGACCCCTAGTTAATTTCTCTTTATGTTTTTGATGCCAAGTTTTTACTGAATCTTCCATGACTAAATATAACATTTCCAAAATCAATGCCCCTATCTTACATTTGCTAAAATCAGTTATGAAAAAAGAAGAGACAATTCACGAATGTTGTAGTCATGATGTATTAAAACGACACCATCATTCTCATGGTGGCAATTCCAACCCAATTTATGGGCTGGGAGTTCTTGGTTCTCTCTTTTATTTTCTATCACACGCTGCCTCATTTTCTGATGTTATGGTCGGTATCTTCAAATCAGTTTTTTGGCCAGCCTATTTCATGTATCAATTCCTCAGTAGCTATCAGTTCTAAATTCTTCGTTTATGAAACTAGCTTTGCTTCTTCCTGGTTACGTCGAATCACCTGACTATCACCACCTTGTTGTAATCGACCAACATTTGACCGCTTTAGGATACACCACCCTTCGAGTTGACCCCTGTAATTTGTGGCAAACAGGGGATGGTAGCGCCTATTCCACCACTGGTTATATCAATCAAGTCAAAGACATCGTCAATTCCTATTTATCAAAAAATCCTACTGAAATTATTCTCATTGGTCATAGTCTGGGTAGTCTGGTCGCCCTCATGGTTGGTCATTTGTTTGATGAGGTAACTAAAGTGATTTGTCTTAGTCCTCCAGCCTCTTTGAGTAATTCAGACCACAAGTGGATCGATGGTTTTCGTACTTCGAAAAAAGATTTACCAGATAATCCAACATCATTTAGGAATTTTACTGTTCCAGTTTCTTTTACCACCGACCGCAAACATTATTCCATCCCTTTTTCACTCAATAACAATCAAAAACCATTATTAGTAATCATGGGAGACGAAGATCCTTCCACTTCAGAAATTGAAAATATTGTTAGACAAATAGAAAAACCCCAGTTTACAAAAATAAAAAACATGGGTCATGACTTTCGTCAGTCCGAAGGACTCTGCCAACTTGTCGCCTCAAAAATCGATGAGTATATTTCAAAATAGGTTTTCAAATTCATCCACTCGTACTATCTCACCTTTTTTCTCTTCATCACCATATCCCACATTCAATTTCTACCA
>JBAZZE010000036.1:0-5173 GCA_041658955.1 Candidatus Shapirobacteria bacterium
TTCGCCAATTTAACTAATCGTGCTCTACATAATTTCAACACCAATTGGAAACTTGGGTGATATTACCCGAAGGGCTATTGAAGTCCTAGAGGAGATTGATGTATTACTTTGTGAAGATACTAGAAAGACAGGTCTACTACTTTCTAGTCTAAACATTGGTAACAAACCAAAACTAGTTTCATTTTATGATGAGGTAGAACGACAGAAAATCCCACAAGTAATTGACATGCTAAAAGAAGGTTTGGAAGTTGGACTAGTGACTGATGCGGGAACTCCTCTAATTTCTGACCCGGGGTGGTTACTAATTAAAAAATGTCAGGAATTAGGCTTACCATATACCGCCTTGCCGGGTCCGAGTGCAGTGATTAATGCATTAGTATTGTCTGGTTTGCCGGCGGCTCGTTTTTGTTTTTTGGGTTTCTTACCCAAAAAGATCGGTGATATTAAAAAAATTATCAATAAATATAAAGATTTTGAGGGTACAAAAATTGTTTACGAATCCCCTCTTCGGGTCAAAAATACTTTAGCTGTAATCCGTGAAATTGTTGGTATTGATACTGAAATTAAAGTAATCCGGGAAATGACCAAAAAATTTGAAGAAGTAAGCGACGGATCGGTAGGTGATATCCGTGGCGAAGTGGTGCTGATTTGGAACTAACTAGACTATTTGTTCTCCAAACGTTTTTTCTCAGCCCAAGAAACTATTTCTCGAGTCCGATCGATAGCATCTGGTGAGACAGAGATGGAAGTGACTCCCCACTTAACTAATTTTTCAACTAATTCAGGATGATTGCTGGGAGCTTGGCCACAAATTGAGGCAAGAATACCACGCTTTTTGGCCTTTGTAATGGCCCTTTTTAGACTCCATAATACTGCAGGATCAAGTTCATTAAAGTCTTTGGCGACTTCACCGTTGTCACGATCTAGTCCTAAGGTAAGCATGGTCAAGTCATTGCTTCCAATACTAATACCGTCAATACCAACATCAATGAATTTGTCGAGAAGGATGACATTACTGGGGATCTCAACCATCATAAATAGTTTGAAGGTTGGAGAGCGAAGCAAGCCATGATCAGAAATAATCTTCTTGACCTTAAAAAGTTCATTGGGGGTGCGGACAAAAGGAATCATTAACCAAAGGTTTTTTAGATTTAGCTTGTTGCGAACCATTTTGATGGCTTCTAGCTCCATGCTAAAAACATCTGGACTGTTGATATATCTAGTGGCACCACGAAAACCCAATAGTGGATTTGGTTCCTCTGGTTCGTACAATTTACCCCACTTAAGAAAACGATATTCGTTAGTTTTAAAATCAGTGGCTCGGTAGACTACTGGGCGAGGTGAAAAGTTTTTACAAAATTTGGCAATATTCATAGCCAACTTTTCAATGTACTCAGTTTGACGTCCATCGGCAATCATTTTTTTAGGGTGAATCCCGATATTGGCGATCATAAACTCGGCACGAAGTAAACCGATCCCATCAACATAACGTTTACTAATTTCTTTGGCGAGTTCTGGCTCTCCAAGGTTGACATAGACTTTGGTCGCTGTATTGATTTTTTTGGTAGAAGTTTTTTTGATAACTACTTCACCCTTAGGCATTAGGTCACCAAACCATATTTCTCCGGTAGTGCCGTTAAGGGTCACGATGTCCCCTTCCTTAAGAACTTTAGTGGCAGTTTTAGTACCAACAACACAAGGGACTCCTAGCTCACGACTAACGATGGCGGCATGTGAAGTCTGACCACCTTTGTCAGTAATAATCCCGTTGACTTTTTTCATAGCCGGGACAAAATCAGGTGAGGTCATAGTGGTCACCAATATCTGACCTTTTTGGGCGCGATTAATATCTTTGGGAGAGCGGATAATAACGACTACCCCACTAGCATTTCCAGGGCTGGCGGACTCACCAGTAAGGTCTGGTTTGGCAGTAATAGTAGTTTGTTCATTGAGAACTTTTTGATTGGAAAGAATTGTGGTGATGGGTCTGGTTTGAACTATGTAGACATCATCGTTTTGAATGGCAAACTCAATATCTTGAGGTTTACCATAATGGTTGTGGAGTTTTTGGCCTATTTTGGCGATTTTTATAGCTACTTGGTCTGAAATCTTGAATCTATTTTGTTTAGATTTTGGTACTGGGACTTCGTGGGTTTCATTTTGAGTTTTGACTAGTTGAACGTCTTGAGAGATGTGGTTTTTGGAGACGATACTCCAATTACTTTTATCAAGAATTATTTGATCTGGAGTTACTTGACCTTGGACAATATATTCACCTAGACCCCAGATAGTTTCGACAATGATTTGATTTTTATTGTTACTGACAGGATTGACAGTAAACATAATCCCCGAGATTTCTGATTGAATTTGTTTTTGAATAGGGACTGCGACACCTACTTTAAAGTGATCGTATTTTTTCTTAACCCGATAGAAAATAGATCGAGGAGTAAAAAGTGATGCCCAACAATCACGAACACGATTAACTACATTGGCTTCGCCAATAACATTTAGAAAAGTTTCTTGCTGACCGGCAAAAGAAGCATCGGCTGAATCTTCGGCGGTGGCAGAAGAACGGACGGCAACGGGGGCATTGGCAATACCCATAAAACCGGATAGTTTTTTATAGTTGGCCATGATCTCAAAAGCCAACGCTTCTGGAAGTGGCGACTTTTTAATGATGGATTTTATTTTCTTTGAAGCACTTAAAAGCTGATCTGGCTGGTCAACATCCATGGTTTGAAGAATGTCTCCAATTACTTTTTTAAGATTGTTGTCTTTAATGAATTGAAAATAGGCAGTGGAAGTGACTACAAAACCATTTGGAACTGGAATACCCAAGTTGTACATTTCACCCAAGTTAGCGCCCTTACCACCAACTATATTGACATCCTCAAAATGTATTTCTTTAAACCAAAGTGTGTTTTTCATAAATTAATAATACGCTAAAAATGAAAAACAAAAAACGACTTAGGTGTGGTTTTATCGGAGTAGGGGTAAGAGGACTCTTTCCAAAGCAATATCTTTAGGGAGGGATAGCTGGCCAGTTTTGTATTGGTACTCTAATTCAATTAGTTGCAGATAAGTTTTAACTAACACTGGTTGGGAATAGGCTGAACGAGTAGTAAGCTGTCGACGAATAGTTCCTTTAAGTAAGTAGAAAAATAGATCAAATAAATCTTTGCCACATATTTCGTGATATTGCTTTATAAAACGCGACAAGTTATGTGGTTTTAATGAATTTATACAGGCAAAAATATGGTTGTCTGCTTTAAACTTTTGAATTGTTGCCTGAGGAAAAGTTTTTAACTGGACAACTGTAAGCATTTTGTCTTGCCAAAGAACAATATCGGTTTTGGAATTTAAAAGAAGAGGAATTAATTTGGTTTGGGTTGATTTGGTGATGCTAAAAAAATTATCGATAGCGATTAGTTGACTTTCGGCAAACAGAGAACCACCTTGAAGAAAATTATTGATCTGATCTAGATTTATATTTTTGGAATCGAGATGGAGTACTTGTGACTCCCCCATTTTTTCAAAGGTTGACAGATAGGCTTGGCGACTAAGAGAAAGGTCGTCGCCATGAAAAATTGTGATCACAATTGATTATAGCCGATACAGGTTGGTATATTCTTTTATTAATCGTGACTTATAGTGTTGTATAGTGGTGTATATGGACACAAACATGGAAGATATGAGCGTACATGGTTTTAATAAAGAACTTTTTGCTGAAAGTAAGGTTGTCATACCAGAAAAACCCCTAGAATTTACCGCTTACCCGGAACAAGGACTGTACAATGATGCTTTGGCTTGGGCTGTAAAAAAGAGTAACTCCATTGTGGACAAATTTGTGGGCTTGGGGTTAGTTGATGTGGAAGATGCCGCTGGTTTTAAAATAATGTCCAATGAGTCAAAAATAACTGATTCAGCAGACGTTCCAAACACTAGCGAGACGGAAATTGATCGACCTGACCAATTAAGAAATAGACATCACAGAATTTATAAAGAGATTATCGAAAATTTAGGCGAAGCACCGGAAGTTGGAGCTGAAAAAATGGCTGATCCTCAGGTACTAAAGTTATTAGAAGAATCGAGGTACCTTGACCAGATTGCTGATCAAACTGTTAGGAATCAAAAAGACATTACAGTAGAATTTGCTGGTATCGGTACAGTTGGCTGTCGGGCAGTTGAAGTTATTTCTCCAGTTGAAACCGAAGAAGAATTTAATGACCGACCTTTGGTGATTTACATTGGGGGTTATGGGACCGAAGGAGCTTCAATTATGCCGATGATGTATGAGTTGCCGCTGAATGGACTCGATGTTGTTGGTCTGGGGTATCCAGACTCACAGTCAGGTGTATTAACTGATAAGTTTGCCCAACAGGTTGAACAATCATCTTCATTGCAGGCACATGCAGAATTGTATAAAGCAGTAGTAAAGTCATATAAAGAAAAATATCCAGGTAAACCAATTCAGCTTTGGGGGCAATCTACGGGAGCTCTAGTTATTGCTGATATGCTCAGTGACCCAGAATTTTCTGGAGAAATAACTGAAGCAGTATTAATTGGTTCGGCAGGGGCTATGGAAATGTCACCAGTGAAACAAGCGGTTGAATATGTAGCTGAGGTAGGTGCTTTAGCCGGAAGAATTGACAGAGCACCAATGTACAACTATGTTGTTGGTCTTAAAAATAAGCCAGAATCGGCAGAAGAGATCGAAGCAAAAAAACAACATGATGTATTAATGAATCGGGTGTGGGGTGAGGTGAGAGCGAGAACATGTAAGAGGCAAAGTGCTTATGACACTGCTAGAGTAGCAGAAGGCGGAAATATCTTTTTTGTAACAGGGGGAAAGGATAAGACTACTAGAGACTTCGAAAGGTTCAATCAGGAGTCAGTCAAGGAAAATGAAAAAACCGGTAGTAATCAATGGGTGGTACTTCACAACAAGGATGGAAGACACCAGGATACAAATACAATGGCAGATCTATTGGTACCGCAAATACTCAATGCTAAAAAGAAATTACAGAACGATAACTTGCATTAAATCAACTAAATGTGAGCCCACTGTACCACAGGTGGAACCCATTTTCGATAGCGTAATCAAGACGTATTATAAACTGCAGGAACTTGGTATCCAAGAGGTAAACGGCAAAATAGTCTTTATTGATAATAT
>JBAZZE010000037.1:0-3648 GCA_041658955.1 Candidatus Shapirobacteria bacterium
AGTGGTTGGCTGTAGTTTTATTATCGACTTACCATTTTTAGGTGGTAGTAAAAATCTCAGTAAATATCCACTTCATTTTTTGGTCTCCTACGATTCAGAATAGATAATTTTTTGCTTTTAGCAATGCTATAATTCGCACATGTCAGCAGCAGATCAGCAAATGAATGAGATAAGGATAACTTTGTTAGAGGCTACGGCTAGAACATTAAGATCTTCTATCAGTTTATCGGTTTCGGCGGCTCAGCTCGCTCTCAATCAATACGATTTAACTCACAATGCCCCAACTGATGGTCATGTAGATCAAGATCGTCTTTTGCTTGTTTCTAAGCTTCAGCGCGCCAGGACTACAGCTATACTTGCTGATCTATCGTGATTGTCTATTGACTTCGGGTTTTATTCGGGTTAAATTACTTTATGAAAGTTGATTCCCCGGTCTCCGTCATCTCCTCGTTTAACCACCACCTCAAAGTGGTCTCCCCTCGCAAAGTTCTTTTCGGTGGTCGTGAGTATTACGTTACCAAAATTGGGCTTCATCATACTCACCGAATTGGTCGAACTCTCTATCATGTCTTTTCTGTGGCTGCCAACCATACTTTTCTCAAGTTAAGTCTTAATACTGACAATCTTTTTTGGAGTTTGGAAGACATCTCCGATGAAGTTTAACCCTGCTCCCTCACTGGTCATGCACCTTGACCTCAATTCTTGTTTTGCATCCATCGAACAACAGGCCAATCCCAATCTTCGTGGCAAACCAGTCGCTGTGGCTGCTTACGTTTCTCCTCGTGGTTGTATTTTGGCCGCTTCAGTCGAGGCCAAAAAAATGGGCGTTAAAACCGGTCTTAGGGTCAGAGATGGTCTAGCCCTCTGCCCTCAACTAATTGTTCTCCCTTCTGATAGTGACAAATACCGCTTTGTCCACTCTCGTCTTCGTCAACTACTTTCGTTTTACACTCCATCTGTGGTACCAAAATCAATTGATGAATTTATCCTCGATTTTAAAGGTACTCAATACTCCAATCTCTTTGACCTCAGTCGAATAATTAAAACTAAAATAAAACAAGAAGTGGGGGATTGGTTGACTGTCTCGATCGGACTTGGTCCATCCAGATTTATGGCCAAAGTTGCCTCAAATCTAAAAAAACCTGACGGTCTTGAAGAGATTAATATCCATAACTATGAAGCGGTCTATTCTCGTCTCACTCTCCCTGATCTTCATGGAATCAATACCCGGCTGACGGCTCGTCTCAACGCTGGTGAGATTTATACAGTTACCGATTTTTATAATGCCCCCATAGCTCGTCTTAGGTCAGTTTTTCACTCTATTGCTAGTTATTATTGGTATCTTCGTCTTCGTGGTTACGAAATTGATGACGTTGACTTTGGCCGTAAGAGTTTTGGTAATATGTATTCCTTGCCTATTCCTCTATCGACGCCAGAGGAGCTCAGTCCCACCCTTCATAAACTAGTCGCCAAGACTACTTATCGACTCAGGGGTGATGGTTACCACGCCCGAGGTTTTTATATGGGGTTGCTTTTTAATGATCATAGTTTTTGGCATCATCATTATTCTCTACCCCGATTTCTTTTTCATGAAAATGACGTCTACAAAATTTTTTACCGACTTTTACTTCGTGCGCCATCTGGCAAAAAAGTAATTAATCTCGCCATCTCTTGTTTTGACCTCAGGTCCGACAATGTGGTTCAACTCGACCTGTTTAATACAGTTAAAAAACAGCTAAGTGTCTCCAGTGCTATGGACAATATTAATCGAAAATACGGTAGTTTTGTCATATCATCTGCCGGTATGTCGGGTACGGATTCACTGGTTCCTGATCGGATAGGATTTGGTAATGTTGATCACTTGACAGACATTTGAACTACCACTACACTAGTAGTAGTTATGGAACAAAAAATAATTGACAATCTAACCAACAATGGTTTTGAAGTTTACTCCTTTGAAACGAATGAAGAAGTTATAAATAAAGTACATGAGCTAATTCCCCAAGGTTCTCAGGTTATGACCATGAGTTCTACCACTCTTGACCAACTGGGTTTATCCACCGAAATCAACGAGTCAGGAAAATATGATGCCGTCAAACCAAAACTCTATGGTGGAGTTGAGGGAGCTAATGCTGCCGCTTCCATCCCAGAATATGCTATTGGAAGTGTTCATGCGGTCACTGAATCTGGTCAATTAGTTATTGCCTCCGCTACCGGAAGTCAGCTACCTGCCTACGCTTTTGGTGGAAAAAACGTTATCCTTGTCATTGGTACCCAAAAAATAGTTACCGATCTGGATGCTGCATTTAAGAGAATTTATGAATACGTTTTACCGCTTGAAAACGAAAGAGCTATGAAGGTCTATGGCAAAGGTAGTAGTGTTAATAAGCTATTAATTATCAACAAAGAAGCGACCCCTTCAAGAATTAAAATATTATTTGTTAATCAAAAATTAGGATTTTAAAATGAAAAATCTGTTTCTAATCGCTTTAGTGGTTTTTATTGTCGGTAGTGGTTACTTTTACATGAAGCAAACTCCTCCCACCAATCCAGCACCTCCAGCTACTCCAACTGCTGTACTAGAAATGTCTGACCAAACTGAACAAACCTTTAATATAAAAGGTCTTAATTTTAGTTTTGATGTCAAAGAAATCAAAGTTAAAAAAGGTGATAAGGTAGTTATAAATTTTACGAACACCGAAGGTTTTCATGACCTAAAAATTGATGAGTTTGGTGTCGCTACCAAACAAATTAAAACCGGTGAAAGTGACAAAATCTCCTTTACCGCAGATAAGACAGGCACTTTTGAATATTACTGTAGCGTCGGTCAACACCGTCAAAATGGTATGTGGGGTAAGCTCATAGTTGAGTAGGCTACGGTTACCAATTTAATAACAAAAAAAATGTCGGGCGCGGCTTCCGTGTCCGACATTTTTTATGATATCCTTATTTCCATGCTGACAGAACTCTTTTTTGACATCGAAACCAAGAAAATATTTGATGACATTATTGGCAACAACCCTGCAGACTTAGGCATATCTATCATTTCTGTTTACAAGCGTCAGCTCGATGAAAAGCTGAATGAGATTAGCGGCCAAATGTATAGTTTTTGGGAAGAAGACTTTCCAAAAATGTGGCCACTCTTTACCAATGCTGACCGGATTGTTGGATTCAACACCGAACACTTTGATATCCCAGCCGTAGCCCCATTGGCTCCGTACGATTTTCGCAAGCTCAACCACTTTGACATTATGACTCATGTCAAAGATGCTCTTGGTTTTAGACTAAGTCTTGATTCTATTGCCAGCCAGACGCTCAATGAAACCAAAATCGACCACGGACTCAACGCTGTCCGTTATTGGGCAGAACATACTCCTGAGTCTCTAGCTAAGTTAAAAAAATACTGTGAAGCTGACGTGGATGTCACTAAAAAAGTTTATGATTATGGACTTAAGCATGGCTTTCTAAAGTACAAAAATAAATGGAACACTATTTGTACACTCGAGGTAGATTTTAGTTATCCAAAAGCCGAAGCTAAAGATTTGCAAGCTAGCCTTTTCTAGCCTCTTCTCCATAAATTTCATCTATCAGGAATTCCATCTTATTTACCGGTTTCTCTGGTAAATTTTTATTCACAAACAACTGCCA
>JBAZZE010000038.1:0-3227 GCA_041658955.1 Candidatus Shapirobacteria bacterium
CACTCTTCTTGTATTTTGCCTCGATCTGTACCGACAACATAAACTCTTTGATTTTTCGAGTTACTGTCCGGTCAGAGGTAAGTAATACATTTTTAACCAACTGTTGGGTCAGTGTCGAACCACCAGTAAATTTACCCAAAGTAAACACATTTTTAATTATTCTAAACGGGGTTAATGGATCAAAACCTTGATGTTTATAAAAATCTTTATCTTCAACAGCCACTGTGGCATTTTTCAAGGTGTCAGGGACATCCTCCCAAACCACTGGTACCCGTTTAGCATCTTTGTAAACATCATAGACCAACTCACCATTGCGATCGTAAATACGGCTTGAAAAACCATCTCTTCTGACCACTTTGTTTGGAGTTGGTAGATCCTTTGAATACCATACAAAAGCTACTAACACCGCCACATACCCAACTAGACCCATGACAAGTAATGCTAAAACTGCGCGGTACCAAAAACGCCTACTTCCAAAATTTATCGATTTTAGTCGGCTTATGAAATTCTTTTTTCTCATCTAATTAGTAGACTCAGAAATGGAGTAATACCACCAAGTAATAATGCCATCATTGATATTACTAATATAAATTTGGTGATTCCCTTCCTGCCAATCTTCTTGCCCAGAATTCTCATGCCTAAATGATAACATAAACTGTTATGCCCTCCCTTATCTCACTCACCGGAATTGGTCCAAAAACTAGTGTACTGTTTGAAACTCTGGGTATTACCAGTCCCACAGAATTAGTTCATTTTTACCCCCACCGCTATCTAGACTTTTCTAATTGTAAAAACATTTCTGACCTAGAACTCGATATACCGACTACCTTTAGCGGACAAGTCACTAACTTTCAAAATATTTACACTCGTTCTCATAAAAACATTCAAAGGGCTACCATTCGTGACAATACTGGAAGTCTTAACCTAATCTGGTTTAACCAGCCTTATTTGAGTAAATCTATCAAAGTTGGTGAATCTATTAGTGTGGCCGGGTCGCCATCGTTGTATCAGAACAAAGCCACTTTAGTCGCTCCGCTTGTGGGTAATAAAACCGGGCGAATCATACCAATTTACCACCAAACATCAGGACTAAAATCTTCTCAGGTCGAAAAGATAATCCATCAAAACTTCGACCAACTTCTCAAACCAATAAAAGATGTCCTCCCCAAAGCTATCATTTCCAAATATGGTTTACTCAGCCAAGAAGAAGCCATCAAAGAAATTCATTGTCCATCAAAAGCCAACACTTTGGCGATGGCTCAAACAAGGATAAACCTCAACCAATCCCTCTCTTTACTCTCTCTTTCTCATCTTCAAAAACAAACTATTTCCCAGCAAAAACCAGCATATATGCTGAAAACTACTCCCACTACGGATTTTTTACCTTATGATCTTAGTCCCAGCCAGCAAATAGCTTGGGATGAGGTCAAATTGGATCTTTTAAGTAAAAGGCCCGCTCATCGACTACTGAGCGGTGATGTCGGCTCAGGTAAAACAATTGTCGCCATTCTGGCCGCTCACCTAACCAGCGCCAACAATCAATTAACCCTGTTAGTGGCTCCTACTCAAATATTAGCCAAGCAACATTTTTCATCATTTTCTTCCTTGCTTAAAAGTTGCCCCATACTATTACTAGACAATAAATCAAAACCTAAAACAATCCCTAGTAACGCCATCATCATATCCACTCATGCTGCTTTTTACCAAAATGAAAGTTTGCTTAAAAAAGTTGCTCTTTTAATAATCGACGAGCAACATAAGTTTGGCGTTTCCCAACGAAACTTTTTAAATAAATATAAAAATCCACCCCACAGCCTTTCACTTACCGCCACCCCAATTCCTCGGACTCTAGCCCTCTCAATATACGGACACCTCGATGTTTCTACTTTGGCTCACCTTCCCCGATGGCAACCTGTCAAAACTTATGTGGTGGCACCACCAAAAATCGACGATTGCTATAAGTGGCTCGATACTCATATTCAAAAAACAAAAGAACAGGCATTTATAGTTTGTCCTTTCATTGAAGATTCAGAAACTCAAACTGCCGTCAAATCAGCTACTACTGAGTTTAAAAATCTTCAATTAGTATTTCCACACCTCAAACTAGAATTAATTCACAGTAAAATAAAACCAGAACAAAGACAAAAAATTTTTGAGCGGTTTGAGAAAGGAGAAATTGATATCCTGATTACCACTCCCATAATTGAAGTTGGTATAGATTTCCCCAATGCTACTGTAATTATCATCCAATCAGCTGACAGATTTGGACTAGCATCACTCCATCAATTACGCGGTAGAGTTGGTAGAGGTGATAAAAAAGGTTATTGCTATTTATTTGGAAACAGTAGTAATCCTCGATTGAATTATTTATCCACCCATTATGAGGGCCTACAATTAGCTGAGTTTGATCTTAAAAGTCGCGGCCAAGGCCAGCTTTTTTCCACCACCCAACATGGACATTTCTATCTGGATGCCAACTCAATAAGTTTAGGGACCAAAATAATCAAAGATCTGGACACACTAGGATTTGATTTCTCTACTTTAATAGCCGATTCTATTTCTAGTTCAAAAATGACAGATTAATGCTATACTAACCCCATGACAGCACTACCTAAACATTGGCCATCTTCACGACGTCAAGGTCGACGCCGCGCCACCCACACCGGACCTACAATTCAAAAACCCATCAATTGCAAACATTGTGGCCAACCAAAATTGGCAGGGTTTCAATGCCCCAACTGTAAACAACTGTGAAAAGTCACCAAGATCCTAGACACATCCGAAGAATAAAGAACATGCAGGCAGTTTTTGCCCACAATTGTGGTAATTCCGAGCCTTCAACCCCAGATTCAGTTGAGATCATTAGTCATCTTGTCGAGATTGATCAATCAATTTCAACTTTTGCACCCAAGTGGCCCATAGCTAAAATTAATCAAGTTGATCTCTCCATTCTTCGCTGCGCAATTTGGGAACTCTTATTTCAAAAAAATACCCCACCAAAAGTAATTATTGACGAAGCAGTCGAGCTAGCCAAAGAATTTGGAACCGACAGTAGCCCCTCATTTGTAAACGGTTGTCTTGGTGGTATCCTCAAAACAGAATGACCGATACTTTATTGGAACTCCAAGAATTACTTGGAATCAAATTCAAAAATCCCGAGCTTCTCGAACAGGCACTTATTCATCGTTCATATTTAAACGAAAATCGAGCCTTAAAACTTGTTTCCA
>JBAZZE010000039.1:0-3083 GCA_041658955.1 Candidatus Shapirobacteria bacterium
GTTCCCCAGGTTTTATTCTCCCTCCTGGTACTCCCCATTTCCCGATGTTTGCACTATCTTTATAACTTTCTGCTTCTCTTAAAATTAAAATCTTGTTTTGATTTACAATTATCGCTTTCTGAGCCACAAATAAAATAATTTGATCTTTCATAAATTTTTTTTAATTTCACCTCATAACTTTATAGTTTCCCATTTCGGGAATGACATGTCTTACACCACCTCTTGGGTCTGCCATATCGCCATCATAACGGGGGATTATGTGCCAGTGCAAGTGGTCTGCTGTTCTTCCCGCCGCTCTGCCATCGTTTACTCCATGATTGTAGGCGTCAGGGATTGTATTTATCCTTGGGTGGTTTAGAGCGTTTTCCAAAAACCATTTATTGTTTTCACTGACCTTGTCTAAGAGCATGTCTTTATAAACAACCTTCATATCCGTCTTTTTAATTATCTCAATAGCTTCGGTTATTTCTTCAAACAACTTACTCCACATTTCTGGTTTTAGATCTAAGATGCTGACAATATGTTCCTTTGGAGCAATCAAAGCATGGCCAGGGGATACTGGCGCATCATCAAACAAGCAATAAAAATATTCGTCTTCTTTAAAAATTCTGCTCTCAAAACTTTTTCGATCACAGAAGCACCAAGGTTTTTGATCCATACTACAATTCTATCTCAATCCCCACTGGGCAGTGATCCGATCCCATCACTTCAGTCAGAATAAATGCCTCTTTCAAGTTTTTGCTAAGTGCCTTATCGATATAGATGTAATCAATTCTCCAGCCTACATTTCTGGTCCGAGCCTTAGTTATTTGATCCCAATACGAATACATCACTTGTTCTGGATGAAGCAATCGAAATGTATCAACCCAGCCTTGGTCTTCCCATTGAGTTAGTATTTCCCTCTCTTCAGACAAAAACCCCGAAGTCTTCGAATTTTCTTTTGGACGGGCGAGGTCAATCTCTTCATGAGCTGTATTAACATCTCCACAAAAAATTACTTTTTCACCCTTGTCCCTTAGCTGATTGCAGTAAGCCAAAAAGTATTTATAAAAATCCATTTTATACTGGAGTCTTCCTTTGTCTCTTTTTCCATTAGGAAAATAAGCGTTAAGTAGGGTAAATTCATCAAACTTAGTAATCACCACTCTTCCTTCATTGTCCCAGTCATTATCCCGATCCCCAATAATTACACTTTTTGGTTCATCTTTACTAAATGTCGCCACCCCAGAGTAGCCGGCTTTCTCTGCTTCATTCAAATACATGTGATAGCCCTTGGGTTCATCTAATGTGTGAGGTATTTGGTCTACCTTGGCTTTCATTTCCTGAAAACAGTATACATCTGCCTTATCTTCCGTCATAAATTGATACACACCCTTTTTTACTGCCGCTCTAAACCCAGCCACATTCCAAGAAATCAGTCTTATTTTTTTTGCCATGAACTATTATACAATCACTGTTAGTTACCTAAACTATATATATGGACGAATACGATCGTAATTCCCAAAAAGCCGTTACCCTTTTTCTTCATAAGGACGACAAGTATCTCCTTATTAAAAGGAGCCCCAGCAAGAAAGTTGACCCAGGCAGACTTAATGGTATTGGTGGACGTTGTGAGTCAGGGGAGAACTATGTCGATACTGCCATTCGTGAGACTGCCGAAGAATCAGGTCAAATTGTTACCGCTGAGCAAATTAAGCTCGCTGGTGTAGTCACTCTTGAAGGTGGCTATCCCACCGACTGGGTTATGTGTTTTTTCATTATCAATGTTGATAGCTTTGATGTTATTCCAGAAGATGGTGACGACGGCGAGTTACTCTGGTTAACCGAAGAAGAAATCTTTTCCGATAAGTACGAACGAGTTGATGACCTTAACTTTTGTTTTAAAGATATGATTAGTAATAAAGGTACTGTCTTTTTATCTGCGAAGTTAGATGAAAAACAGAAAGTCATCTACCATACTAAGAATTATCTAAAGTAGTCCCTTAGGCTGAATATATCCCGTTTATTTGTTATAATCTGAAGCGATCTGATCCCGAAAAGGGTATCAGTCTCATACCATCGGGAGCCGGACGGTTAGGCAACAGTCTGTAAAACTGTCTAAAGCAGGTTCAACTCCTGCCCGATGGACCAATCAATTTGACAAGTCTCTTCACTGTCTCCTCCGGCTGTTCCACTGTCAACACATGCCCTGCTTCATCAACTTCTTCAATATTATATTTACCCCTACCATCCAATAGTTTTCTCGCCTGAGTCGCGTTGGTCAACTTGTCGAACTTACCAAAGATTAGGTCAACTGGAATTGTATTTTTCTCGATCAAGTCGTCTATATGCGTCTTCGATATCGCCATCCCCATATCAACATACACTTCCTTTGATGCTTTTAGCTTACCTTCAAAACCAGTCTCATCAATAATTTTTTTATCAAACTTATACATATTTATATGTTTGGCAGTGAAGTAGGTATAACGTTTGGTATCGACTATCCTCTTAACTGCGCTCATGGCTAGTTTGCTTTTTCGAAGTAGGCGATACATCACTCCCATCACCTTGACCATCGCTGTTTTATTATTTTTTAAAAACATCGGAGCGATCAATATTATGTGGCTGGCTACATTTGGATGTCGACTATAAAAAGTCGACACTACATAAGCCCCCATCGAATGACCGACAACTACCGGCTTTTTTATCTTCATTTCATTGATAAATCCAGCTAAATAATCAGCCTGGCTCTTGAGGTTATACGAATCGAGTCGGTCACTATCTCCAAAACCCGGCAAGTCCACACCAATAAATTGGTAGTCCTTATATAAGTATTGAGCCATTGGAATATATCCTTTCCAGTTGTTGGTCCATCCATGAACAAATAGTAGGGGACGACCCTTGCCACTGGTCGCATAATGCATCGACACATCACCAACTTTTACCTCTCCTTCCTTAAATATTGCTACTTTGACCCCTTTCATGATATCTTTAGACATAGATGTATCTTAGCAAACTTCACCTTAATTTCTTCCGTTCTTACACTGATAGAGTCATTGAATTTGGACCCAAAACCAACTTGATTGTCGGTCACAACGGCACTG